>NZ_PDCM01000001.1:1541250-1852500 GCF_008634025.1 Streptomyces albofaciens JCM 4342 | reverse complement strand
CGGGGCACGTTCTGGTAGTCCTCGCGGTCCTCGCTCTTCCCGTACACGCGCTCGCCTCTTTCCCGTACTCACGCTCGCCTCGTTCCCGGCCCCGTGCGCTCGCCTCCGCCCTCGTCCGCGCTTGGCACGTTCTCGACAGATGTTGGCGCTACAACGCAAGCCTGCCAGGGCGCGCCCGGCTTAGCGTCCACCCATGTGACCGAACAATCCGCTTCCGCTCCCCCGCGCACCGATTGCCCGCCCCGCCCCGGCCTGACCCGTCCGACGGCGCTGCTGCTCGCCGCGACCAGTGCCGTCACCGCCGCCAACGTCTATCTGAACCAGCCGCTGCTGGGCGCCGCCGCCGCCTCGTTCGGGGTGGCCCCGGACGTCCTCGGCGCGGTCCCCACCGCCACCCAGCTCGGCTACGCGGCCGGCATCCTGCTGCTGGTCCCGGCGGGCGACAGCCACGACCGGCGACGGCTGATCCTCGGCCTCGGCACGGCCTCCGCTCTCGCACTCGCCGCCTGCGCCCTCGCACCGACCGTCGCCTGGCTGGCGGTGGCCGGCTTCGCGGTCGGCCTGCTCTCGCCCGTACCGCAGCTGGTCACCCCGCTCGCCGTCGCGCTGGCCGCGGGCGGCGGCGAGGCGAACCGGGGCCGGGTCGTCGGCACCGTACAGGCCGGTCTGCTGGTCGGGGTGCTGGCCTCGCGCGCTTACTCGGGGGCGCTGGCGGAGCAGGTCGGCTGGCGCGCGGTCTTCGGCTGCTCCTGTGTACTGACCCTGCTGACCGTGCTCGTCCTGCGCCGCGCCCTGCCCCGCGTCCCGGCGGCGGCCTCCGCCCCGTACCGGACCACGCTCGCCTCCCTGCCGCGGCTGTTCGCGGGCCGTCCGCCGGTCCGGCGGATCACTGTCTCCGGGGCGCTGGTGGGCGTCGCGTTCGGCGCGTTCTGGACGACGCTGACGTTCCTGTTGGAACGGCGGTACGGGTACGGGTCCACCGGGATCGGTCTGTTCGGGCTGGTGGCCGCGGCGAGCGCGCTGGCCTCGCCCTACGCGGGACGGCTGGCCGACCGGTTCGGGCGGCGCGGGGCGCTCGCCGCGCTGATCGGCCTGGTGATCGTGGGCTGGCTGCTCCTGCTGCCGGGCGGCAGCGCCCTGGCCTGGCTGCTCGCCGGAGTGATCGTCCTGGACGTCGGGGTCTGGGGCAGCCAGGCCGCGTCGCAGACGGCGCTGTTCGGGCTCGACCCCGCGCTGCACAGCCGCCTCAACACGCTCTACTTCACTCTGCGCTTCCTCGGCATCGCCGTCGGATCGCTGGTGGGGACGGTGGCGTGGTCCGGCGGCGGCTGGCCGGCCGTGGTGGCCACCGGGGCCGGCACCGCGCTCGCCGGGCTGCTCGTGGCGGTCGGCCCTGAGCGGATACGGCTTCGCCGCCGCGGCCGGACCTGACCGGAGGCCGCCCCGTCCCCGCCGTCAGTCCTGCCCGGCCGCCGCCTCGTCCGCATCGCCCCTGACCGGCTCGCAGAGCACCGTGACGATCTTGTTGCGGCGGCCGGCCGGGGCCTCGGCGGTCAGCCGCAGCGCCTTCGGCGAGAGGGCGGACGGGTTGTCGCTGAGGTCGATCTCGGCGGTGGCGCCGGCGATGGGGACGCGGCCCAGATGCTTGGCGAGCAGGCCGCCGACCGTCTCCACGTCCTCGTCGTCCAGCTCGGCGAAGCCGTACAGCTCGCCGAGGTCGCCGATGTCCAGCCGGGCGGTGACCCGGTAGCGGCCGTCGCCGAGGTCCTCGACGGGCGGCAGCTCCCGGTCGTACTCGTCGGTGATCTCGCCGACGATCTCCTCCAGGATGTCCTCGATCGTCACGATGCCGGCCGTACCGCCGTACTCGTCGATGACGACCGCCACGTGGTTGCGGTCCTGCTGCATCTCGCGCAGCAGGTCACCGGCGTTCTTGGTGTCGGGTACGAAGACCGCCGGGCGCATCGCCGTGGAGACCAGCTCCGTCTCGGCGTCCCGGCTGATGTGCACCTTGCGGGCCAGGTCCTTCACGTACACGATGCCGACCACGTCGTCCTCGTTCTCGCCGGTCACCGGGATACGGGAGAAACCGGAGCGCAGCGCGAGGGTCAGCGCCTGGCGGATGGTCTTGAAGCGCTCGACGGAGATCAGGTCCGTACGCGGCACCATCACCTCGCGTACGAGGGTGTCGCCGAGCTGGAAGACGGAGTGCACCATCCGGCGCTCCTCGTCCTCGATCAGCGACTCCTTCTCCGCGAGGTCCACCAGCGAGCGCAGCTCGGCCTCGGAGGCGAAGGGGCCCTGGCGGAAGCCCTTGCCGGGGGTGAGCGCGTTGCCCAGGAGGATCAGCAGCCGCGGGATCGGGCCCATGATCCGGGCCAGCGGCAGCAGGACGTACGCCGCGGCGGTGGCGGTGTTCAGCGGGTGCTGGCGGCCGATCGTACGGGGCGAGACGCCGACCGCGACGTACGAGACCAGCACCATCACCGCGATGGCCACGGTCAGCGCCTGCCACGTCTTGTCGAAGGAGCGCAGGCAGGCGTACGTCACCAGCACGCCGGCCGCCATCTCGCAGCCGACGCGCACCAGCAGCGCCACGTTCAGGTAGCGCACGGGGTCGGCGGCGACGGCGGCCAGCTTCGCGCTGCCGCGCCGCCCGGACCGTACGGCCTCCTCGGCCCGGAAGCTCGTCGTACGGGCGAGGCCCGCCTCGGCGCAGGCCGCGAGCCAGGCGACGACGACGAGGAGGACCGCGACCGCGATCAGCTGGGTGGTCACCGGAGCCCCCGCCGTCAGGTGACGGTCGGGGCCGGGGACGGCCCGGTCAGCCCGCGCTCGGCGCGCCAGCCGTCGATGATCGCCGCCTGGAGGCCGAACATCTCGGCCTTCTCCGAGGGCTCCTCGTGGTCGTACCCGAGCAGGTGCAGCACGCCGTGCACGGTCAGCAGCTGGAGCTCCTCGTCCATGCTGTGCCGGGTCGGCGCCTCCTCGCCCTGCTTCTTGGCGACCTCCGGGCACAGCACGATGTCACCGAGGAGCCCCTGCGGGGGCTCCTCGTCGTCCTTGGCCGGCGGACGCAGCTCGTCCATCGGGAAGGACATGACATCGGTCGGGCCGGGGAGGTCCATCCACTGGAGGTGGAGCTGCTCCATGGCGTCGGCGTCCACGACGATGACCGACAGCTCGGAGAGCGGGTGGATGCGCATCCGGGCCACGGCGTAGCGGGCGACGTCCAGGATCGCCTGCTCGTCGATGTCCGTTCCGGACTCGTTGTTGACGTCGATCGACATGAAGTGCTGCTTCTCGTTTCTCAGGTTCGCCGGCCGTTTTGGCTGTCGTACTTCTCGTACGCGTCGACAATACGGCCGACCAGCTTGTGCCGGACGACATCCTGGCTGGTGAGGCGCGAGAAGTGCACGTCGTCCAGCCCCTCCAGGATCTCCTGCACCTGCTTGAGACCGCTCTTCGTGCCGCCGGGCAGGTCGATCTGCGTGATGTCACCCGTGATCACGATCTTCGAGTCGAAGCCGAGCCGGGTGAGGAACATCTTCATCTGCTCGGGGTTCGTGTTCTGGGCCTCGTCGAGGATGATGAAGGCGTCGTTGAGGGTGTTGTGCGTCAGCAGGTAATCCTGTGTGACGTACAGCGAGTCCTCCGCCGCCACCTGGATGCACACCACTTCCTCGCGGCCCGCCGGCTCGATGGAGTCGATGAACCGCATCGGGCGTCCGCCGCCCCCGGCCGCGTGGTACTTCTCGGCCTTGCGGGCGAGGCGAAAGGGCTCGATGCCCTCGGGGAGACGGATGTCGATGACGTGGGCGTCCCGGCGGTAGCCGACGTCGCGGCCGTTCGCCCGTCCCGGCTTCCGGCCCTCGGCCGCCCGGCGGCGGCTGTAGGCGACACCCCCCAGTGACCGGACCAGCGCGATGACGTCGTCCCGGAGCAGGATCGAGGTCGTCGTGTACTGGATACGGCAGGTCCGGTCGGCCTGCGTCACCGGACCGCCGTCAGAGTCGAGCAGTCCCTGGAGGACGGCGAGACGGACCTCCGCGGAGTTCTGGAGGTAGTTGTCCGGCACGAACTTCGAGTACGACCGGGTGCCGAGCAGGTCCAGGGCCCGGAGCGCTCCCGTGACCGGGTTCTCCAGCGTGACGACATCGCCCGGTGCCTTCACACGGTTCAGCACGTAATCGACGCTGCTCTTCCGCCGGAGGGTCATACCGGGAAGTGCCGCTTCGAGTGCGACGGCGAGTTCGGGGTCGTCGGTGGCGTACGAAGGCGTCGTGCTGCCCGTGAGGCAGCCGTCTCCGAGCAGCAGGCCCAGGGCGTACGGGTCCATGGGGACGGCACGCTCGGGGAAGCAGACCGGCGCCGTGAGCATCGGCAGCTCGTAACGGCGAGCATGCGCCGCGCGGAGGTTGCCGATCATCTCCTTGGTTTCGAGGACCCGCCACGGCTTGTCCGACGCGGTGCGGACCGTCCACAGGTGCTCGCCGCAGCACAGGGTCCAGGAACCGTCCTGTGCGGTGACGCGGTAGATGTCCTTCTCGCCCTGCGGATAGACGCCGAGGACCGGGGTGGGCTCGCCGTTCGACCCGATGACGAGATCGCCCACCTGAAGGTCGCCGATGGGGCGCCAGCCGTCCGGGGTCAGGACGTTCGTGAAGGTCGGTTGCGCGCGACCACGCATGTATGCGAGCGGCGCCACCTCGATCGTCCCCGCCGCCATCAGCCGGGGGATCGAGTCCGGGTCCAGCATGTCGTGCAGGGCGTCGTACAGGGGGCGCAGATACGGGTCGATCTTTTCGTAGAGGGTGCCGGGGAGGAAGCCCAGGCGCTCGCCGGCCTCGACGGCGGGACGGGTCAGGATGATGCGGTTGACCTGCTTGGACTGGAGGGCCTGGACAGCCTTCGCCATGGCGAGGTAGGTCTTGCCCGTGCCGGCGGGGCCGATGCCGAAGACGACCGTGTGCTGGTCGATGGCGTCGACGTAGCGCTTCTGGTTGAGGGTCTTGGGGCGGATGGTGCGGCCGCGGTTGGACAGGATGTTCTGGGTGAGCACCTCGGCGGGGGTCTCGCTCGACGCGCCCCCGCCGTCCGCCGCCGTCCGCAGCATCGCGATGGAGCGCTCCACCGCGTCCTCCGTCATCGGCTGGCCGGTGCGCAGGACCAGCATCATCTCGTCGAAGAGGCGCTGGATCAGGGCCACTTCCGCGGGGTCGCCGGTCGCCCGGATCTCGTTGCCCCGTACGTGGATGTCGGTGGCCGGGAACGCGTTCTCGATGACCCGCAGCAGGGCGTCTCCGGACCCCAGGACCGTCACCATCGGGTGCTTGGCGGGGACGGTGAACTGGGCGTGCGCCTGCGGTCGTGTAGGTGTCTGAGTCATGGGCCGGCTCTGTGGCCTGCTCATCCCCCATTCGTTGCGCCGCGGACTGCTGCCCCGCGGCTCGGCTCCTTGGGATACCAAGGGTACGACGGTGCACTGACAAGCCCGAAGCCTTTTCCGGCGTTCCCTTGTTCCCCTGTTCCCCACGTGACGGGCCGCTCACGCGGGGCGGCGGAATCCGATCGTCGGCAGCGCGCGGGCCAGCGGCCAGGAGCGGGCCGCGGTGGGCAGCAGGGCGTCCAGGAAGGCGTAGCGGCGGCGCAGCGCGGCGGCGTCCTGGATGTCGTGGGCGCGCGCCGCGCCGCCGTCCGGCGTGCGTCCGTACGCCCCCGCCGCGGTCACCCGCTGCCACCACGCCGCGATCTCCACCCAGCCCGGCGCGGACAGCGAACCGCCGAACTCCTGTACGGACAGCGCGGCGGTCAGTCCGGCGAAGGCGAGGCGGTCGGCCAGCGGCCAGCCGGCCAGCGAGCCGGTGACGAAGCCCGCCACGAACACGTCGCCGGCGCCGGTCGGGTCCATCGCCTCCACCGCGATGGCGGGCACCTCGGCGGTCTCGCCGGTCCGCCCGTCGACCGCGTACGCGCCCTCGGCGCCCAGCGTCACCACGGCGACCGGCACCAGGTCGGCCAGCTTGCGGGCGGCGGCGCGCGGGCAGTCCAGGCGGGTGTAGCGCATCGCCTCCTCCGCGTTGGGCAGGAAGGCCTCGCAATGCTCCAGCTCGGCCAGGTCGGCCGGGTCCCAGCGGCCGGTGTCGTCCCAGCCCACGTCGGCGAAGATGCGGCTGCCGCGGCGGGCGGCGCAGCCGAGCCAGCCCTCGGGGCTGCCGGGCGTCAGCGAGGCGACGCAGGCCCGCGAGGGCGGCGGGCAGCCCGGCGCGTGCTTGCCGTCGAAGGCGGTGCGGGCGGGGCCGCTGGGCGCCTCATGGCCGTGCGAGACCATCGTGCGCTCGCCCTCGTACGCCATGGAGACGGTGACCGGCGAGTGCCATCCGGCGACGGTGCGGGACATCGACAGGTCGACGTGCTCGCCGCGCTCCAGGGCCTCCCAGCAGTACTCGCCGTACATGTCGTCGCCGAAGGCCGCGGCGAGCGAGGTGCGCAGGCCCAGGCGGGCCAGCGCGGTGGCCATGTTGGCGACGCCGCCGGGGCTGGAGCCCATGCCGCGCGCCCAGGACTCCGTGCCGCGTACCGGGGCCGAGTCCAGGCCGGTGAAGATGATGTCCAGGAAGACCGTGCCCGTGAGGTAGACGTCGGTGGCCGGGTCGCCGTCGGCGCGTACGGCGGCGAGCGGGTCGAGCGCGGGCGCGGGGCCCGGCGGTACGTGGCCGCCCGGTCCGCTTCCAGGGGTCCGCTGGACATCGTGTGCGCTCACCGTGCCTGCCCCTCTCTCTGTGTGCGCGTGCCGCCAGTGTGCCCGATGCTTGCGGTACGTTCCGGCCCATGAGGCTCACGATTTTGGGCGGCGGGGGTTTCCGGGTACCGCTCGTGCACCGCGCGCTCCTGGACGATCCCGCGCAGGCCGTCTCCGAGGTGACGCTGTACGACACCGATCCGCGGCGGGTGGCCGTGATCGCCTCCGTACTGGCCCGGCAGGCCGAGCGGCGGAGCGGACCGGGGAAGCCGTCTCCCGTCCGCGTACGGATCGCCGGCTCGCTGGACGAGGCGCTGCGCGGCACCGACTTCGTCTTCTCCGCGATCCGGGTCGGCGGCACCGCGGGCCGGATCGCGGACGAGCGGATTCCGCTGGACGCGGGCGTGCTGGGGCAGGAGACGGTGGGCGCGGGCGGTGTGCTGTACGGACTGCGCACGGTGCCCGTCGCGCTGCGGATCGCCGAGCGGGTGGCGGCGCTGGCGCCGGACGCCTGGGTCGTCAACTTCACCAACCCGGCGGGGACCGTCACCGAGGCGATGGCCCAGGTGCTGGGCGAGCGGGTGATCGGCATCTGTGACTCGCCGGTCGGGCTGGTGCGGCGGGCGGCGCGGGCCGCGGGCGCCGATCCGGGCCGGGTGACGTACGACTACGTCGGGCTCAACCACCTCGGGTGGCTGCGCTCGCTGGCCGCCGAGGACGGCACGGACCTGCTGGCGGCCCTGCTCGCCGATCCGGGCGCCCTCACTTCCTTCGAGGAGGGCAAGCTCTTCGGCGCCGAGTGGCTGCGGGCGCTGGGCTCGATCCCCAACGAATATCTGCACTATTACTACTTCCGCCGGGAGACGCTCGCTTCTCTGGTGCACACCGAGGAGACGCGCGGAGAGTTCCTGGACCAGCAGCAGGGCGGCTTCTTCGAGGCGGCTTCCGGTGCCTCTCCCGAGGAGGCGTACGCGCTGTGGGAGCGGACCCGGCTGGAGCGCGAGGAGACGTACATGGCGCACAGCCGGGAGGCGACCGGCGGCTGGCAGCGCGACACCTGCGACCTGGAGGGCGGCGGTTACGACCAGGTGGCGCTGGCGGTCATGCGCGCCATCGCGGGCGACCGGCACGCGCGCCTGATCCTGAACGTGCGCAACGGGACGACCGTGCCGCAGCTCGCCCCCGAGGCGATCATCGAGACGGTGTGCGAGGTGGACGCGCGGGGCGCCCGGCCACTGCCGTGCGCGCCCCTGCGCGAGGACCAGCTGGGGCTGATGCTCCAGCTCAAGGCCGTGGAGCTGGCGACCGTCGAGGCGGCGGAGTTCAAGGACCGGGACGCGGCGCTGCGCGCGATGGCGCTGCACCCGCTGGTGGACTCGCCGGCCGTGGCCGCCCGCATTCTGGAGCGGGCGGCCACCCGCTGACGTCTCCGGGCGGATCAGTGGCCCCGCTTGATCCACTCGTCCAGGTGCGGTGCCTCCGCGCCGATGGTCGTGCCGTCGCCGTGTCCCGTACGGACCTCGGTCTCCGGGGGCAGCGTCAGCAGCCGCTCCCGGATCGAGCCGACGATGGTCGGGAAGTCGGAGAAGGAGCGGCCGGTGGCGCCGGGGCCGCCCTGGAAGAGGGTGTCGCCGGTGAAGACCGTGCCGTGCTCGCCCAGTTCCGGCGCGTACAGGCACACCGCGCCGGGTGCGTGGCCGGGGGTGTGCAGCACGGTCAGGTCGACGCCCCCGATGGTCAGCACCTGGCCGTCCGCCAGCGACTCGTCGGGCGCCCGGTCCGGGTGGGTCTGCTTCCACAGCGGCAGGTCGTCCGGGTGGAGGTGGATCATCGCGCCGGTGCGGGTGGCGAGTGCCGGGGCGGCGTCGATGTGGTCGTTGTGCGCGTGGGTGCAGATGATCGCGCGCAGCGTCCGGCCGTCCAGGGCCTGGTGGATCGCGTCGGCGTCGTGCGCGGCGTCGATGACGACCGCCTCGATGTCGTCCCCGACGATCCACACGTTGTTGTCCACGTCCCACGTACCGCCGTCGAGCGAGAACGTGCCGGAGGTGACGAGGTGGTCGATGCGGGCCGCCATCAGAGCGTCACCACCGAGCGCAGCACGTCGCCGTGGTGCATCCGCTCGAAGGCCTGCTCGACGTCCTCGATGCCGATCGTCTCGGTCACGAAGCCGGCCAGGTCGATGCGGCCCTGCTGGTGCAGGTCGACCAGCATCGGGAAGTCGCGGGACGGCAGGCAGTCGCCGTACCAGGACGACTTCAGCGCGCCGCCGCGGCCGAACACGTCCAGCAGCGGCAGCTCCAGCTTCATCTCCGGCGTCGGCACGCCGACCAGCACGACGGTGCCGGCCAGGTCACGCGCGTAGAACGCCTGCCGGTACGTCTCGGGGCGGCCCACCGCGTCGATCACCACGTCCGCGCCGAAGCCGCCGGTCAGCTCGCGGATCGCCTCGACCGGGTCGGCGGCGCGCGAGTTGACGGTGTGGGTGGCGCCCATCGTCTTGGCCATGGAGAGCTTGCGGTCCTCCACGTCCACGGCGATGATCCGGGACGCGCCGGCCAGCCGCGCGCCGACGATCGCCGCGTCGCCCACGCCACCGCAGCCGATCACCGCGACGGAGTCGCCGCGGCCCACCGCGCCGGTGTTGACGGCCGCGCCGATGCCGGCCATCACGCCGCAGCCGAGCAGCCCGGCCACCGCCGGGGACATCTCGGGGTCGACCTTGGTGCACTGTCCGGCCGCGACCAGTGTCTTGTCCGCGAAGGCGCCGATGCCGAGCGCGGGCGTCAGCTCCGTGCCGTTCTTGAGGGTCATCTTCTGGCGGGCGTTGTGGGTGTCGAAGCAGTACTGCGGGCGGCCGCGCTTGCAGGCCCGGCACGTGCCGCACACCGCGCGCCAGTTGAGGATCACGAAGTCACCGGGCTCCACGTCGGTGACGCCCGCGCCCACGGCCTCCACGACGCCGGCCGCCTCGTGCCCCAGCAGGAACGGGAAGTCGTCGTTGATCCCGCCCTGCTTGTAGTGCAGATCGGTGTGGCACACCCCGCACGCCTGCACCTTCACCACGGCTTCACCCGGCCCGGGGTCCGGCACCAGGATCGTCTCCAGCCGCACCGGCTCGTTCTTCCCCGGCGCGATGACGCCACGCACTTCCTGTGCCATCGGTACAGCTCCCTCCAAAGATCACGTACGGGATGAATACGGTACGCGCCCCGGCCGCCGGGAGCGCCGGCCCGTCGGCGGCCGGGGCGCACCGCCCACCACCGCTCACCACCGCGGCATCCGGGGCACCGCCCATCCCGGGTCGGCCGCCCGCATCGCCGCCGCGTCGTCGCGGTCGCGCAGGGTGCCGTCGTCGGCGAGCCAGCGTGCGTGGAGGGCCGCGAGGCGGTCGCGGTCGAGGGTGACGCCGAGACCGGGCGTGTCGGTGACCGCGAGGCGGCCGTCCCGGAAGGCGGGGCGTTCGGTGAGCACGTCCTCCGTCTGCCAGGGGTAGTGGGTGTCGCAGGCGTACGCGAGGTCGGGCACGGTCGCGGCGACGTGGGTCATGGCGGCGAGGCTGATGCCCAGGTGGGTGTTGGAGTGCATGGACAGGGCGACGCCGAAGGCGCGGCAGATCGCGGCCAGGTCGCGGGTGTTGCGCAGGCCGCCCCAGTAGTGGTGGTCGGAGAGGACGACCTGGACGGCGCCGCGGGTGAAGGCTTCGCGGATCTCGGCGAAGGTGGTGACGCACATGTTCGTGGCCAGCGGGAGGTCCGTACGGGACGCGACCTCGGCCATGTGGGCGGTGGTGCCGGTGGGGTCCTCCAGGTATTCGAGGACATCGCCGAGTTCGCGGGCGACGTGGAGGGAGGTGCGGACGCTCCAGGCGCCGTTCGGGTCGAGGCGCAGGGGGTGACCGGGGAAGGCGGCGGCCAGGGCCCGGATCGCGGCGATCTCCTGTGCGGGCTCGAAGACGCCGCCCTTGAGCTTGAAGGAGCCAAAGCCGTACGTGTCGTGGAAGCGGCGGGCCTGGGTGACGATGCCGGGCGGGTCGAGGGCCGCGCCCCAGTCGTCGGGCTCACCGCGGCCGCCGGGGTGGGCGGCCCAGCGGTAGAAGAGGTACGCGCTGTACTCGACGTGGTCGCGGACCTTGCCGCCGAGCAGGGCGTGCACGGGCAGCCCGGCGTGCCGGCCCCAGGCGTCCAGGCAGGCCACCTCGAAGCCGGAGACGACGGACAGCCGCATTTTGTCGGCGGTCCGCACGCCGCGCAGACCGCCCGCGGTGACGTCCTCGGCGCCGGTGGCCGCCGGGGAGTCGCCGCAGACCTCGGCCGCGAGGAGCGGCAGCGCGTTCAGGTCCGTGACCTGACGGCCGATCAGCGCGTAGGCGAGGGGGCGGGCCAGATCGAGGTACGCGGTGTCGCCGTAGGTCTCGCCGAGTCCGGTCGCGCCGCCCGCCGTGGTCACTTCGATGATGAGGCGGGGGGTGTAAGGCTGGTGGACGCCCTGCACATTGAGCAGGGGCGGGTCGGCGACGAGCACCGGGGTGAGGTGGACGGCGGTGATGGCGGTGGCCGGCGGGGCGGCGGCCGGCCGGTGAGGCGGCGTGGGCCGGATTTCCGTACGTAGACGGTGTCCATCCATGGGGACGGAGCGTAGGGAGGCGGATGAACAGCGTCAACGGCGCCGACGGGGACGCGGGGCCGGGTCCGGCCACGAGAACCGGACAGCCTTTACCAACCATTGAATCTTCGCGCGTAGATGTCCGCATAAACGCTCTGTTAAACCTAGGTGGCCCCCACCGGTCCAGCTAGGAGCTGCACATGCGCCACCCCCTCCTCTCCCGCCGCCGTGTCCGTGTCGGTGCCGCGGCCGTCACCGCGGTCGTCGCCGGTACCGCGGCGTTCGGCGTCGGCCAGGCCACCGCCGAACACTCCGTACCGCGTACGGACAAGGAGGTACCGAACCTCACCCAGGTACAGGACAAGATCAAGGCGTACTACGGCGACACGGTGGCCGCGAACGGGCAGCACTACGCCTCGCCGCGCAGCAACTACGCCAAGCAGGTGCGCGGCATCACCGACTCGGCCCGGAACTACCTGGCCAAGGCCGCCGGCAAGAAGCACCACGGCAAGCCCGCCATCGTCCTGGACATGGACGACACGACGCTGCTGACGTACAACTACGAGCTCCAGGTCGGCTTCCACCACACCGAGGCGGCCCAGGACAAGTACCTGGCGAGCACCGACATGGCGCCGGTCTTCGGCATGGACCGGCTCGTCAACTGGGCCCGCGGCAAGGGGTACGAGGTCTTCTTCGTCACCGGCCGCAAGGAGGCGCAGCGCGAGTGGAGCGTGCGCAACCTCAAGAACGTCGGCTACAAGGTGCCGCTCGACCGCACGCACGTCTTCCTGAAGGACAAGAAGAACCCGCCGGCCTACCTGCCGTGCGGCGCCAACTGCACGACGGTCCAGTTCAAGTCCGGCACCCGCAAGCACATCGAGTCGCGGGGCTACGACATCGTCGCCAACTTCGGCGACCAGTACAGCGACCTGAACGGCGGCTACGCCGACAAGACCTTCAAGCTGCCGAACCCGATGTACTTCCTGCCCTGATCCACCGGGCGGCGTACGCGTCCCGTCCTCAGGTGCGCTTGGGGACCGGGACGCGCATCAGGTCGCGGGCGATGGTCAGCTCTCCTTCGAAGCCGGCCGCCCGGGCCTGGCGCTCGAACTCCGACGGGTCCGAGTAGCGCTGCGAGAAGTGCGTGAGGACCAGGTGGCGCACGCCCGCCCCGGCGGCGACGCGCGCCGCCTGGCCCGCCGTCAGGTGACCGTGTTCCTTGGCCAGCCGGACGTCCTCGTCCAGGAACGTGGACTCGATGACGAGCAGGTCGCAGCCCTCGGCGAGCGCGTGCACCCCGTCGCACAGCCGGGTGTCCATGACGAAGGCGAGCCGCTGGCCGCGCCGGACCTCGCTGACCTCGTCGAGGGTGACGCCGTCGAGCGCGCCCTCCCGCTGGAGCCGGCCGACGTCCGGCCCGGCGATGCCGTGCGCGGCGAGCTTCTCCGGCAGCATCCGGCGCCCGTCCGGCTCGATGAGGCGGTAGCCGTACGCCTCGACCGGGTGGGAGAGCTTGCGCGCCTCCAGGGCGTACGAGGGCGTGTCGGCCAGCACCCCGTCGGCGGCCACCGGCTCCTCGGCCAGCCGCACCGTCTCGCGGTAGGCGGTGGCGTAGCGCAGCCGGTCGAAGAAGCGCCGGCCGCTCGCCGGGAAGTGCGCGGTGACCGGGTGGGGCACCCGGTCGAGGTTGATGCGCTGGATGACCCCGGCGAGCCCGAGCGAGTGGTCACCGTGGAAGTGGGTGACGCAGATCCGGTTGATGTCGTGCGCGGCGACCCCGGCCCGCAGCATCTGCCGCTGGGTGCCCTCCCCCGGGTCGAAGAGGATGCCTTCGCCGTCCCACCGCAGCAGGTAGCCGTTGTGGTTGCGGTGCCGGGTGGGCACCTGGCTGGCGGTGCCGAGGACGACGAACTCGCGTACGGACACGGCGCTCGGACTCCCGCCCCGTCAGACCAGGCGCTGGAGGTCGCGGCCGCCCAGGACGTGCGCGTGGGCGTGGAAGACCGTCTGGCCCGCGCCGGGGCCGGTGTTGAAGACGATGCGGTACCCCGTCCCGTCGACCTTCTCGTCGGCGGCCACGGCGGCGGCCTCGCTCAGCACCTCACCGGCGATCCGCGGCTCGGCGGCGGCCAGCTCACCGGCGTTGGCGTAGTGCACCTTGGGGATGACCAGAACGTGCGTCGGCGCCTGCGGGCTGATGTCCCGGAAGGCGACGGTCGTCTCGGTCTCCCGCACGATCGTCGCGGGCACCTCGCCGGCCACGATCTTGCAGAACAGGCAGTCGGCCTGTGGTTCTCCCGCCACCGGTGGGCTCCTCCCGGATCGCCGTCACGTCTACGGGTCGGATGTTACCGGGCCGCCCGTGAGAGGTCGTGCGGCGGCCGGTCCGGTGGCGGGAGGGCCGGGACGGCGCGCCGGACGGGTGATCAGTGGTCCGCGGCCCAGGTCGGCTTATGGCCGTCCTTTCCGTCGTGACCGTCGCCGTTCCGGCCGTCGTGGTTGCCGTCGTCGTGGCCGTTGCCGTCCTGGTTGCCCTGGTCGTCGTGGTTGCCGTCGTCGTGGCCGTTGCCGTCCTGGTTGCCCTGGTCGTCGTGGTTGCCGTCGTCGTGACCGTGGCCGTTGCCGTTCTGGTCGTTCCGGCCGTCGTGGCCGCCCTGCCCGTCGTGGTCGTGCGAGTCGTCCGAACAGGTGTCGCTGGGCGACGGGTCCGGATCGGGCTCCGGGTCCGACGGCTGCGCGGTGACGGTGACCGTGACGGGCGGTGTGTACGGCGGCTCGTGTGAGGTGTGGCCGCTGCTGGGCGGCTGGACGGTGTGGGTGACGGTCGGCCGCGGGCTGCCGGTCGGCTCGTCCGCGTCGCAGTTGCCGAGCACGCCCACCTGGAAGACGACCTGCCCGGCGACCCGTGCGGTCAGCCGCCCGCGTACACAGCGGCCGTCGACCTCGGAGGTGACCCGGCCGGTGATGGTGATCCGGCTGCCGTGGACGGTCTGGCCCTGGCAGTCGACGGTGGCGACGGTGTGGCGGTTCGCCGAGGCGGTGGCGCCGGCGGTGGTCCGCTGATCCCGCGGAACGGTCGCCGTACAGCTCAGCCAGCTCACCTTCACGCCGACGCGTTTCAGCGCCTCGGTCCCCGCCTGGTCGGTGGTATAGGCGACGGAGGAGGTGTTCAGCCCGCCGGCCGGCTCACACGCGGTCACCGCGACGACCGCCGCGCCCGCGGCGCCCACCGCCGCGAGCAGCCTGCCGCGCCGGGTCGTTCCGGCCCGGGACCTGCCGGTCCGCGCGAGCCGCGTCCGTACGTACCGTACGCCTCGTAAGCGCCCCATGGACCCCATGTCCGGCAGCGTCCCACCACGGCCCCCCGGACCAACAGCCCCGGCTCGGCCAGTGTGCGCCGCCGCTTCACGGACCGCCGCATTCCGCCTGTCCGGCTCCCGCCGTACACCGTGCCGGAATCACTAAGCTGATCCACAGACCGCCATCCGCCCATGATCAGGAGTCATCCACCATGGCAACCACCCGCACCGCGCAGACCCACTGGGAAGGCAACCTCATGGAGGGCAAGGGCAGCGTCGCCCTGTCGTCCTCCAACGTCGGCACGTTCGACGTGAACTGGCCGGCCCGCGCCGAGCAGCCGAACGGTGTCACCAGCCCCGAGGAGCTGATCGCGGCCGCCCACTCGTCCTGCTACTCGATGGCCTTCTCGCACGGCCTGGCGGGCAAGGGCTACACCGTCGCGGCCCTGGACACCAAGGCCGATGTGACGTTCCAGCCGGGCGAGGGCATCACCGGCATCGTGCTGACGGTCAAGGCCAGCGTGCCGGGCCTGTCCGAGGAGGACTTCCAGGCCGCCGCCGAGGACGCCAAGAAGAACTGCCCGGTGAGCCAGGCGCTGGCCGGCGTCAAGAACATCACCCTCAACGCCGAGCTGGTCTGATCCGGCGGGCGACACAACGGGGGCGGGGCCGCGGCACCACGAGTGCCACGGCCCCGCCGTTCAGCTGGTGCGGGCGCGCTGCGGCGCCCCGCCGTCCGCTTCCTGACGCTACGTCAGCTCCAGCGTCCGGTACGCCCCAGCAGCAGCGCCGTGGCAGCCGTACCCGCCGTGGACGTCCGCAGCACGCTCCACCCGAGCCGGTACGCCTTGGCCCCCGCCTCCTCGAACGCCGCCAACTCCTCCGGCGACACGCCGCCTTCGGGGCCGACGACGAGCACGATCCGCCCGGACGGCGGGAGTTCGGCGGACGCCAGCGGCGCGCTCCCCGCGTCCCGGTCCTCGTGCAGGACGGCGGCGAAGTCCGCCTCCGCGAGCAGCGCCGCGACCTGCTTGGTGGACATCAGGTCGGTGACCTCGGGAAAGCGCAGCCGACGCGCCTGCTTGCCCGCCTCGCGGGCCGTGTTGCGCCACTTGGCCAGGGACTTCGCGGCCCGCTCGCCCTTCCACTGCGTGATGCACCGGGACGCGGCCCACGGGACGACGGCGTCCACACCGGTCTCCGTCATGGTCTCCACGGCCAGCTCGCCGCGGTCGCCCTTGGGCAGCGCCTGTACGACGGTGATCAGCGGCACCGGCTCCGGCTCGCACTGCTCGCCGGTCACCTCCACGACCAGCCGGTCCTTGCCCTCGGCGGCCCGCACCACGCCCACCGCGCCGCTGCCGCGCCCGTCCGTCAGCACCACGGGCTCGCCCGCGCGCAGCCGGCGCACGGAGACCGCGTGCCGCCCCTCGGGCCCGTCCAGCACGGTTTCGCCCGGGCCCGGGACACTGTCGACGAGAAAGACCGGCGCCGTCACAGCGCACCTCCCAGCTCACCCGGGACACCCGGCCCGGCCTGATGGTCCCGGCCCGCCTCCGGGCCGCTGTCCGGTCCGCCGCCGAGGCCCAGCCCGGCGCGTGCCGCGTCCAGTTCGGCCATCAGCACCTCGACCAGCTGTCCGGCCGGCAGCTCCCGCGCCAGCCGGTGCCCCTGCCCCGCCCACAGCGCCATGCCCTGCGCGTCGCCGGTCCTGGCGGCGGCCTTGCGCAGGCCCGAGGTCAGGTGGTGCACGGCCGGATAGGCCGCCGGGGCGTACGGGCCGTGCTCGCGCAGGAAACGGTTCACCAGGCCGCGGGCCGGGCGCCCGGAGAAGGCCCGGGTCAACTCCGTGCGCGTGAACAGGGGGTTGGTCATCGCCTGCTTGTGCAGCGGGTGCGCGCCCGACTCCGGGGTGACCAGGAAGGCCGTACCGAGCTGCGCCATCGCCGCGCCCGCCGTCAGCACCGCGGCGATCTGCGAGCCGCGCATCAGGCCGCCCGCCGCGATGATCGGTATCTGCACGGCCTCGCGCACCTGCGCGATCAGCGACAGCAGTCCGAGTCCGGAGCCGGTGCCGTCGGCCTGCGGGTCGTCGCGGTGGGTGCCCTGGTGGCCGCCGGCCTCGATGCCCTGCACACAGACCGCGTCGGCGCCGGACCACTGCGCGGCCTGCGCCTCGGCCGCGGTGGTGGCGGTCACGATCGTGTACGTACCGACCTTGGCGAAGGCGTCGAGCACGGCGCGGGAGGGACAGCCGAAGTGGAACGAGACGACCGGCACCGGGTCCTCGCGCAGGATGGCGAGCTTGGCCTCGTACCCGTCGTCGACGCCGCCGTACGGGTCGATCTCGTCCAGCGGGGTCTCGTACCAGGCCGACTCGCCCGCGAGCTGCTCGCGGTAGACCTCGACGGCGGCGTTCTCGGCGAGCGAGGGCTGCGGCATGAAGAGGTTCACGCCGAAGGGCCGGTCGGTCAGCCCGCGCAACTGCTTGATCTCCTGGTACATCCCGTCCGCGGTCTTGTAACCGGCGGCCAGGAAGCCGAGCCCGCCGGCTCCGCAGACGGCGGCGGCCAGCTCCGGGCGGGCCACTCCGCCCGCCATCGGGGCCTGCGCGATCGGATAGCGACAGAGATCGGTCAGCGCTGTGGGCATGCCCACATCGTGTCACGCCGCACGCCCGGTCCCGAACCGGGTCCGTCCGCACCAAGATCAAACACGCCCGGCGTTCGGGGCACTTCGGGCGCGGGCCGGGACGGCGGGCGGGGGCAGGGGCGGGGGGACGACGAGGACGGCGGCCGGGCTCGGAGCCCGGCCGCCGTCCATCCGGCCCTCTTAGGGATCAGCGTCCGTTGAACGCGTCCTTCAGCCGCGAGAACAGCCCCTGCTGTCCCGGCTGGAACTGACCCTGCGGGCGTTCCTCGTTGCGCAGCTTGGCGAGGCGGCGCAGCAGTTCCTCCTGCTCCGCGTCGAGCTTGTTCGGCGTGATGACCTCGACGTGCACGATGAGGTCACCGCGGCCGTTGCCGCGCAGGTGGGTGACGCCGCGGCCGTGCAGCGGGATCGACTGGCCGGACTGGGTGCCGGGCCGGATGTCGATCTCCTCCATGCCGTCCAGCGTCTCCAGCGGGCACTTCGTGCCCAGCGCCGCCGCCGTCATCGGGATGGTGACCGTGCAGTGCAGGTCGTCGCCGCGCCGCTGGAACGTCGGGTGCGACAGTTCGTGGATCTCCACGTACAGGTCGCCGGCCGGTCCGCCGCCGGGGCCGACCTCACCCTCGCCCGCGAGCTGGATGCGGGTGCCGTTGTCCACACCGGCCGGGATCTTGACCGTGAGCGTACGGCGCGAACGGATACGCCCGTCGCCGGCGCACTCGGGGCACGGGGTCGGCACGACCGTACCGAAGCCCTGGCACTGCGGGCACGGCCGCGAGGTCATGACCTGGCCCAGGAAGGACCGGGTGACCTGGGAGACCTCGCCGCGGCCGCGGCACATGTCACAGGTCTGCGCCGAGGTGCCCGGCGCCGCGCCCTCACCCGAACAGGTCGTGCAGACGACGGCGGTGTCCACCTGGATGTCCTTGGTGGTGCCGAAGGCCGCCTCGTCCAGCTCGACGTCCAGTCGGATCATCGCGTCCTGGCCGCGCCGCGTGCGGGACCGCGGTCCGCGCTGCGAGGCGGTGCCGAAGAACGCGTCCATGATGTCGGAGAAGTTGCCGAAGCCCGCGCCGAAGCCGCCGGCCCCGCCACCGCCACCCGCCTGCGAGAGGGGGTCGCCGCCGAGGTCGTAGACCTGCTTCTTCTGCGGGTCCGAGAGCACCTCGTAAGCGGCGTTGATCTCCTTGAACCGCTCCTGGGTCTTCGGGTCCGGGTTCACATCCGGGTGCAGCTCGCGCGCCAGCCGCCGGAAAGCCTTCTTGATCTCGTCCTGCGAGGCGTCGCGCCGTACGCCCAGGACCGCGTAATAGTCCGTGGCCACTTACGACTCCGCGAGGATCTGTCCGACGTAACGTGCCACTGCGCGTACCGCTCCCATCGTTCCGGGGTAGTCCATGCGGGTCGGTCCGACCACGCCGAGTTTGGCGACTGCCTCGTCGCCCGAACCGTAGCCGACCGCGACGACCGATGTGGACGTCAGGCCCTCATGGGCATTCTCATGCCCGATGCGTACGGTCATGCCGGAGTCCTTGGCCTCCCCGAGCAGTTTGAGGAGCACCACCTGCTCCTCCAGAGCCTCCAGCACCGGCCGGATGGTCAGTGGGAAATCGTGCCCGAAGCGCGTGAGATTGGCGGTGCCGCCGATCATCAGCCGCTCTTCGGTCTCCTCCACCAAAGTCTCCAGCAACACCGACAGAACTGTCGAGACCGTCCCCCGGTCCTCCTGCTCGAAGGACTCCGGGAGATCCTGCACGAGCTGCGGCACGTCCGTGAACCGCCGGCCCACCACACGGCTGTTCAGCCGCGCCCGCAGGTCCGCCAAGGAGGTCTCGCCGAACGGCGCCGGGCAGTCCACCATGCGCTGCTCGACGCGGCCGGTGTCGGTGATCAGCACCAGCATCAGCCGGGCCGGGGCCATCGACAGCAGCTCCACGTGGCGCACCGTGGACCGGGTCAGGGAGGGGTACTGCACGACGGCGACCTGCCGCGTGAGCTGCGCCAGCAGCCGTACCGTGCGCCCCACCACGTCGTCCAGGTCGACGGCGCCGTCCAGGAAGTTCTGGATGGCGCGCCGCTCGGGGCTGGACAGCGGCTTGACGCCCGCCAGCTTGTCGACGAAGAGACGGTAGCCCTTGTCCGTCGGAATGCGTCCGGCGCTGGTGTGCGGCTGGGCGATGAAGCCCTCGTCCTCCAGCGCTGCCATGTCGTTGCGGACCGTGGCGGGTGAGACACCGAGCTTGTGCCGCTGGGTCAGCGCCTTGGAGCCGACCGGCTCCTCGGTCCCGACATAGTCCTGGACGATGGCGCGCAGCACTTCGAGTCTGCGTTCACTGAGCATCGCGCACACCTCCAGTCCGGCCGTGTCACCGGCGCGCGGCCGGGTTCTTCCCGGGTCGTCTTCCCTGGCACTCATCAGGTCCGAGTGCCAGACCCGGACCAAGTGTACGGCCGGGTCACATGGACAGGGCAAGGGCCGCGGTACCGGAGGCCCGCCCGGCGCGGCCGGGGCGGCGCACCGCGGGGGCCGGCGGGCGCCCGGGAACCGCCGGTCCGACGGGCAACCGTATCGCGCGGCCGCTAGCGTCTCCCTATGCGTACGACGTGGGAAGAAGCCGGGTGGGAAGAGCTCGGCGCGGGCGTCGGGCGGCGCCGGATGCCCGGCTGGGACGAGACGGTCGGCGCCGTCGTCGGCGCCTCCGGAATGCTGATCGTCGATACCGGCGCGACGCTAGGGGACGGCGCCCGGCTGCGCCGTGAGCTGCGCGGCATCGCGGGCCGTGACGTGACACACGTCGCGCTGACCCACCCCCACTTCGATCACATCCTGGGCGCCCCGGCCTTCGCGGGCGTCCAGGTCTTCGGCGCGGCGGGCCTCGACGCGTATCTGCCGCGCGCCCAGGAAGAACTGCGGCGCGACGCGGTGGCGTACGGCGTGCACCCCGACGCCGCCGCCGAGGCCACCGACCTGCTCGTCCGCCCGCGCCACCTGGTCTCCGGCGAGCGCATCCTCGACCTCGGCGGCCGGCAGGTGCTGCTCGCCAACGTCGGTCCCGGGCACACCGCGCACGACCTGGTGGTCCTCGTCCCCGGCACCCACGGCTCGCCCGCGGTCGTCTTCTGCGGCGACCTGGTCGAGGAGTCCGGCGAGCCGCAGGCCGGGCCGGACGCGGTCCCCGGGCAGTGGCCCGCCGCGCTGGACCGGCTGCTGGCGCTCGGCGGGGAGGACGCGGTGTACGTACCCGGGCACGGCGCTGTCGTGGATGCCCGATTCGTCCGTGGGCAA
Source organism: Streptomyces albofaciens JCM 4342 (assembly GCF_008634025.1). Lineage (NCBI taxonomy): Bacteria > Bacillati > Actinomycetota > Actinomycetes > Kitasatosporales > Streptomycetaceae > Streptomyces > Streptomyces albofaciens. Next base: position 1,831,916 of record NZ_PDCM01000001.1, on the reverse strand, counting down.
CGTGACGCGCTCAGCCGTCGCTTCGGCGTGTCGCGGCGCTGACCGGCCATCTCTTCTTATCGTCTGTCGGGTGCGCAGCAGACAGTACGGCCCGGACCTGACCCCGCCGTGGAAGAAGCAGCAGCCGGCTCCCGAGGTCGCGGCGGAGCCGGACCTGGTGGTCGAGGAGGCCGTGACCGGGTTCTGCGGCGCGGTCGTCCGCTGCGAGAAGACCGCGGAAGGGCCCACGGTCACCCTTGAGGACCGCTTCGGCAAGCACCGGGTGTTCCCGATGACCCCGCGCGGCTTCCTGCTGGACGGCAAGCCCGTCACCCTCGTACGGCCGTCGGCCCGGCCCGCCGCGCGCGGCCCCGCCCGTACGGCATCCGGCTCCCTGGCCGTACCCGGCGCCCGCGCGCGGGTCGCCCGCGCCGGGCGCATCTACGTGGAGGGCCGCCACGACGCCGAGCTGGTGGAACGCGTCTGGGGCGACGACCTGCGCATCGAGGGCGTCGTCGTGGAATACCTCGAAGGCGTCGACGACCTCCCCGCCATCGTGCGTTCCTTCTCCCCCGGCCCCGACGCCCGCCTCGGCGTCCTGGTGGACCATCTGGTTCCCGGCTCGAAGGAGTCCCGCATCGCGGCTTCGGTCACCGATGAGAACGTCCTGGTCGTCGGACATCCGTACATCGATGTCTGGGAAGCTGTGAAGCCCGCCTCCGTCGGCATCCCCGCCTGGCCGGCCGTCCCCCGCGGCCAGGACTGGAAGACGGGCGTGTGCCGGGCGCTGCGCTGGCCGGAGAACACGGGCGCCGCGTGGCAGCGGATCCTCGGCTCGGTCCACTCCTACAAGGACCTGGAGCCGGCGCTGCTGGGGCGGGTGGAGGAGCTGATCGACTTCGTTACGGGTGGGAGTGGGGCCTGACGTCGGTGAACGTCTGGAACTCGGCGGTGTCCAGCTTCACGCCGAGCAGGTCCAGGGGTACGGGGTCGCCGAACTTGGTGATGCGCTGCACCGTGTAGTCGGCTTCCTCGCCGGTGCCGATGGGGTCGGGGAGGAGGACGCACTGGGCCATGATGGGGTCGATGATCAGGTAGGCCGGGATGCGGCCGGCGGCGTAGACGGTGCGCTTGACACGGTAGTCACGGTCGACGCTCGTCGCGGAGACGACTTCGACGAGCATGGTGACGGCCTGGGAGGGGAGCAGCCGCCCGGTTTCCGGTACGGCGCCGCGCTCCAGCACCACGAGGTCGGGCACCGGCTCGCTGTTCTCTTTCAGCAGGTCGACATTCTGCGCTTGGAGTCGCTGCCACCGCTGCCGCGGGATCCGGTCCATCACCTCCGTCACGATGCAGTTGTGGATCAGGTCCTGACTCCCCGCGATGACGATCTCTCCAGGGAGAAGCTCGGCCCTGGCGCCTTCGGGCAGCTCAAGGTCCTCGGGCTCCGGAACCCGGCACGTGTCCACAATGATCACCGCTTTCGACCGCCGCGTGTACGGCCTCAGGCTAGGGACCGGAGCAGGGCGGACGGCAGGGCCGGCACATGCTTCACCCCGCCGAGTGATCAGTCCACCAGATCCCGCACCACCGCATCCGCCAGCAGCCGCCCCCGCAGGGTCAGTACGGCCCGCCCCGCCTCGTACGGGCCGGGCTCCAGGAGGCCGTCGGCCAGGGCGCGGGCGGCGGCCTTCGCGCCTGCCGGGGCGAGGATGTCCAGCGGGCAGCCGGCCGCGAGGCGCAGCTCCAGGAGGACGCGTTCGACGCGGCGGTCCTCGTCGGAGAGGAGTTCGCGGCCCGCGCCGGGGGACCGGCCCTCGCCGAGGGCCTGGGCGTAGGCGCCGGGGTGCTTCACGTTCCACCAGCGGACACCGCCGACGTGGCTGTGCGCGCCGGGGCCCGCGCCCCACCAGTCGGCGCCGGTCCAGTACAGCTCGTTGTGGCGGCAGCGGGCCGCCTCCGAGGTGGCCCAGTTGGACACCTCGTACCAGTGGAAGCCCGCGCCGGACAGGGCCTCCTCCGTGATCAGGTAGCGGTCGGCGTGCACGTCGTCGTCGGTCATCGGGACCTCACCTCGCCGGATGCGGCGGGCCAGCCGGGTGCCCTCCTCGACGATCAGCGCGTACGCGGAGACGTGGTCCGGTGCCGCGCCGAGGGCGGCGTCGAGGGTGGCCCGCCAGTCGTCGTCCGACTCGCCGGGCGTCCCGTAGATCAGGTCGAGGTTGACGTGCTCGAAGCCCGCCGCGCGCGCCTCGGCGACGCACGCTTCCGGGCGGCCCGGGGTGTGCGTACGGTCGAGGATCTTCAGGACGTGCTGCCGGGCGCTCTGCATGCCGAAGGAGACCCGGTTGAAACCGGCTTCCCGCAGTTCGGTCAGGTAGCGCGGGTCGACGGACTCCGGGTTGGCCTCGGTGGTGATCTCCGCGCCGTCCGCCAGGCCGAACTCGTCGCGGATCGCGGCGAGCATCCGGCCCAGGTCGGCGGCCGGGAGCAGGGTCGGCGTGCCGCCGCCGACGAAGACCGTTTCGACCGGCCGCGGGTCGTCGCCCAGCACCTTGCGGGCGAGCCGGATCTCCTCGGCGACCGTGTCCGCGTAGTTCTCCCGCGAGGCGAGCGCACCGCCCGAGCCGCGCAGCTCGGTGGCCGTGTACGTGTTGAAGTCGCAGTAGCCGCAGCGCGTCGCGCAGTACGGCACGTGCAGGTAGAACCCGAGCGGCCGGGTGCGCGCGCCGGTCAGGGCGTGACCGGGCAGCGCCCCGTCCTCGGGCATGGGCTCACCATCGGGGAGTGCGGAAGGCATGCCTTCCATTGTCCGGCATACGGCGGGGAGCCGGCCGGGAGGCCGGAACGGGCCCGGTGGGCATCGCCGCGGCGGCGTCCGTCCCTGCGGCTCCTACGGCCCGTACCGCCCGTATCGCCGTACGTCGTCCATACCGCCCCGTCGTCCTTACCGCCGCTCCGTCGCCTGGAGCACCAGCAGCGCCAGGTCGTCGTCCGGCGGGGTGGCGGCGAACGCGTGGACCGCCCGCCGGATGTGCTCGGCGACGGCGGTGGCGCCCAGGCCCGCGCAGGCGGCGAGGTGGCCGGCCAGGCCGTCATCGTCGTCGAACAGCCGGTGGCCGCAGCGGCGCTCGGTCACCCCGTCCGTGACGCACAGCAGCGTCTCACCGGGCGCCAGGTCGAAGGACTCGGACTCGTACGATGTGTCCTCCACCACCCCGAGCAGCATCTGCGGCGCCGCGGCGACCCGTACCGCGCCGTCCGTGCCGAGGACCAGCGGCAGCGGGTGCCCGGCGCTGGCCAGGGTGCACCTGGCGCCCGGCGTGCCGTCGGTGTGCGGCACGATCTCGCCGTACAGGAGGGAGAGGAAGCGCGTCTGCTCGGCCTCGGCGCGCAGTTCGACGGCGGCGTCCGGGCCGGGGCCCGCCGCCGCGACCGCCGCGGCGACGACGGCCACCGAATCCGCCGCCTCGCGGGCCATGGTCTTGTTGAGCCGGTCCAGCACCTCGCCGACGCCGTACCCGTCGCGGGCCAGCAGCCGCAGCACGGGCCGGGCGAGGCCGGTGACCGCGGCGGCCTCCGGGCCGCTGCCGCACACGTCGCCGAGGGCGAAGCACCAGCGCCCGTCCCCGGCGTCGAACAGGTCCCAGAAATCGCCGCCGGCCCAGGCGCCCTCGCGCGGTTCGTACACGACGAAGGACTCCATGCCCGGGACGGCGGGCCTGCCGCGGGGCAGCAGGCGACGTTGCAGTACCTGACTGATCCGTTCCTGGTTGCGGTACGCGCGGGCGGTGGCGACGGCGCGGGCGACACGGCGGGTCAGATCCTCTATCAGGCCCACGACCTCGTCGGGGAAGCGCATCAGGCCGGCGCGGCCGAGCAGCAGCGTGCCCTGGTCGCGGCCGCCGGCCAGCAGCCGGCAGGCCAGCGCGGCGCCGCCCGGCCCGTACCCGCTCGGCTCCTGCGGCCAGGGCCACGGCACCGCGGACCCGGCGCCGTCCCGCTGCGGACCGGGTACGGGCAGCACCGGCGGGTCCTTCTCCAGGGCCATACGGAGCGCGTCGATACGGCCCTCGCTGGAGTGCCAGACGCGGGCCAGCCGCGGCGGCGCACCCGAACTGTCCCGGCCGCCGCCGTCGTACAGCCACACCGCGCACCAGTCGGCGAGCCGCGGTACGACCAACTGCGCGGCAAGCAGCGCCACCTGCTCCTCGTCGAGCTGTCCGGACAGCAGGTCGGAGGCCTCGGCGAGGAAGGACAGGGCGCCGTGGTTGATCCAGTCGGCGTCGGAGCGCCGCGCCGGTGACCGGCGGACGGGCGCGGGGGCCAGCAGCTCGGCGGCCCGCAGGTCGCGCCGGAGGCCCGCGTCGTCGTGGGAGAAGCGGGCCGACGGGCCGTACACACGGTCGTGCGTCCCGGCCTGGAGCCGGAACCACACGGTCTTCAGGTCACGCCGGTACGTGATGCCCCAGGACTCGGCCACCGCGCCGACCAGTTGCAGGCCGTGCCCCCTGGTCTCGTCCACGGAGGACACCTGGCGCGCCCGTACGGCACGGGCCGGATGGTGGTCGGTCACCTCCACGACGACCGCGACGCGCCCGCCGTCCGCCACCGGCTCGGCCTCCAGACGGCACAGCAGCTCGACGGTGGTCCCGGCGTGCACGACGACATTCGTGACCAGCTCGCTGACCAGCAGGACCGCTTCGTCGGCGAGGCGGTCGCCGATGGTGTCGGCGCCGGGCAGCGACCGGTAGAGCCAGTCGGCCAGGACGGCGCGGACGAACTGGCGTGCCGCGGCGGCGGCGCGCGGGTTGCCGGGCAGGCTCGACCGGCGGACGCTGTCCCGGGCGTCACAGCGGTCTCGCCCGCCACGCCTTGCCCGGCCGCCCCGTCCGTCGCGCACACCCTGACCGCCGCGTTGATCACGGGTGGACAGCCCGCGCCGCGAGGAACGCGAACCACCGGCCGGCGGCCCGGCAGGCGGATCGGGCGCGTCGGGGAGAGCGGCGGAGACGGTGCCGGGGGGTGAGGTGGGGTTCGTGAGGGTGGAGTTTGTGGGGGTGGGATCGGGGGGCTTGGGAGGGGCTGGGGTCCGGGTGGGGTTCGGCTGGGTGGCGTTCTGCTGGGCGGCGTTCGGCTGGGTGGCGTTCGGCTGGGCGGCGTTCGGCTGGGCGGCGTCCTGCTGAGTGGCGTTCGGCTGAGTGGCGTTCGGCTGGGTGGTGTCCTGCCGGCTGATGGGCTCCTGGGTGGCGGAGCCCTCGGGAGCGGTGGGCTTGCGGGTGTCGGACCCGCGGGCGCCACTCTTCCGTACGGCGTCCTCCGGGCCCGCGCCCTGCCGACCGGCCTTCGCCGGTCCGGCGTCCTTGGAGACGGTCTTTTTCTTCGGAGCGGCGCCCTTGGGAACCGCACCCTTTGGAACGGCGCCCTTCGGAACGGCGCCCGTAGGAACGGCACCCTTCGCCCCCGCACCCTTAGCGACAGCCCCCTCGTCTCCCCCACCCCCACCACCCGGCGCCCTGGCGCCCGCTCCCGCCCCCGATCCCGCCTGCGCTTCCCCGCCCATGGCCGAATCCCTCACCCGTACCGCCCCCGTTTCCCTGGCCGAATTCGTCATGCCGGCCGTCTTTCCGGCCACTTCCCCGCGGGAATCCGCCGGCCCGCCCCTTTCGGGGCGTCCGCCGGAATGCTCCGCCTGAGGTCTGTCGGCAGCGGCTTCGGTCATGGTCTGCGGGCCCGTCCGGGCGCGGGACGCAGGGGCGGCCCCGGCAGGGGCGCCTCCGGGGACAGGGGTGCCTCCGGGAGCCGCCGTCCCGCCGGGCGCGCCGCGGCCGGGGCGGGACCGCTCCCGGGCCACCGCGGCGCCCCGGTCCGGGACGTCGCTGTCTGACGAAGTTGTCGTCCGCATTGAGCAACTCCCGAGCAGTTCCGCAATAGCACCGAATACGCCACCCCAGAGTGACAGACTGAGCGCACCCATAAGCACCGAGTTACTGAAGTGGGAAGCCATGGCGGTCGATTCGGCAGTGCCCCGAGTGTCCCCGGAGTCCAGTGGTGATGTGGTCCGTGTGGCCGACTTGCGACCGCTTCTGACCGCCTTGACGTCAATGGCGGCCGGTGATTTCCGGTCTCGACTGCCAGTGGCGCAGGAAGGTCTGCTGGCAGAACTGTCCGCGGTGTTCAACCAGATAGCCGCCCGCAACCAGCACCTGTCCGACGAACTGTTACGCCTCCGCTCGGAGGTCGTACGCCAGGGCCGACTGGACGAACGGATGTCCGCCAGTCCGGGCCCGGGCACCTGGGCCACCTCCGTCCAGGCCGCCAACGCGATCATCGACGCGCTGGTCATCCCGACGGCCCAGGCCACCCAGGTGCTGGACGCGGTGGCGGGCGGCGACCTGACCCAGCGGGTGGATCTGCACGACGGCAACCGCCCGCTGCGCGGCGACCGCCGGCGGCTCGGCCGGGCGGTCAACCGTATGGTCGATCAGCTGTCGCTGTTCACCGGCGAGGTGACCCGGGTGGCCCGCGAGTCCGGTACGGAAGGCCGGCTCGGCGGGCGCGCCAAGGTGGCCGGGCTGTCCGGGAGCTGGCGGGACGTGACCGAGGCGGTCAACACGATGGCGGCCCGGCTGACCGCCCAGGTACGCGACATCGCGCTGGTGACCACGGCCGTGGCGCGCGGCGACCTGACCCGGCAGGTGACGGTCGAGGCGGCCGGCGAACTGCTGGAGCTGAAGCTGACCGTCAACACGATGGTCGACCAGCTCTCCGCCTTCGCCGACGAGGTCACCCGCGTCGCCCGCGAAGTCGGCACCGAAGGGCAGCTGGGCGGCCGGGCGCAGGTACGGGGCGTGTCGGGCGTCTGGAAGGACCTGACCGACAACGTCAACTTCATGGCGTCCAACCTGACCAGCCAGGTGCGCAACATCGCCCAGGTGACCACGGCCGTGGCCAACGGCGACCTCAGCCAGAAGATCACGGTCGACGCGCGCGGCGAGATCCTCCAGCTGAAGCTGACCGTCAACACGATGGTCGACCAGCTCTCCGCCTTCGCCGACGAGGTCACCCGCGTCGCCCGCGAAGTCGGCACCGAAGGGCGGCTCGGCGGCCGGGCCCACGTGCGCGGCGTGTCGGGCGTCTGGAAGGACCTCACCGACAACGTCAACTTCATGGCCGACAACCTCACCTCCCAGGTGCGCAACATCGCCCTGGTGGCGACGGCGGTCGCGGAGGGCGACCTGGGCCGCAAGATCACGGTCGAGGCGAAGGGCGAGATCCTGGAGGTGAAGTCGACGATCAACACGATGGTCGACCAGCTCTCCGCCTTCGCCGACGAGGTCACCCGCGTCGCCCGGGAAGTCGGCACCGAAGGCAACCTCGGCGGTCAGGCGCAGGTGCGCGGCGCCTCCGGTGTCTGGAAGGACCTCACCGACAACGTCAACTTCATGGCGTCCAACCTCACCTCCCAGGTGCGCAACATCGCGCAGGTGACCACCGCGGTGGCCGACGGCGACCTGTCGAAGAAGATCACGGTCGACGCGCGCGGCGAGATCCTGGAGCTCAAGGACACCGTCAACTCGATGGTGGAGCAGCTGCGGGCGTTCGCCGACGAGGTGACACGGGTGGCGCGCGAGGTCGGCACGGAAGGCAACCTGGGCGGCCGGGCCCAGGTGCGCGGCGCCTCCGGCGTGTGGAAGGACCTCACCGACAACGTCAACTTCATGGCGTCCAACCTGACCACCCAGGTGCGCAACATCGCCCTGGTGGCCACCGCCGTAGCGCAGGGCGACCTGTCCAAGAAGATCGACGTGGACGCGCGCGGCGAGATCCTGGAGCTGAAGACGACGCTCAACACGATGGTCGACACGCTGTCGTCGTTCGCGTCCGAGGTCACCCGCGTCGCCCGCGAGGTCGGCAGCGAGGGCATCCTCGGCGGCCAGGCGCGGGTCGAGGGCGTGTACGGCACCTGGAAACGCCTGACGACGAACGTCAACGAGCTGGCGTCGAACCTCACCACCCAGGTGCGGGCCATCGCCGAGGTGGCCTCCGCGGTGGCGTCCGGCGACATGACCCGTACGGTCACCGTCGAGACCCAGGGCGAGGTCGCCGAGCTGCGCGACAACATCAACCTGATGGTCTCCAACCTCCGCGAGACCACCCGCGCCAAGGACTGGCTGGAGTCGAACCTGGCCCGGCTGGCGGCCCTGATGCAGGGCCACCGGGATCTGATGGAGGTCGCCGACCTGATCCTGCGGGAGCTGACGCCGCTGGTGAACGCTCAGTACGGGGCCTTCTTCCTGGCCGACACCGACCGCGAGGACCTCAAGCTGGCGTTCATCGCCGGGTACGGATCGTCCCTGGACACCACGATCGACACACCGGGCTCCATGGATCACGGCCTGGTGCGTCAGGCCGCCCTGGAGAAGAAGCGCATCCTGGTGGAGGACGCGCCACCGGACTACATCAAGATCAATTCCGGACTGGGCGAGGCCAACCCGGCGACCGTCGTCATCATCCCGGTGCTGTTCGAGGACCAGACGCTGGGCGTGATCGAGCTGGCCTCCTTCTCCCGCTTCTCCGATGTGCACCTGGCGTTCTTCGACCAGTTCGTGAACACCATCGGCGTGGCCATCAACACCATCGTCGCCAACTCCCGTACGGAATCGCTGCTCGGCGAGTCCCAGCGGCTGGCCCGCCAGCTCCAGGAGCGCACCGGCGAGCTCCAGCGGCGGCAGGCGGAACTCCAGCGCTCGAACGAAGAGCTGGAGGAGAAGGCCGCGCTGCTGGCCAGCTCGTCGCAGTACAAGTCCGAGTTCCTGGCGAACATGTCGCACGAGCTGCGCAACCCGCTCAACTCGCTGCTCATCCTGGCCCGGCTGCTCGCCGACAACCCGGACGGGCATCTGAACGAGCAGGAGGTGCAGTTCGCGGTCACGATCCACCGGTCCGGGTCCGACCTGCTCCAGCTGATCAACGACATCCTCGACCTGTCCAAGATCGAGGCGGGCCGGATGGACGTACGGCCCAAGCGGCTGCCGCTGATCAAGCTGCTCAACTACGTCCACGACACCTTCCGGCCGCTGACCCTCGACCGGGGGCTGGCCTTCGAGGTGTCGGTGAGCGAGAGCGTCCCCAAGGAGCTGTTCTCCGACGAGCAGCGCCTCCAGCAGGTGCTGCGCAACCTGCTGTCCAACGCGGTGAAGTTCACCGCGTCCGGGAAGATCGACCTGCGGGTGGACCGCGCCGGCGACGGGTCGATCGCCTTCACCGTCACGGACACCGGCATCGGCATCGCGCCGGAGAAGCTGCCGGTCATCTTCGAGGCGTTCCAGCAGGCGGACGGGACCACCAACCGCAAGTACGGCGGCACGGGCCTGGGCCTGTCGATCAGCCGGGAGATCGCGGGGCTGCTCGGCGGCCGGATCACCGCGAGCAGCCGCCCCGGCGTCGGCAGCGTCTTCACCCTGCACGTCCCCATCGAATGCCCCGGGTACGCCGAACCGCTCGACGCCCTGCCCACCGCTCCCGAACAGCGCGTGGACGGGCCCCCGCAGCTGGCGAAGACACCACGGCACCACCCGCGTTCCGGCCCGCCCGCCGCACGCGACGACACGCCGTGGCCGACCAGCTCCCGGCTGGAGGACTGGGTGAGCGGGCCCTCGGGCCCCCTGCTGTCCGGCTGCCAGGTCCTGGTCGTCGACGACGACATCCGCAATGTCTTCGCGCTCACGAACGTTTTGAGCCGGGTCGGCATGCGGGTCCTCTACGCCGAACACGGCCGGGAGGGCATCGAGATGCTGGAGAAGAATCCCGGCGTCAATCTGGTCCTGATGGACATCATGATGCCGGAGCTGGACGGCTACGAGACCATTCGCGCGATCCGGCGCACACCCCGGTTCGCAAAGCTGCCCGTCATCGTACTGACGGCGAAAGCGATGCCCGGTGACCGCGAGAAATCCCTGGAGAGCGGAGCCAACGAATACGTACCCAAACCCGTCGACGTGGACCGGCTGCTGGCCGTGGCCGTCGAGCTCCTGTCCCGGCACGGCTCCGACGCCCCGGCCCCGGGCGGTGAACCAGGCAAGCAAGACCCCGACGCGACCTCTTCGAGGTCCCAAGGCATCGAAGGCCCATCATGACCCATGCATCCGACACCGACGCCGCCGGAACCGACGAACGGGCCGGCATCCTCCTCGTCGACGACATGGAAGACAACCTCGCAGCCCTCGAAGCGGTCCTGGGCTCGCTCGGCGAACCCCTGGTCCGGGCCCGCTCCGGCGAAGAGGCGATGAAAGCGCTGCTGCGGCAGGAATTCGCGGTCGTACTACTGGACATTCTCATGCCCGGCATGGACGGCTTCGAGACCGCGTCCAACATCAAACGGCTCGATCAGACGAAAGACATCCCGATCATTTTCCTGACCGGCACGGAAAGCGATTCCGGCTTCGCCTTCCGCGGCTATTCGACCGGCGCCGCCGACTACCTCACCAAGCCATTCGACCCCTGGGTGCTGCGCGCCAAGGTCAACGTATTCCTCGATCTGCACCGCAAGAACCGGCAGCTGCGCCGGCTCATAAAGCAGGACCACGCCCGGATGGATGAACTGGCGGACCGTATCTCCGAGATCGAGCGCCGCCTCTCCGCCGGCGGCGACCCCGGCGAGCGCGACCTGAGCGAGAGCGTGGCGCGGATGGCGGAGTCGGTACGGGCGCTGCGGCGGGGGCGATAGAGGCGCGCCGGGCGGTCCTGCCGCCGGTACGCCGAACGTTCCTCGCGGCCGGTATGCCGGGCGGCAACAGTCGCGGCGGGCGACCGGGGCGGGCGACGTGCGCCGGTGACTGCGGCGGGCGACGCGCGCCGGTACGGCCACCGGCTCTCAGGGACCGTATCGGCGCGCGGCGCCCGCCGGTCGCGCCTCGCTCGTCCGGCGCGCTCCGCCTGCCCGGTGCGCCCTGCCTGCCCGGTACGCCCCGCCTGCCCGGCGCGCCCCGCTCGCCCCCTACGCCTCGCGCGCGCCCTCGTACATCTCCTCCAGCAGGTCCTTGAAGGCCCGCTCCACCACCGGCCGCTTGATCTTGAGGCTGGGCGTCACCTCGCCGTGCTCGATGTCCAGGTCCCGCGGCAGCAGCCGGAACTTGCGGATCTGCTGCCAGCGCTGGAGCCCCTCGTTGACCCGCTCCACGTAGCCGTCGATCAGCTCGCGGGTCTGCGCCGCGCCCACGACCTCGGCGTACGTCCTGCCCCGGAGCCCGTGCTCGGCGGCCCAGCCCATGATCGTCGGCTCGTCGAGGGCGATCAGCGCGGTGCAGAAGTTCCGGTTCGCGCCGTGCACCAGCACGTTCGAGACGAACGGGCAGACCGCCTTGAACTGCCCCTCGACCTCGGCCGGCGCGATGTACTTGCCGCCGGAGGTCTTGATCAGGTCCTTCTTGCGGTCGGTGATGCGCAGATAGCCGTCCGGGGACAGCTCGCCGATGTCGCCGGTGTGGAACCAGCCGTCCGGCTCCAGCACCTCGGCCGTCTTCTCCGGCAGCCCGTGGTAGCCCTCCATGATGCCGGGCCCGCGCAGCAGCACCTCGCCGTCCTCGGCGATCCGCACCTCCGTGCCGGGCAGCGGCTTGCCGACCGTGCCCGTACGGTACGCCTCGCCCGGGTTCACGAAGCTCGCCGCGCTGGACTCGGTCAGGCCGTACCCCTCCAGGATGTGGATGCCTGCGCCCGCGAAGAAGTAGCCGATCTCGGGCGCGAGCGCGGCGGAGCCGGAGACCGCGGCGCGCAGCCGGCCGCCGAACGCCTCCCGCAGCTTGGCGTAGACGAGCGCGTCGGCGATCTTGTGCTTGGCGCCGAGCGCGAAGGGGACGGAGGCGTTTCCGGTGCGCCGGAAGTTGTCCTGGGAGGCCTTGGCGTACTCGCGGGCCACACCCGCCGCCCACTGGAAGATCTTGTACTTGGCGGCGCCGCCCTCCCGGGCCTTGGCCACCACGCCGTTGTAGACCTTCTCGAAGATCCGCGGCACGGCCGCCATGTAGGTCGGCTGCACCACCGGCAGATTCTCAATGATCTTGTCGACCCGGCCGTCCACCGCGATCACATGCCCGACGGAGATCTGCCCGGCGGTCAGCACCTTGCCGAAGACATGCGCCAGCGGCAGCCACAGGTACTGCACATCGTCCTCGGTGACCAGGCCGGTTGCCTGGATCGCCCGCGCCATGTACGCCCAGCAGTCGTGCGGCAGCCGTACGCCCTTGGGGCGGCCGGTGGTGCCCGAGGTGTAGATCAGCGTCGCGAGCTGGTCGGGGCGCAGCGCGGCGACCTGCTCCTTGACGCACTCCGGGTGCTTCGCCAGATGCGCCGCACCGCGTTTCTCCAGCTCGGCGAGGGAGAGCACCCAGTCCTCCGGGTCCCCCTCGGCGGACCGCGCGTCGGCCTCGTCGATGACGACGACGTGCGACAGCTCCGGCAGCTCGGCGCGCTTCTCGCGGGCCTTGGCCAGCTGCCCCGCGTCCTCGGCGATCAGCACCCGGCTGCCGGAGTCGGCGAGGATGAACGCCGTCTCGTCCGCGTTGGTGCTGGGGTAGACGGTGGTGGTGGCCGCGCCGGAACACAGCACACCGAGGTCGGTGAGGATCCACTCGACGCGCGTGCTCGACGCGAGCGCCACCCGCTCCTCGGGCCGCACTCCCAGCGAGATCAGCCCGGCGGCCACCGCGTACACCCGCCGGGCGGCATCGGCCCAGCTCAGCACCTTCCAGTCGTCGGGTCCCCGGCCCGCGGCGGACGGCACCGGATAGCGGTACGCCTCGTGGTCGGGGGTGGCTGCGACACGCTCCAGGAAGAGGGTCGCCACGGAAGGTGGCCGGTTCTCGATCAGCGTCTGGGTGTCCGTCACGGCATCCTCCGGGGCCCGCTACGTTGCTGGTGACTCGCGAGTAACCTTCGAGCAGTGATCAGACTAGAGCGCGTCGCGCCATGGCGTAAGGGGCTGCGACCGACTGGTTCAGGATGAGACCAGCGCGATGCTTGGTGGGTACACATTTCGGCCGGGGCGGGTGGGGAAAGGCCTTGGCGGGGGCTTTGCAGGGGTGCTTGATGGCAGGGTCTCCGAGGGCGGTGCCAGTTACCGGGGGCGTGCGGTGGGGTTTGGGGGCGGGTTCCGGGCGGACCGCGACGAGCCCGGCCCGGAAGGTCCGGAAGTGGGCCGCGGGCAGCCGCCCGGGCGTCGGCGGCAGGTGCCGGCGGCCGGTGGTGGCCGATGGCTGTGACCGGTGGCAGGTGGCCGATGCCGGTGGCGGCAGGTGGCCGGTGGTGGCAGGTGGCTGGTGGCCGGTGCCGGCGGCCGATGGCAGGTGGCCGGTGCCGGTGGCCGATGGCAGGTGGCCGGTGGCGGCAGGTGACCGGTGGCTGGTGGTGGCTGGTGACCGGTGACCGGTGACCGGTGACCGGCGGAACGGGCTCAGTGCCGCAATGATGCGGCCTGGACTCCGATGCCGTCCGCGCTGGGCGCGTTCGTCACGGCCGAATCGCCGATCATGTGACCGAGCCGCTCGTCGCCGCGCAGCGTGCCGTTGATCTTCTTCGCCGCGTCACCGAGGGAAGTGATGGCCCGCTGCACATCCCTTCCCGTTCCGGTGACACCGCTGCGGAACTTCTCCGCCCCGGTCTGGTCGGCGAAGGCGGGCGTGGCGGCTCCCGCCGACAGCGCGGCGCCGGCCAGCAGCGCGGCGGCCTTGACGTACTTCATGCGTATCCCTTTCCGGCGCGGCCTCCTCGGCGGCACGGCGCTCATGCCGCCCGGACGCGCCCCCTGGACCGCCCGGAACACCGCTGCCACCCACGACAACGCCGTCCCGCGCGTCCGGGAAACCGTTTGTCCGCCGATTTCCCGGCCGACCGCCCGGATGCCGTACGCCCCGGACGGCCGTTCCGTACGCGTACACGGCACACAGCCGAGGCACAGCAGGGGTACGCAGCACGCAGCCCCCGGCCGGGGCGGCCGGGGGCTGTGCGGGACGGGCACTACGGGTGGGCTGCTACTTCTTGCCCTTGGAGTCGCCGTCGGAGTCGGAGGACAGCACCGCGATGAAGGCTTCCTGCGGAACCTCCACGCTGCCGACCATCTTCATCCGCTTCTTGCCTTCCTTCTGCTTCTCCAGCAGCTTCCGCTTACGGGAGATGTCGCCGCCGTAGCACTTGGCGAGCACGTCCTTGCGGATGGCGCGGATGGTCTCGCGGGCGATGACCCGGCTGCCGATGGCGGCCTGGACCGGCACCTCGAAGCTCTGCCGCGGGATCAGCTCGCGCAGCTTGGAGACCAGCCGTACGCCGTACGCGTACGCCTTGTCCTTGTGGCAGATCGCGGAGAACGCGTCCACCTGGTCGCCGTGCAGCAGGATGTCGACCTTGACCAGGTCGGCGATCTGCTCGCCGGTGGGCTCGTAGTCCAGCGAGGCGTAGCCGCGGGTCTTGGACTTGAGCTGGTCGAAGAAGTCGAAGACGACCTCGGCGAGCGGGAGGGTGTAGCGGATCTCCACCCGGTCCTCGGAGAGGTAGTCCATGCCGAGCAGGTTGCCGCGGCGGTTCTGGCACAGCTCCATGATCGCGCCGATGAACTCGCTGGGCGCCAGGATCGTGGCCCGGACGACCGGCTCGTGCACCTCGGCGATCTTGCCGGTCGGGAACTCGCTCGGGTTGGTGACCTCGTGCTCCGTACCGTCCTCCATGTTCACGCGATAGATCACGTTGGGGGCGGTGGCGATCAGGTCGAGGCCGAACTCGCGCTCCAGGCGCTCGCGGATGACCTCCAGGTGGAGCAGGCCCAGGAAGCCGACGCGGAAGCCGAAGCCGAGGGCCGCGGAGGTCTCCGGCTCGTAGACCAGCGCGGCGTCGTTGAGCTGGAGCTTGTCCAGGGCGTCGCGCAGCTCCGGGTAGTCGGAGCCGTCGAGCGGGTACAGGCCCGAGAAGACCATCGGCTTGGGGTCCTTGTAGCCGCCCAGCGGCTCCTGGGCGCCCTTGGTGAGCTGGGTGATGGTGTCGCCGACCTTGGACTGGCGGACGTCCTTCACACCGGTGATCAGGTAACCGACCTCGCCCACGGACAGGCCGTCGGCAGCCGTCATCTCGGGCGAGTTCGTGCCGATCTCCAGCAGCTCGTGGGCGGCGCCGGTGGACATCATCTTGATGCGCTCGCGCTTGCTCAGCGTGCCGTCGACGACCTTCACGTACGTCACGACGCCGCGGTACGCGTCGTAGACCGAGTCGAAGATCATCGCGCGGGCGGGCGCGTCCTTGACGCCGACCGGGGCCGGCACGTCGCGGACGACCTTGTCGAGCAGCTCGGCGACGCCCTCACCGGTCTTCGCGGAGACCTTCAGCACGTCCTCGGGCTCACAGCCGACGAGGTTGGCCAGCTCCTTGGCGAACTTCTCGGGCTGCGCGGCCGGCAGGTCGATCTTGTTCAGCACCGGGATGATCTGGAGGTCGTGCTCCATCGCCAGGTACAGGTTGGCGAGGGTCTGCGCCTCGATGCCCTGGGCGGCGTCCACCAGGAGGATGCAGCCCTCGCACGCGGCGAGGGAGCGCGAGACCTCGTAGGTGAAGTCCACGTGGCCCGGGGTGTCGATCATGTTGAGGATGTGGGTCGCGCCACCGTCCTCGTCGGAGCGGGCCCAGGGCAGCCGGACCGCCTGGGACTTGATCGTGATGCCGCGCTCGCGCTCGATGTCCATGCGGTCGAGGTACTGCGCGCGCATCTGCCGCTGCTCAACGACGCCGGTCAGCTGGAGCATCCGGTCGGCGAGCGTGGACTTGCCGTGGTCGATGTGCGCGATGATGCAAAAGTTACGGAGGAGAGCCGGGTCGGTACGGCTCGGCTCCGGCACGTTCGTAGGGGTCGCGGGCACGCAGGGTCCATTCAGAGAACGCGGGTAGGCGGGACTCGGTTGTTTTTCGTCTCCCCCATGGTCCCATGCGCGGCGGTCCTGGTCCGGTTTGGGAGGCCGTGGAGGCTGCTGGTAGCCTGGTCCACTGCGCTTTGTGCCCTCTCTCGTGCGAGGCGCGACTCGTAAATCCAACGAACCTGAAAAGGCTCTTTCGTGGCGAACATCAAGTCCCAGATGAAGCGGATCAAGACCAACGAGAAGGCTCGGCAGCGCAACAAGGCTGTGAAGTCCTCGCTGCGTACCGCGATCCGTCGCACCCGTGAGGCCGTGGAGGCCGGTGACCTGCAGAAGGCCGCCACCGCCCAGGCCGAGGCCGCCAAGAAGCTCGACAAGGCCGTCAGCAAGGGTGTCATCCACAAGAACGCCGCCGCCAACAAGAAGTCGGCGCTGGCCAAGAAGGTCGCGGCCCTCAAGGCCTGACCTGTTCTTCACGCCTCACCTCTGCCGGTAAGGACTCAGCGGCCCCTCTCTCCGCTCCTTCCGGTGCACCACCGCGCCGCACACGGCCAGCGTTCGCCACGCGGGTACGGCGCACACACAGCTTGAAACGACGGACCTCGCGGTCGCTCTTCCCCAGAGTGCCGCGGGGTCCGTTGTTGTTCATGGGGGGTGCGGGAGCGCGGGGGGTGTGGACAGGGGAGAGACGTAGCGGCGTAGAGGCGTGTGCGACCGCGCGTACGCCGGGGTGGCTGTGGTCCTGGTCACCGCTGGGGGTCCGGGTGCCGTTCCGGTCGGTTACGCTGCCGCGCATGTCGATTCCGGGGGACCCGAACAATCCGTACGCGCAGCCTCAACCGTCCGCGCCTCAGCCGTCCACGCCTCAGCCGTCCGCCTCTCAGCCGTCCACGCCTCCCCAGCCGGGTCCGGGGACGGGGGTGGGGGTGGGACCGGGGCCGGGGCCGTTCGGTTCCGGGGTGCCGCAGCAGAATCCGTACGGGGCGGGGCCCGGCGGGGCGGGGCCCGGCGCGGGTGGCGCTTACGGCTATCCGGCGGCCGGCGGATCACAGCAGGCGGGTACGGGAGCAGTCGGGCCTGGAGTGCCCGGAGGGCTTGGAGTGCCTGGAGGGCCTGGCGGCTCCGGTGGGGTGACGGGCGGTTCCGGCGGCGGGAGTACGCAGCACTGGCTGTGGGCGCTCGGCGGGGCGGTCGCCGCGTCGGCGATGGGCGGCGCGATCCTCTTCGCCGCCGGCGCCTTCGGGGACCCCCGGCCCGACCCCGACCTGGCGGGCTACTCGTACACGTCCGATCTGTGCAACCGGACCTCGTTCACGCCCTTCGAGAACTCGAACTACAAGATCAAACCGGCTGGCAGCTCGTCCTCGTCGTCCGGCACGTCGGGCAGCGGCGCACAGAACCCGCAGTACAGCGGCGTGCAGCAGGGCGCGATGGACTCGATGTGGTGCAACGCCGAGCTGAAGCCGTCCGACGCGGGCAGCAACGACTACTCCTCGGCCTGGGTCTACAGCGCCGCCACCCTGCACAAGAAGACCGACCCGACGGCGGAGTTCGCGGACGGCTACCGCGCCTACGAGAGCCAGCGCAGTTCGATCGCGTACAAGGTCACGCAGGTGCCCGGCATCGGCGACGAGGCGTACCTCGTCAGCCGGTCCGACGACAGCAGCGGCTCGTACGTGATCCTCGGCGTCCGCGACGGCTGGATGACGTACCAGGTCACCTGGTCGAGCTACACCTCCCGCAACAGCTCGGCCAAGCCGCCGTCGACGGATCAGATCGCCGGAATGCTCAAGAACAGCGCGACGGAGACCCTGCGGAAGCTGGGGAGCTGAGGCGGGGACGGGGGCAGGGTTAGGGCGGGCGGGGACAGCGGGACCGGGCCCGGTGGCTCCGAAAGCTCAGAAATCTTCGGCACTTCGGAAGTTCGGAAGCTCGGAAGTTCCGGAAGCTCGGAAGGCGATACGTGCTGCCGCCCGTGCGGGCGGGCCCGGGGGCTTCGCCCCTCAGCGGGAGCGGGCCGCGCGGGCGATCGTGACGACGGCCTTTTCGAGCGCGTACTCGGGATCGTCGCCGCCGCCCTTGACCCCCGCGTCGGCCTCGGCCACCGCGAGCAGCGCCGTCGCGACGCCGTCCGCCGACCAGCCGCGCATCTGCTGCCGCACCCGGTCGATCTTCCAGGGCGGCATGCCCAGCTCGCGGGCGAGATCGCCGGGGCGGGCGCCGCGCGGGGCGGAGGCCAGCTTGCCGATGGCGCGGACGCCCTGGGCGAGCGCACTGGTGATCATGACGGGGGCGACGCCCGTCGACATGGCCCAGCGCAGCGCCTCCAGGGCCTCGGCGGCCCGGCCCTCCACGGCGCGGTCCGCGACGGTGAAGCTGGACGCCTCGGCCCGGCCGCGGTAATAGCGGCCGACGATGGCGTCGTCGATCGTGCCCTCGATGTCGGCGACCAGCTGCGAGCAGGCCGAGGCCAGCTCGCGCAGGTCGCTGCCGATCGCGTCCACCAGCGCCTGGCACGCCTCGGGGGTGGCGGAGCGGCCGGCCGTACGGAACTCGGCGCGCACGAATGCCAGGCGGTCGGCGGGCTTGGTCATCTTGGCGCAGGCGACCTCCCGCGCGCCGGCCTTGCGGGCGGCGTCCAGCAGGCCCTTGCCCTTGGCGCCGCCGGCGTGCAGCAGCACCAGCGTGATCTCCTCGACCGGGGCGCCGAGGTACGCCTTGACGTCCTTGACCGAGTCCGCGGACAGGTCCTGGGCGTTGCGGACCACCACGACCTTGCGCTCGGCGAACAGCGAGGGGCTGGTCAGCTCGGCGAGCGTGCCGGGCTGGAGCTGGTCGGGCGCGAGGTCGCGCACATCGGTGTCCGCGTCGGCGGCGTGGGCCGCCGCCACCACCTGCTGCACGGCGCGGTCCAGGAGCAGGTCCTCCTGGCCCACGGCGAGCGTGAGCGGGGCGAGCGGGTCGTCGTTTGCTGTCTTCCTGGCCATCGCGCTCCAGCATCCCACGCTCCACTGACAGTGCCGTTCGGCCCTCGGCCCGCACTGCCGGACAATGTCCGGGTGAGCGATGTACGACATGTTCTGGTGCTGCCCGACCGCGACTCCGCCGAGGAGGTCGCCGAGGCGCTGGCCGAGCGCTTCGGCGTCACGGAGGAACCCCAGCTCGTACGGGACGCCCTGGCGGGCGAGGACGACGCCGAGGACGCCCAGTGGCTGGTGGTCGTCGAGGACCCGGCGGGCCGCCACGACCCGGCGAAGCTGGACGCCCTGGCCGATGAGTACGAGGGCTGGCTGGAGGCCGAATAGGCAGGGCGGGGGCCGGCAGGCAGGCAGTACCGAGGACCGGCTGGCAGGCCGGCGATACGGAGGGCTGACTGGCAGGCAGGCCGGCAGTACGAGGGCCGGCCGCAGCCGTACAGGACGTACGCGGTACGGCGCGGTCCGGCGCGCCCCTGACCGCCGTCAGCCCCGCGGCACCGGTATCCGGTCCAGCGTGATGCCGAAGTGGGTCCGGTAGTCGGGGAGCACCTCGGCGTCGGTCAGCTCGCGCTCCTCCCGGCTGCCGTCGGCGGCCGTGATCACGAGCGTACGGCCGGAGAGCGTGACGCGGCCGGACTCCGTCAGCCGGGAGCAGACCAGGGACCGGGTGAAGTGCGACTCCGGCGAGGTGCGGTGGTACCAGCTGCCCGCAGCGAAGTCCGCCAGGGCGCGCGGCCGCTGTTCGAGCCGGTACTGCGGCAGGCCGTCGCGCAGGACGTCGAGGTCGCCGTCGGCGGTCTCCTCGATACGGAACACCCCGGCCGGGTCGGGCTGTTCGTCGCGGCTGTCCAGGCGCAGCGGGTGGTGGCTGTTCCGGCCGAAGCCGATGTCGGCGAGCCACGGCCCGTCGTGCCCGTCGCCATCGTGGACGCGCAGCGCGAGGTGGTCGTACGGGATGCCGGGACCGTCCGGGCCGAAGACCCGGGCGGCGAGGAGCTCGACCCGGTAGCCGAGGGTGCGGAGCAGGGCGGCGAAGGCGCCGTTGAGCTCGTAGCAGAAACCGCCGCGCGAGCCCTCGACGATCTTGTCCACCAGCGCCTTGGGGTCCAGGGCGATGTCCTCGTCGAGGTGCACGGAGAGGTTCTCGAAGGGGACCGCGCGCAGATGCCGCAGGTGCAGATCGCGCAGCGCCCCGGCGTCGGGCGCCGCCGGCCGGGTGGCGCCGATGCGCCGGAGGTAGGCGTCGGTCCGCGCCGGGTCGAGCGGTTCGGTGCGCATCCGCTCGGCGTCCGAGGGCCGGGCGGGCGGCGCTTCGCCGTCGGGCCGCGGCGCCGAGGTCGCCTGAGGTGCATGGGGTGCTGGAGATGCTTGAGGCGCATGGGGTGCCGAGGACGTCTGGGGCGTGTGGGGCGCCGAGGGCGCCTGCGGCGCTCGGGGGGCCGGCTGGGAGTGCGGCTGCTGGTCGTGCATCAGGTGCCCGTTCTCTCGGTGGCGAACCAGCGGCGGGTGCGCTCCGCCGCCGATCCCGGGGTGCCGGCCAGGATGTCGGCGAGGGTCTGTTTCGCGAGCTCGCGGCGCCAGGCCAGCTCGGCCTTGCGCATCGCGGTGGAGATGCCGCAGGGGCGGCGGAAGTCCCGGTCGGGCGCCTCGGCGCCGGAGCCCCGGCGGCGGATCTCCGTACAGCGGAAGACGTCTTCGGTGCCCTCGATGGCGGCGACGACGTCCATCAGAGTGATCCGCTCGGGCGGTCTGGCCAGCCGGAAGCCGCCGCGGGCGCCGGGGGTCGAGGACAGGATGCCGGCCCGTACGAGCGCCTGGAGGCGCTTGTTCAGGTAGGCCGGGGGCAGCTCGAAGGAGGAGGCCAGGCGGGCTGTCGACACGGGCCGCTCGTCGCCGAGCCAGGCCAGGGTCACACAGCAGTGCAGGGCCCACTCGACGCCCTCGCTCATCCTCATGAATCTGGAGTCTACAGGTCCTGATTCCGGGGGTGGCCGGATGCGCCGGGACCGCTGCCCCCGCCGGTCGCGCGGACGGTGGATGAACCTCCGGTGACGGGTTGCCGAAGCCGCCACGGGCGCCCCATGGCCTCCTTACATTGCAGGCATTCCGCCATCCGATCAGCTGTGCGAGGTAGTCGTGACCCTGCCGGACACCGAGACGCTCCTCGCCGCGGCCGGGCTCGTCGCCACCGCCGCGCTCTGGGCCGTGGAGCGGTTCCTGCCGGGCCGCAAGCGCATCGGCTACCGCGTCCAGATGGACACCGCGATCGGCATGAACCCGCGGGACGCGCACAGCCTCGTACAGCTGCGGCTGCTCCGGCGGGACCAGGAGATCACCGACGCCACGCTGGCGCTGCTGCGGTTCGAGAACGACGGCGGCAAGGACATCGTGCGGCAGGACTACCAGGAACCGCTGACGGTCGAGTTCACCGGACGCACGGTCATCGGGGTGGAGGTGCCGGACGCCAATCCGCCGGACCTGGTGGGCATGCTGACCCGCAACGGCGGCGGCCTGCGGCACAGCGGCGGCCGTCTCGTCGTCCCCAAGGTGCCGCTGAACAAGCGCGACCACTTCAACTGCTGGTGCTGCTGTCGGCGGACGAGGGGAGCCGGAGCGGCGACGGGGACATCGACGGTAACCGGCCGGGCGAGGTCGTCGTCGGCGGGTTCATCAGCGGCGGGCGGATCCGCCGCAACACCCAGCGCTGGGGCCCGCGCAAACTGAGCCTCGCCCTGGGAGGCGTGTGCATCATCCTCGTCGGCCTGCTCAGCGGGCTGCTGCTCAACGGGCAGACGGTGGTGGTGAACGCGGAGTGCGCGACGGGGCGGCTGACCGTCGACGGCTCCACGGCCTTCGCGCCGCCGATGCGGGAGATCGCCGATCGGTACGAGGCGCGCTGCCGGGGCGCGGAGATCGACGTGGCTGAGAGCGGCAGCCTGTCCGGGCTGGGGCGGCTGGACAAGGCGGGCAGATCCGCGCCGGACGGCGGACCGGCCTTCCTCGCCGTGTCGGACGTGGCCGCACCGTCCGTCTACCGGAAGCTGGAGGGCCGGCGCGTCGGCGTCGTCCTGCTCGGCCTGGTGGTGCACGAGCGGACCGGCGTCGACAACCTCACCACCGAGCAGCTGCGCGGCATCTACGACGGCCGGTACACCAACTGGAAGCAGCTCGGCGGCAACGACCTGCCGGTCAGCATCGTCGGGCGGGACGCCGCCTCGGGCACCCGCCGGGCGTTCGAGACGACCGTGCTGCGCGGGTCGGAGCCGGGCACGGTGTCGTCGTACGACTGCACCGGCAAGGACCGGGACGCGACGGCGCGCGTCACGCGCTGCGAGGTGAACAGCACCGGCAGCCTGCTGGACACGGTGGGCCGCGTGCCGGGCGCGATCGGATACGCGGAGGTGTACGCGGCGGCCAAGCACCCGCGGGTCATCGGCATCCGGCTGAACGGGCGCGAGCCCGACATCGAGTGGAGTGGACAACGCAACTATCCCTTCTGGACGGTGGAGTACCTCTACACGTACGGGCAGCCCGAGGACGGCTCGCTCGCCGCGAAGTTCCGCGCGTTCATGGACTCCGACACGGCGAAGAACATCCTGCGCAAGTACCGGAACGTGCCCTGCGCCGACCAGTCGGCCGCCCCCGGCTCCGTCTGCCACCCCTGACGGTGGTGGTGAGCCGGTCCCGGCCGCCCAGCACCGCGACGGCACCGTCGGTGTCCGTACGCAGCACCCTGGCGCCCTGGGAGCGCAGCGCCTGGACGGTGAACGGCGCCGGGTGGCCGTACGGGTTGCCCGCACCGCAGCTGATCAGGGCGACGCGCGGCGCCAGGCGGCGTATCAGCTGCGGATCCTGGTAGGCGGAGCCGTGGTGGGCCACCTTCAGTACATCCACGGTGGTCAGCTCGGGGTGCGCGGCCAACAGGGCTTGCTGGGCCACCGGTTCGAGGTCGCCCAGCAGGAGGAACGTCAGGCCGGCGGTGCGCAGCAGCAGCGTGACACTGGCGTCGTTCGGGCCTTCGACCGCACGGGAGGAAGCGCGGGAGAAAGCCGGATCGCCGGGGTCGGTGACGGGCGGCCACAGGACCTGCCAGCTCAGCGGGCCGGCGCTGCGCCGCTCGCCGGGCACGGCAGCGATCAGCGGCACTCCGGCGGCCGCTGCCGTACGGCGTACGAAGGCGGCCTGGCCGGACGGTTCGGGCAGGGTCGTGGTCTCGATGGCGCCGACCGAGCGCCCGCGCAGGGCGCCGGGCAGCCCGCTGACGTGGTCGGCGTGGAAATGCGTGAGGACGAGGAGCGCGATGCGGCGTACGCCCAGGTCGGTCAGGCAGCGGTCGATGGCGGCCGGCTCCGGGCCGGTGTCCACGACCAGGGCCGTCCCCTCCCCCGCGGCGAGCACCAGGCCGTCGCCCTGCCCCACGTCACAGGCCACCGCGCGCCATCCTGGCGGCGGCCAGCCGGTGAGGAGGCGGGTGAGCGGGACCGGCCGCAGGACCGCCACGAGCAGGGCCAGTACGCCGAGGACGCACAGCCAGGGGCGGCGCAGCAGCCGACGGCCCGCCACCACGCCCACCGCCGTGACGGCCACGAGCAGCAGCGCACCGGCCCAGCCGCCCGGCCAGCCCAGTTCGGCACCGGGCAGCGCCGCTCCCGTACGGGCGACGCCGGCGATCCACTCGGTCGGCCAGCCCGCACACCAGGCCAGCGCCTGGGCCAGGGGCAGGGCCATCGGGGCGATCGCCAGCGCCGCGAAACCGAGCACGGTGGCCGGGGCGACGGCCAGTTCGGCCAGCAGGTTGCAGGGCACGGCGACGAGGCCGACGCGGGCGGCGAGCACCACGATGACGGGCGCGCAGACCGCCTGCGCCGCGGCTGCCGCGGCGATCAGCTCGGCGAGGCGCGGCGGCACCCGGCGGCGTTGCAGGGCGGCGGACCAGCGAGGGGCGAGCAGGAGCAGCGCGCCGGTGGCCAGGACGGAGAGCAGGAAGCCGTAGCTCCGGGCGAGCCAGGGATCGTGGAGCACGAGCACCAGGACCGCGGCGGCGAGCGCGGGGACGAGCGAGCGGCGGCGTCCGGTGCCGATCGCGAGCAGCGTGATCAGGCCGCAGGCGGCGGCCCGGAGGACGCTGGGGTCGGGGCGGCAGACGATGACGAAGGCGAGCGCGATCGAGCCGCCGACGAGGGCGGTGGTGCGCAGCGAGAGGCCCAGGAGAGGTGCCAGGCCACGGCGTTCGGCCCGTACGGAGAGGTGGGGCGGGCCGATGAGCAGGACGAGCAGGATGGTCAGGTTGCTCCCGGAGACGGCGAGCAGGTGGGTCAGGTCGGTGGCGCGGAAGGCATCGTCGAGGTCGGGCGGGACACGCGAGGTGTCGCCGACCACCAGGCCCGGAAGGAGCGCGCGGGCATCGGGGCTCAGGCCGTCGGTGGCCGCGCGGAGGCCGGCCCGGAGGTCACCGGCGAAGCGCTGCAAGGCGTCGGGCGCGCGCACGACATGGGGGCCGGGGCCAGCGGTCAGCCGTAGGACGGCGGCAACGCTGTCGGACGCCTGGAGGGGCGTACTGGCGCGGGCCGCGACGCGGAGGCGAGTCGACGGCAGGAGGCGCTGCCAGGCGGAGAGCTGCTTCGTGCGCTGCACGACGACCAGGACGGGCGTGCGGGTGGTGGTGACCGCGCCGTCCGCCGCGGTGACGCGGAGCGCGTCGGCGGTGAACACCACCGAGGGAGGCGCCTGTTGGGCACCGCGCACCCGTGGCCGGGTCAGCCGCGGGTCACCGGTCACTTCCACCTCGGCCGTGACCGGGGCGTACCGGCGTGCCAGCTCGGGCAGCGGCCCGCGCCGTACGTCCGCCGCGTGCAGTGCGGCGGACGCGGCTCCGGCGACCGCGCTCAGCAGAATCGCGGCCAGGGCGACCAGCGCCCCGGCGGCCCGCCGGTCCGGCCGCCGGACCGCGCAGAACACCACAAGCCCCGCCGCCACCACCGCCGCCACACAGGCCGCCGCGACCACGCCACCGGACCACCCCAGCGCCAACGCCGCCGCACCCCAGGCCGCGAGCGCGGGCCCCACCAGGCGAAGATCGACACCGTCATCCTCCGGACGAGGATCCGAGGCACCGTACGGGGAGGCCGCGGTGGCGTGGACGGGGGTGCGGTCGGGGCGGTGGGCGTGGTGTTGGTGGTCGGTGACGGCCTCGGGGTCGGAATCGGGGCCAGGGCCGGGAGGCGGCAGGGGTGGCGTAACGCGGTCGGTCGTCATGGCTGGACCAGGGAACGCAGGTCGGCGAAGCGGCGGTCACCGATGCCGTTCACGTCGCGGAGCTGTTCCACGGAGGTGAAGCCGCCGTGTGCCGTGCGGTATTCGATGATGTGCCGCGCCAGGACGGGACCGACTCCGGGAAGGGCGTCGAGCTGTTCCACGGTCGCGGAGTTGAGGCTGATGGGGGCGGCTCCGGCACCCGTACCACCCGTACCACCCGTACCGACGGAGGCCCCGGCGCTGCCGGACGACGCGCCGCCGGTCGCACCGGCTCCGGACGCCGACGAGCCGGCCCCCGCGCCCGAGGTCGGGCCGAGGCCGGTGCCCTGCCCCACTGCCCCCGGCCCGGCTCCCGGCACGTCCACGGCGATCTGCTCGCCGTCGATCAGCAGTCGCGCCCGGTTCAGCCCGCGGATGTTCGCGCCGTCCAGCACGCCACCCGCCGCCCGCAGCGCGTCGGCGACCCGGGACCCGGAAGGCAGCCGGTGGATGCCGGGCCGGTGCACCTTTCCGACGACATCGACCACGAGCAGCCGTCCCGTGGCGGCCGGTGGCACACCGGCCGGGGTCGGTGCCGCCGCCTGTGACTGCGGCGCCGGAACCGGGGTCGGCGCCGGCGTGGCATGCGCGGCCGGAGCCCGTACAGGCTGGGGCCGGTCCGCCCAGAAGTGGTGCACCGCGAAGGCCACCGCCACCAGGAGCACCACGACCAGGGCGGCCAACGCTCTCGGATCGGTCGCGCATCTCAACTGCACCCATAGCGGCAGTCGTTCCTGGACGGCGAGGCGTAGACGGGCGGTGTACCCGGGGCGATCGGGGTGGGCCAGGTGGGCGTCTGGCGCGCGCTCCCGGGGCGGCGGGCCCGCTGTCGGATCGTCGCCCGCCGCAGCCTCAGGGTGCGCGGGACGGCCCGGTGGACCAGCCTGGCGATCCGATGGACCCATCTGGTGATCCGGTGGCTCCGCCTGGCGATCCGGTGGCCCCGCCTGGCGATTCAATGACCCCGCCCGCCGACCCGGTGGCCCCGCCCGCCGATCCGGCTCCGGCGGCCCCCGGAACAGCGCCTCGGCCCGTGCGCGTACCACCGCCGCGGTCTCCGCGCGCCGGGCCGACCTGCCCCGTACCGTCATACGCGCCGCTCGACGGCGGAGCGGACGGTCCGGCAGTGGCCCAGGAGCGATTCCCGAGCCGAAGTCCGGGTCGAGCCCGGCGTTACGGTCAGCGGCCGGAGACAGTGCGGAATCAAGCCGCTGATCGGTGTCGAGACCGGAATCGGGGCCGGGCGGCCGGAGGCCGGAATCAACGTCGGGAGCGGTGGCAGACCCGGTGGCAGACCCGGCAGGACTGGTTGCGGAGAGTGATTGCTGCGTCATGTCCACTGACGTTAGACGGCTCGCGGCGTTCCTGCCGCGAGCCGTCAAGTTCCGTGGATAACTTGGGGGTTGTGGATAACTGCGTCACCCGGGGGACCGTTTCGGCGATCGTGCCCCTCGCGGTGCCACTACCCGGCCGCGGGCCTGAGCAATCACGCTGCGTGACAACCCTCTCAGCGCGGCGAAACCACAACCCCCAGCAGCCCCGGGCCCGTATGCGCTCCGATTACCGCGCCCACCTCGCTCACGTGGAGTTCCGCGAGGCCGGGTACCCGTTCTCGCAGGCGTTCGGCCAGGGCGTCCGAGCGGTCGGGGGCCGCCAGGTGGTGTACGGCGATGTCCACCTGGCCCTCGCCCGCCCGTTCCACGGCGATCTCCTCCAGCCTGGCGATCGCCTTCGAGGCCGTGCGGACCTTCTCCAGGAGATCGATCCGCCCCTCGGCGAGCTGGAGCAGTGGCTTGACCGCGAGCGCCGAGCCCAGCAGTGCCTGCGCGGCGCCGATCCGGCCGCCCCGGCGCAGGTAGTCGAGGGTGTCCACGTAGAAGTACGCGGACGTCTGTTCGGCGCGCTTCTCGGCCGCGGCGACCGCCTCGTCCAGGCTCCCGCCGGACTCCGCCGCCTCGGCCGCCGCCAGGGCGCAGAAGCCGAGCGCCATGGCCACCATGCCGGTGTCCACGACCCGTACCGGCACCGGAGCCTCCGCGGCCGCCAGCACCGCCGCGTCGTACGTACCGGAGAACTCCGAGGACAGATGCAGGGAAACGATGCTCTGCGCCCCCGCCTTGGCGATCTCCCGGTAGGTGGCGGCGAACGCCTCGGGGCTGGGCCGCGAGGTCGTCACGTACCGGCGCTTCTGGAGGGCCTGGGCGACCGATCTCGCCGAGATCTCGGTACCCTCCTCCAGGGCCTCGTCCCCGAGGACGACGGTGAGCGGTACCGCCGTGATGGCGTGGCGTTGCAGTGCCGCCCGCGGCAGGTAGGCCGTTGAATCGGTGACGATCGCGACATGGCGGGACATGACTGGGAGGTTATCCGGGTCTCCCGGCCCCCGACAGTGCGGGCCCTTTCATGATCCCTCAGGCTTGGCCAGAGATTTGCCAAGGGTCACCGGCGCGCGTGTCACCGGGCGGCCACTAGGGGCCCGATACGGGCCCACTACGGGCCCGGGCAGCGCGTCCGGTACGGGCCCGGGCAGCGCGGCGACTCCCCGGAATCAGGTCGTCCGTTCCGTGCGCGGCGCCTTCTGCCAGGGATAAGCGGGCTGCGTACGCGGGTCACGGGCCGTGATGGCAGGGGTCTCGTCCTCCACGGGCTCCCACGACTTCCGCCCGGCCGCGGCGCCAGAAGCAGTAGCAGAAGCGCCGGTCCCGTCCGCGGCGCCGCGCGCCGTACCCGGCTCTTCCCCGGACGCCTTGATGCGGTCCTCCAGCGGCTCCTTCGTCCAGTGCCGCAGCGCCCCGGCCTCCATGTCGATCTGCTCGTTCAGCGCGGCCAGATCGTCGTCCGCGAACTGCCGGGCCCGGTCCCGGGCGGCCCACCGCAGCGACTCGGCGGAGTGCGTGATGCGCTCCAGCCGCTCGCGCAGCTCCGGCAGCCGGGCCGCGACGCTGCCGCGGTCGGGCTCCCGCTCCAGCCGCTTCAGCTCGTCGTCGAGCTCGTGACCGTGGGCGCTGAGCCGCTCGAACAGCCCCAGGGCCTCCTTCAGCGAGGCATCCTCCGCGGCGCCGGCGTGCAGCACGTCCTGGGTGGCCCGCATGGACGTACGCAGCGACAGCCGCAGCTGCGCCAGCTCCCCGGCCACGCCCGGCTGGGTGAGCTGGCGCGCCCTGAGCGTGGTGTCCTCGACCGTCCGGCGCGCCTGGGCCATGCCGCGGTCCACACCGCGCTTGGCCGCCTGCACGGCCTTGACCGTGACGAAGACACCGGCCGCCACGAACAGTACGAAGAGGAGACCGACGATCGCGATGACGGCTTCCATGGGTTCTCCTCGTCATGACAGCGGCAGGGTGACGGTGGCGCCGGGGCCCGGCTCTTCCACCGTAAACGCCACGGGCAGGCCGGAGGTTCCCTTCGAACCCCCAACCTGCCCGTAGTGGTCATCCCTTAGCCGCACCCGCAACGGGCCCGGCGGACCGGAACCAGCCACCGCCCGCGACGGGCCCGGCCGCCGGAACCAGCCACCGCCCACGGCGAGACCGGCACCCGGAACCAGCCACCACCCGCAGCGCGCCCGGCACCCCGGCCCCCCGGAACAGCGCCTTACGCAGGAACGATGTTCACCAGCTTCGGCGCCCGTACGATCACCTTGCGGATGCCCGCGCCGCCCAGCGCCGCCACGACCGCCGGGTCCGCCAGCGCCGCCGCCTCCAGGTCCGCGTCCGTGATCGACGGCGAGACCTCCAGGCGGGCCTTGACCTTGCCCTTGACCTGGACGACGCAGGTCACGGTCTCGTCGACCACGTACGCCGGGTCGGCGACCGGAAAGTCCTGGTGGACCACCGAGTCGGTGTGGCCCAGCTTGCGCCACAGCTCCTCGGCGATGTGCGGTGCCAGCGGCGCGACCAGCAGGACCAGGCGCTCGGCCACCGAGCGCGCGACCGGGCCGCCCGTCTTCGTCAGGTGGTTGTTCAGCTCCGTCACCTTGGCGATGGCGGTGTTGAAGCGCAGATTGGCCAGGTCCTGGCCGACGCCGTCGATCGCCTTGTGCAGGGCGCGCAGCGTGTCCTCGTCCGGCTCGGCGTCGACGACGGTGGCCTCGCCGGTCGCCTCGTCCACCACGTTGCGCCACAGGCGCTGCAGCAGGCGGTACTGGCCGACCACGGCGCGGGTGTCCCACGGCCGCGAGACGTCCAGCGGGCCCATCGCCATCTCGTACAGGCGCAGCGTGTCCGCGCCGTACTCCGCGCAGATCTCGTCCGGCGTGACGGCGTTCTTCAGGGACTTGCCCATCTTGCCCAGGACACGGCTGACCTTTTCGCCCTGGTAGTAGTACGCGCCGTCGCGCTCCTCCACCTCGGCGGCGGGTACGGCGATGCCGCGGCTGTCCCGGTAGACGAACGCCTGGATCATGCCCTGGTTGTACAGCTTGTGGAAGGGCTCCGAGGAGGCGATGTGCCCCAGGTCGTGCAGCACCTTGGACCAGAAGCGGGCGTACAGCAGGTGCAGCACCGCGTGCTCCTGGCCGCCCACGTACAGGTCGACGCCACCGGTCGGCTGCCCCTCGCGGGGGCCCATCCAGTACTGCTCGATCTCCGGGTCGACCAGCGCGGTGTCGTTGCGCGGGTCGGTGTAGCGCATCTCGTACCAGCAGGAACCCGCCCAGTTGGGCATGGTGTTGGTCTCGCGGCGGTACTTCTTCGGGCCGTCGCCCAGGTCCAGCTCCACGTTGACCCAGTCCTCGTTGCGGGACAGCGGGGTCTCGGGCTGGGTGTCGGCATCGTCCGGGTCGAAGGTGCGCGGCGAGTAGTCGTCGACCTCGGGCAGCTCCAGCGGCAGCATCGACTCGGGCAGCGCGTGCGCCACGCCGTCCTCGTCGTAGACGATCGGGAACGGCTCGCCCCAGTAGCGCTGCCGGCTGAACAGCCAGTCGCGCAGCCGGAAGTTGACGGTGCCCTCGCCGATGCCGTTGGCCGCCAGCCACTCGGTGATCTTCACCTTGGCGTCCGGGACGGTCAGGCCGTCCAGCGAGATGTCCGCGCCCGAGATGTCCGCACCGGACGAGTTGATGATCTTCGCTTCGTGCGAGTCGAAGGCGTCGTCCCAGGTGGC
This sequence comes from Streptomyces albofaciens JCM 4342, assembly GCF_008634025.1. Taxonomy (NCBI): domain Bacteria; kingdom Bacillati; phylum Actinomycetota; class Actinomycetes; order Kitasatosporales; family Streptomycetaceae; genus Streptomyces; species Streptomyces albofaciens. The sequence goes on along the minus strand of NZ_PDCM01000001.1, from coordinate 1,801,669 downwards.
GGGGTCCTGGCTGCGGCCGTCCGACGGCTCGACCACACAGCGCATGGGCAGCTCGAAGGCGCGCGCGAAGGCGAAGTCACGGCTGTCGTGCGCCGGGACGGCCATGATCGCGCCGGTGCCGTAGCCCATCAGCACGTAGTCGGCGATGAAGACCGGGACGCGCTCGCCGCTGACCGGGTTGGTCGCGTACGCGCCGGTGAAGACGCCGGTCTTGTCCTTGGCCTCGGCCTGCCGCTCGACGTCCGACTTGGCCGCGGCCTGCTTGCGGTACGCGGCGACCGCCTCGGCCGGGGTGCCGTAACCGCCGGTCCACGCCTCGCGGGTGCCCTCCGGCCAGGCGTCCGGGACGATCGAACGCTCGCCGGAGACCAGCTCGTGCTCGGGCGCCAGCACCATGTAGGTGGCGCCGAACAGGGTGTCCTGGCGGGTGGTGAAGATGGTGATCTTGTCGTCACCGACCGGGAAGTCCACGCGCGCGCCCTCGGACCGGCCGATCCAGTTGCGCTGCTGCAGCTTGATCGCCTCGGGCCAGTCCAGCCCGTCCAGGTCCTCCAGCAGGCGGTCACCGTAGGCGGTGATGCGCATGTTCCACTGGCGCAGCTTGGCCTTGAAGACCGGGAAGTTGCCGCGCTCGGACCGGCCCTCGGCGGTGACCTCCTCGTTGGCCAGGACGGTGCCCAGGCCGGGGCACCAGTTGACCGGCGCGTCCGAGGCGTACGCCAGGCGGTACTCGCCCAGCACCTCGGCGCGCTCGGCGGCGCTCAGTGCACTCCAGGGGCGCCCGTCCGGCGTCGCGCGCTCGCCGGCCTCGAACTGCGCCACCAGGTCGGCGATGGGACGCGCCTTCTTCGCGTCGGCGTCGTACCAGGAGTTGAAGATCTGGATGAAGATCCACTGGGTCCACTTGTAGTAGGCCGGGTCGATCGTCTCGACCGACCGGCGCAGGTCGTGGCCCAGCCCCAGCCGGCGCAGCTGGCGCCGCATGTTGACGATGTTGGCCTTGGTGGAGACCCGGGGGTGGGTGCCGGTCTGCACGGCGTACTGCTCGGCGGGCAGCCCGAAGGCGTCGAAGCCCAGCGTGTGCAGCACGTTGTGGCCGGTCATCCGCAGGTGGCGGGCGTAGACGTCGGTGGCGATGAAGCCCAGCGGGTGGCCCACGTGCAGCCCCGCCCCCGAGGGGTACGGGAACATGTCCATGATGAACTTCTTGGGCTTGGCCACCAGCTCCGGGTCGCCCGCCAGATCGCCCTTCGGGTTCGGGGCCTCGTACGTCCCCTCCGCCTCCCAGAAGTCCTGCCAGCGCTCCTCGATGTCGGCGGCCAGCGCTGCCGTGTAACGGTGCGGCGCTGCCACCTCGGCAGCCGAAGTCGTCTCGCTCATCGTCCTCAAAGCTCCATCGGTCGTCTCTGCCTGCGGCTACTGCGCGAAGTGCGAATTTTGCGGAAACAAAAAGACCCCTCGCACAGGAGGGGACGCCGCGCCGATGCCGACCGGAAGCTCACCGGTCGGTACTGATCAGCGCGGCCCGCTAAGCAGAAGGTGTACCGCACGCATGGCGCCAGGGTACCGCAGGGGGCACCGGGCCCGCTGAAAGCTTCCGGCGGATGGCCGGACGGAGGGGAGAGGAGAGGAGGGGAGGGAAGCGACGGGGTGACCGCGGGCCGCAGGACAGCCGACAGCCACGTACGAGGTCGAAAGGTTCGAACGGTCCTGCTCGGAGCGGTTCCCGGGAAGGTTCGGACAGTCCTGCTCGGAGCAGTCCCGGGGAAGGTGCACGACGGTACGGCCTACGCGGGCCTCTCCGGCCAGCCCGCCAGGACGCCTCCGGCCAGCCCGCCCGAACCTCTCCGGCCAGCCCGCCCGGGCCCCTCCGGCCACCCATCGGGCCCCTCCGGCCCCCTGCCTGGAGCCTTCGCCCGAGCCCAACGCCTCGGCTCCTTGGCTCCCCGGCTCCTAGGCTCCTCAGCTCCCCCGAAGCCTGCCCCGAGGGCCCCTCGAAGGACCTGAAGGACCTGAACGACCTCGAAGGCCTTTCGAACAATCCCGACGACCGACCGTAGCAGCGCACCGCCCCGCGCTACCCCGCTTATGCAAAGCCCGCCACCCCGGCCCGGGCCCCGCCTAGCTTTCCCCCATGCGCCCCCACCGCAAGCGCCGCGCCGCCTCCGGCCCGCGTTTCCCCGGCTTATCCCGGCCCGGCCTGTCCCTGCCCCGTCTCCATACAGCGGGCCCGCTCCGGCCGCCCTTCGGGCTTCACCGCCCAGGGCCCCGGGGCGGCCCACGCCCCGCCGCCTCGCCAGACACGCTTACGGTCCAGGCCCCACGCCGTCCCCGCGCGCGCCGCCGCCCCGCGCTCATCGCCGGAGCCGCCGCCGCTCTGGCGCTCCTCCTGCTTTCCGGTACCGACCCTCTGCGCGCCTTCCTCGACTTCACCGGCGGCGTACTGGCCCTCGTGTCCCTCACGGCCGCCGTCGTCTGGGGACTGGTCGCAGCAGGCCGTACGGTCCTGCTGCCGCGCAGCCGGCTCCTCGCCCAGGGGGTGCACCGGGCCCTCGGCACCGCCTCCCTCGGCTTCCTGCTTCTGCACATCGCGGTCAAGGTCGCCGAAGAGCACGCCTACGTAAGCAACGCGCTGCTGCCCTTCACGCAGACGCCGGCGCCCGAAGCCACCACGCTGATCGGCTTCGGCGCCGTGGCGGGCTACCTGATGGTGCTGACCGCCGCGACCGGCGCGCTCCGCAGCGCCTTCGCCGGCCGCGGCCGCGCCTCGGAACGCTGGCGCGCCCTGCACGCCTGCGCGTATCCGGCCTGGTGCCTGGCGCTCGTGCACGGCCTGAAGGCGGGCCGCAGCCCCTCGGGCTGGGTCACCACCGGGTACGCGCTGTGCCTGGCAGCCGTCGCCGCTGCCCTCCTGGCGCGCGCCTTCCTCCCCCACGTCCTACGGGTGCGCCTGCGCGCCCGTAGTACCGCCCCACCGACGGAGGCACAGCCGCCACCACAGTCGCCGCTACCGCCCCCGTCGTCGCCCACGACACTTCCAGAGTCCCCTTACCCGCCGCCCCCACCACCCTCTGAATCCGCACCCCCACCACCCCCGCCATACCCAACAGCCACACCTTCCCCTTCCCTTCCCCCTCCCCTTGCCCCTGCCCCCTACGAGCAGCACGCCTTCCCCTCCGAGCCCACCCAGTTCCCCCGCCCCGCCTCCCACGGCCGGAGCCGCCCATGAGCGGCCCGCTGCCCGACGTCCCGCCCGTCTTCGCCCTCGGCCCGGCCCGGCTGACCGCGGGCCTCGACCAGGCCGAACGGCTGGACCGCCGCGCGCACCTGCTCGTCCACGGCTCGCCGCCGTCGCTGACCGTCGACCGGCTGGCCGAGCTGGCGGACGCCATCGCGCTGCGCGGCCGCGGCGGCGCGGGCTTCCCGCTCGTACGGAAACTGACGGCGGTCACCCACCACGCGCGGCGCACCGGCGTGCGGCCCGCGGTCGTCGTCAACGGCTGCGAGGGGGAGCCGGCCTGCCGCAAGGACACCGTCCTGCTGTGCCGCGCGCCCCACCTGGTTCTGGACGGCGCGCTGCTCGCCGCCGAGGCGCTCGGCGCCCGCACCCTGGTGGTCGGTGTGACCAAGGACGCGGCCGAGCGGTCGGTACGGGACGCGCTGGCCGAGCGCGGGCTGCGCGACCGCCGGCGCGGGCGGTCACCGCGCGCCCGGCTCGCACGGGTACCGGAGCGGCTGGTCTCCGGCGAGGCGTCCGCGCTGATCCGGGCCGCGGAGGGCGGACCGGCGCTGCCGCCGGGGCGGCGCGTACGGGCCGCGGAGTCGGGGCTCGGCGGCGTGCCGACGCTCTTCTCCAACGCCGAGACGTTCGCCCAACTCGCCGTGGCGGCCCGGCTCGGCGCGCACCGGTACGCCTCGACAGGCGCGCCCCGCGAACCCGGCACCCTGCTCCTGACCGTGTCCGGCGCGGTGCCCTCCCCCGCCGTCGTCGAGACGCCGAGCGGGGTGCCGCTCCCCTACGTCCTCCAGACGTGCGCCGCCGATCCGGCCCCCGGGGGCGTCCTGGTGGGCGGCTACCACGGTGCCTGGCTGGACGCCGCGACCGCGTACGGAACAGTCGTCACCCGCGAAGCGCTCGCGGCCGGCGGTGGCGCGCTTGGCGCGGGCGCGGTGCTACCGGTGCCCGCCGACACCTGCCCGCTGGGCGAGGCTCTGCTCGTAGCGCGCTGGCTGGCGGCGGAGTCATCGGGCCAGTGCGGCCCCTGCCGCCTGGGCCTGCCCACGATGGCCGGAGCACTGGTGGACGTTCTGGCGGGCGGCGGCCAGGAGGCCCTGGAAGCCGTACGGCGCGCCGCGCAGACCGTGGACGGGCGTGGCGCGTGCAAACACCCCGATGGCGCCGCGCGATTCGTACTCTCCGCGTTGGCCGCCTTCCCCGACGATCTCGCCGCGCATGTCCTGGGCGGCGGATGCGGCCGCGAAACGCACGGCGTACTGCCCCTGCCTGCTCCGGAACCGGCGAACGCGGCCGACGGTACGGGATCCGGGACCGCGGATCCGACGGCCGCCGCGGGCCGGCTCGCCGTGGACTGGACACTGTGCGAGGGCCACGGACTGTGCGCGCGGCTGCTTCCCGAGGCCGTGAGCCTCGACCCGGACGGCTACCCGCTGATCACGGACACCGCCCTCCCCGCCCGCCTCCACCCGCACGCCCAGCGAGCCGTCCGCCGCTGCCCCGCCCTCGCCCTGCGCCTGGAGAAGCCCTGAGCCACCGGGAACGTTCGGCAACGCCTCGCCGTGATCACCAGGCTGCCGACGACATACCGCTCGGCCACCTGCCCCTTTTCGCCGCACCGCTCTCACCGAGTCACCCGCCTTCGGAGTCGCGGCACCGAGACGGCCTCGCACACGGAACTCCAGGCCATCAGCGCCCTGTTGCTGCGCCCGGACGGGTGCATCGCCCGGGCCGGCACGCCGAAGGGGGCAGCCCGCAGGTATCACTGACGGAGGCACTGCGGCGGCGGTCCGACAACCACCGTGTAGTCCCGAGAGTCCGTACAGTCCCGCCCCGGCCCGCCCTGCGCCCCGTCACGACAGGACAGCCCGTACGGAATCCCGTACGCGTGCCCGCAGCCAGGTGTGGGCCGGGTCGGCGTCGTCGCGGGGGTGCCAGGCCAGGGACAGCTCCACCGGGGGCAGTCCCAGCGGCAGTTCCCTGGTGACCAAGCCGAGTGCCTCGACGCTGCGCCGGTACTGGCGCCACGGGATGAGCCCCACCACGTCATGGCGGTTGACCAGGAGCAGCAGGGTGGCGGCGAAGGTCGGCGCGGACACGGTGATGCGCCGGCCGAGCCCCAGTGCGGCCAGCGCTTCGTCGAGCGGGCCGGACAGGCGGCCGCGCCGGGACGTGACGATGTGCCGGGCGTCGGCCACCCGTTCGGCCGTCAGCTCGTCTTGGGCGAGGGCGTGGTCCGGGCGCATGACCAGGACGTGGTGATCCGTCGCCAGTGCTTCGGTGCGCACCTCCGGCGCGGCCGGGCCCAGTACGCCCATTTCGAGGTCGGTGCTTCCTTCCCGCAACCCGGAGTGGTCCCCGGGCGGTTCCGCGAGGAAACGCAGGGTCACTCCGGGTGCTTCGTTCTCCACGCAGGAGACGAGGTGATCGCCGACCGAGGTGACCATCGCGTCGTTGGCGGTCACGGTGTAGGTGCGTTCCAGCGTTTTCAGGTCCGGTTCCCCTGCCGGCGCCAGCACCGTCCGGACCCGCCGTACCAGCTCGCGTACTTCGCTCCGCATCGCCACGGCGCGCGGTGTCGGCTGCATGGCGTGCCCGGCCCGTACGAGCACGGGATCGCCGACCGCCTTGCGTATGCGTCCCAGCGTGCGGCTCATGGCGGGCTCGGACACGTGCAGCCGCTCGGCCGCGGCGGTGACCGAGCACTCGTCCAGCAGGACGTCGAGCGCCACCAAGAGGTTGAGATCCAGCTTTGCATGCACGAGACGCATTTTATTTATCACTTGGCTGCATTTGAAGTTATTCCGCTGCGTTCCTACGGTCGTTCGCACCAGCAGCGAGAAAGGAAGGACATGACCGCGCGCAGCACAGCAACAGTCCCTGGCCACAGGCAAGTTGGAGGATCCGGTGACCACGGCACCGGCCGGGCGGGAGGACAGGCGCCCGGCAGCACGGACCGGAGCAACACCCCACGCCTGATGAATGCCGCCGTCATGACCGTCCAGGCCATGGTGTCCGGCGTCAATCTGGCTTTGCCCCAGCTCTCCGCCAGTGCGCTGCACCCGTCGGCGACCCAGACCGTGTGGATCGTGGACCTGTACGTCCTCGTCTTCGCCGCCCTCCTCATACCGGCCGGTGCGCTGGGCGACCGCTGGGGACGCAAGCCCGTACTCATCACCGGACTGGGCGTCTTCGCACTGGGCTGCCTGGGCTGCGCGCTGGCACCCGATGTTCTCGTCCTGCTGGCGTGCCGCGCGGTCTCCGGCCTGGGCGCCGCGCTGGTCATGCCCGCCACACTCGCCCTGTCCCTCGCGGTGACGCCGCCCGCCCAGCGCGGCAAGGCGGTCGGCGCCTGGTCGGGAGCCACGGGTCTGGGCGGCATGCTGGGCAACGTCGTGGCCGGCGGCACCCTCCAGTTCTTCTCCTGGCCGGTGTTCTTCGCGCTCTTCGTCCCGGTCGCCGTCGTGCTCGCGGTACTGGCGGCCCGGTACGCGCCCGCCACCGGGCGGCATGCCGCCCGCCTCGACCCGGTCGGCACCGGGCTGCTCGTCGTCACGCTCACCGCCCTGCTGTTCGGCCTCGTCGAGGGGCGGGAGATGGGCTGGTCCTCGGTGCCCGTACTCACCGGCTTCGCTGTCACCCTGCTCGCAGGTGCGGCCTTCGTCGCCCATGCGCTGCGCGCCGAGGCCCCCTTGGTCGACCCGCGCCTGTTCCGGCTGTCCGCCGTCCGCACCGGGACACTCGGTGTGGCGGCCGCCTTCCTCGGCATGTTCAGCCTCTTCTACCTCAATGCCCAGTACCTGCAGTACGCCAAGGGCTTCAGCGCCCTCGCCACCGGCCTCGCGATCCTGCCACAGGGCCTGTGCATGAAGTTCGTCTCGCCGCGGGCGGCCCGGCTGGCCGGGCGGTGGGGGGCGCGCCAGGTCGTGGCCCTCGGCATGGCTTTCATCGTCGCCGGGCTCCTGCTGCTGTCCCTGGCAACCGCGCGTACCCCGTACTGGATTTACGTCATCGACCTGCTCGTCATGGCGTGCGGCATGGGACTCGCCACCCCGCCGCTGTCCAGCGGAATCGTGGGAGCGCTGCCGAAGAGCCGGAGCGGTGTGGGATCCGCGCTGAACAGCACCGCGCGCGAACTCGGCAGCGCCATCGGTGTCGCGGTGGTCGGCACGGTCCTGACCGCCGGGTTCACCGCCCGGCTGGCGGCCCCCGTCGCGCCCCACGCCCACTCGGTCTCGGACGCGATGGCGGCGGCGGAGCGCCTGGGCGCCGCCCAGCACGCCGCCACGGTCACGGCGTTCACCGATGCCATGGCCCTCGGCTACCGGGTCGTCGCGGTGATCGTCGCCGTGGCCGCGGTGGCCGTACTGCTCAGCAGGCGCGGCGGCGCCTCGGGCAGCGCCGGAGACGATGGCGCCCGCCCGGCCACCGGTGACGCGCCGCGGGACGAGCGGGAGACCGCGTGAACGTCACGGAACACGATCACGTACCCGTGAACCGGAACACACCCGCTCACGCGGACGCCAGAGGCGGAGCGGCACCCGCACATGGCGAACGGGACCTGGGCCGTGCGGTTACGGTCGGAGTCCTGCCGGCGGCCGTCGTGTGCGGCACGCTGGCCACCGGTGGCCTGAAGCTGCCAGGACCCTCCTTACCTCACCGACGCCCGGACCCGCGCTCACACTGTGATCCGCGCCCAGAACGAGGGATGCAACGGCACCCTCCGAGGCCACCGCATCGACACCGGCCGGCCCACCATCGCCGATCACGCCGACCCCAGCCCGCCGGACGCCCCCACTCCAAGCATCGTGACGAAGCACATACCGAGTACTTTTGCGCAGCTACGTCACACCCAGAATGATGACCGCTTCCCACTTCCCGCGTGATCGTTCCCCAACCGTCCGCCACTCGCCCCTGGCGTGCGCTCCCCATCGGCCCCTTCCCGTGCCATCTCGGTGACACCACGGGCCCACACCCCCTGGCCGTGCCGAGATCGTCAGCATCTAAACGGATCGCGCGCTGGCGCACCTGGCTCCAAAGAGCTTCAACGGCGGGGGCCACCGATCGAAGGTGAGGCCGGTGTCGGTGAGGTGGCCCTTGAAGAACCACGGCGGTACAGGCTGCGCTTGAGGTGGGTGCACACGAGTGCGGCGAGATCGCCGAGCCCGTGTTCGGCGATGTTCGCCAGCGACCTTTTCACACTGGGCCAGGCGCCCTCGACTGGGTCGAGCTCGGGCGCTCAGGGCGGGAGCCCCACGGCCGTCGGCCAGTCGCGGACGGCAATGAACTGCTGGAGGTCCGGCTGCGGTGGGTGTTGAGAGCATCCCAGACCGCGACAAGGGAGCCGCCGAGCTGCTGGTGGGTGGTATCGGGGCAGGCATGGCCGGATTTGGCGAAGCCCTTAGAGGCTTCTTTCAGTCCGCGGTCGATGACAAACGGTAGTTCAGCTGGGGAGCGGTGTCCGGGTTTGATGGCGATCAGCACAACCATCGATACCGGCGGATGTCGGCCGCGGTGACAGGGGCCCTTGGGCGGCCCCAGGTGCGGCTCTTGGGTGGCCTCAGCACCTGGTCTGCCTCATTTTCGAGGCAGACCAGGTCCCCAGGTCGCCCGCTGTCCTTTCATCGCCAGCCAGTCCTCGTCGCGCAAGGTGGCGATGCGGCCCTCGTCGCGTTCCGGAACTCGCTGGGTCGGCACCAGTGCGCACCTTCCCAGCCGGGGCCAGCAAATCTGAGGATTCCGACCCCCGATGAAGCGGCAGTGTAATTTTCGCCCATTCCGCGAAAGCAGCTGCCCCACACTACCCGCGCAGGACAACACGCGCCGAATTCCGGCTCACGACTCAAGCCTGGATGCAGATATGCCGTACGAACATCGCCAACTAATACTGCGACCTGGAACCAACTTCACAGGGAGACTGCCACGACAAAGAACATCGATTACCGAACAATCGTATCTAAACTCCGTACGACTAATGCGGCACCAATTCATCCAATCGTCCACGCAGCATCCCCCACCGGAGGAGCGTCACGAATGGACCATCGGGTGCGATCAGCCTCTGGATCCCAATACGGAACAGCTCCGTTGTAATACAGCGCATAAGCCCAATGTTCAGGCAATTCATGAAAAATCAAGTCGTCTTCTTCTTCAAAGGATTGCCCCCTCCACTCATAATTAATGCGCGCCACCGCTTCCGCCATTGAGATGCCGAAAAGCCCCGTCATCTCTTCGGCGATCTCGTCGAGATAATCCTGAACATCCCGCGTGGCCGTCATCAAATATTTCGACATCTACAGTATCCCTTGAAGTCCTCGATTGAGCACAGCTGCCGCTTCAGGAGAGAAGACGGCCCTGCCGGTATGAGTGGACGGTGGCCCTGGATGCGAAGACGTCGGCGGCCATCGACGCCTACACGCCGCGCACGGTGCCGACGTGCTGGCCGGTGGTTGGGCCGCTGGTCATGCTGAGCGCCCTGGCGCGGCTCGCGGTGTGAGCGGAGGGGCGCGGGATCACCCGGGAACCGGCCGCCTGGCTGCGGGAGGAGACGATCAACGCGTTCGTGCTGACCGGCTGCGTGGGCCTGAAGCCGCGCACGCTGCGGACCTACCGCAGTCGGCTGCGCCGGGTGCAAGAAGCGCTCACCTGGGCCCAGGAGGGGCGTGAGACGTCCGTTCGGCTGTCGGCTCCGGCCGCCCCGGCCCCGCCCTTCAAGAACAGTGAGATCGCCGCGCTTCGAGCCTGGGCGCAGCGCCAGCGGCCCCCCGTACGACGGGACGCGCTGGCGCTGATGGCCCTGGGTGCCGGCATGGGACTGACCCCGGGCGAGGCCGCCCGCACCCACGGGACGGATCTGCGGCGTACCCGCTCGGTGGCCTGCGCGCTCGACAACGAGGTGTTCGGACGGCCGCTGGTGGCCCGCGCCGACTGGGAGGATGTCCCGGCGGAGCTGGCCGAACTCGCGCAGAGCGACTCCCTGTTCCGCCCCGGCCACAAGGCCCCGCCCCCGGACAACCTGATCGCCTCCTGGACCTGGGGAGCACCGGCCCGAAGGACGTCTGCCGGGCCTGAGCGCCCGGCGTCTGCGGACCAGCTGGATCGTCGCACTGATGTGCCGCCGGATCGACACCGCAGTGATCGCAGCAGCGGCCGGGCTGGCCTCGACCGCCTCCCTGGCCCGCTAACAGCACTTCGTGCCCCCGCTCAGCAAACAGGAGACAGCCCGCCTGCTGCGAGGAATCCCGTGAGGGCCCCGCCGCCCACGCGCCCGGCCGCCCGCAAAAACCGGCCGCGGCCGATGACCGAGGCACCGGCGCGGATCCCCGACTCGAAGGTGTTCCAGCTGGCCGCGCTGCTGGACCACTCCGGCGCCCTGGCACTGCTCGATGCGGAGCTGGTCGGTCACTCCGGCCCCGGGGCCTGCCGGTCAGGGCGGTGCTGACCAGTCTGCTGCTCAAGCCCGCCGGACGCTCCCCACCCCAAACACCGTGACGAAGCACACACCGCAATCCACACGGACCATCGCGCGAGATCGCTCCGGCCCCACAGCCCCACCACCACGCGCTCCGCGGCATCACCCATGGCCGACGGCCGCCGCCAAGATCCCCAGGGCTGCTACTCATCCCTGGCCAGACCCCAGGGCACGCTCTCAAACCAGAAGATCCCGCCCGATCGAGTCGATCGGACGGGATCCCGTGTACCGAACCTGAGAGCCCGAGAGGTCTCAAGGAAGGTCCTGCTGTGGAGCTAAGGAGAATTGAACTCCTGACCTCCTGCATGCCATGCAGGCGCTCTACCAACTGAGCTATAGCCCCTTGCTTGGTCCGCCGCGGTTTTCCTTCCGGCTCCCCGCTGCGGCATCGCCTACATTACACGGACCTCCCCGCCTTCTGCCAAATCGGTTGTCCGCGGCCCTCTCGGAGCGGCTCGATGTACTGTCGGCGGGCCGTGCCCGATTCGTCCTGGGGAGCCGTACGCCGTGTCCGCGCTGGAGCTGGAACGGTCCGCCGCACCCGGCGGCCGTACCCCGCTGAGGGATTTCGCCCGCCACCGCCCGCTGCTGGTGGCGGCCGTGGGCTGTGTGATCTCCTTCGCCGCCTTCTGGATCGTGCAGCGGCTGGCGCACGTGACGATGATCGACCTGATGGTCTACCGCGCCGAGGGCTGGACCGCCCGCAACGGCGAGGACCTCTACGACATGGTCGCGACCTCCGCGAATCTGCCCAACACCTACCCGCCGTTCGCGGCGCTGGTGTTCACGCCGCTGACGCTGGTCGGCGTACCGGAGATGCGCACCCTCGCCACCCTCGGCAACCTCCTGCTGCTGGTGGCGGCCGTGCACCTCGCTCTGCGCCTCGCCGGCCGTCCCCGGCGCATGCCCCCGCTCGCCGCGGCGCTCGCCGTGGCCGCGCTGCTGGTCTGGTGCGAGCCGGTGTGGACCACGCTGCGCTACGGGCAGATCAACCTGCTGCTCGCCGTGCTGGTGCTGTGGGACCTGACCCGCAAGGACACCAACCGGTGGGCCGGTGTCGGCATCGGTCTGGCGGCGGGCATCAAGCTCACGCCGGCCCTGTTCGCCGTCTTCCTCGCGCTGGCCGGGCTGGTACGGGGCTGGCAGCGGCTGCGGGCGGGCGCGGGTCCGCGGGGCGCGTGGAACCCCTGGCTGCGGCAGGCCGTCGTGGCCTGCCTCACCTTCCTGGGCACCGCCCTGCTGTCCGCGCTCGTGCTGCCGCACGACTCCCGGCGCTTCTGGACGGAGATCATCTTTGCCGCCGACCGGGTCGGCGAGGTGGAGATCACCGCCAACCAGTCGCTGCGCGGCGTGCTGGCCCGGCTGCTGCACACCCACGACCCGGGCCTGTGGTGGCTGGTGGCCGCGGCCGCCGTCGCCGTCCTCGGGCTGGCCCTCGCGGTCGGCGCGCTGCTGCGCGGCCGCCGCGCCTGGGCGGCCGTCGCCTGTGCGGTGACCGCCCTGCTGGTCAGCCCGATCTCCTGGTCGCACCACTGGGTGTGGGGCGTGCCGATGCTGGTCCTGCTCGGCTCGGAGGCGATGGCCCGCGGCGGCTTCGGCAGCCGCAGCGGCAAGCGGTGGTGGGCGGGAACGCTCGCGATGGGCCTCCTCTTCTGCTCGTACGCGCTCTGGTTCGTGCCGCACCGCTACCACCACCACGAGGAACTCCACCAGAACGGCGGCCAGATGCTGCTGTCCGGGATCTACCCGGTCGCCGGGCTGGTCTTCCTGGCCCTGACCGCCGTACTGCTGCGGCGGGACCGCGCCGGGCGGGACCGTACAGCCCGGTAGGGTTCCCGATCCGTCTCAGTGGTCGCCGTGGCCGTGGCCACCGGGCGGGTGGTGATGGAACTTCAGCACCTCGCGGGGCATGACGACGAACGGGCGCATCATCCCCATGTCCTCGTGCTCCAGGATGTGGCAGTGGTACATGAACCGGCCCGTGGCTCCCCGGAAGCGGCCGATCACATTCACCATCTCGCCCGGCGGTACCTGTATGACGTCCTTCCAGCCCTGGTCGCCGGGGGTTATCGGCTCCGGGCCGCCGTAGTCGAGCGGGGCACGGGTGCCGCCGAGATCGCGGTCGTACGGGGTGTTCGGGTCGGCCGGGTAGCGGTGCCGGGCCAGCACCTGGAAGTCGACGAGGTGGAGGTGCATCGGGTGGCTGATGCCGCCCAGGTTCAGGAAGCTCCACTGCTCCCAGTCGCCGTGCCGGACCAGGTGGCCGAGCGCGTCGTCGAACATCCGGGCCGTACGGCGGTAGGTGCGGACCTCGCCGTCCGCGCCGCGGATCTGGACGACCCCCTCGGAGGGGATCCGCACGTCCGTCTCGGGGACCTCCCGCATCTCCCACATCTCGGGATGGTAGTTGCCGACCGCGCCGGGCGGGGTGAGGGCGATGAGCCGGTGCTCGTGGGCGGGGACCGTGTCGTGGGTGAGCCGCTCGAACGACGGTGAGATCACCTTCGGCAGTACGAACGGGTCGGGCACCCGCGCCGCGTCCACCCGGAACTGCATCACGTCCGGATACGCCACCCTGGGGTCCGCGTTGACGAGCCGGAGTGTACGGCCGCGCAGCCGGGCGAAGTCGACGAGCACGTCCAGCCGCTCGGCGGGCGCGACGGACAGTTCTTCGTCCCCCGGGACCGGGCGCGGCAGCAGCCCGCCGTCCGAGCCGATCTGCCACACCGCGCCCGTCACCGGCACACCGGTCGCGTCGTCCACCAGCCGGAGCCGGAAGGTGCGGCTGTTCGCCGCGTTCAGCACCCGGAAGCGGTACCAGCACGCCTCGACGTCGGCGTAGGGCCAGATGACGCCGTTGACGAGGGTGTACGGGCCGACGAAGGGCTGGGTGACGTTCCTGCCCTCCTTGTCCAGTCGCCCGATCAGGGTCTTGTGGAGCAGACGGCCCGTCAGGCGGCCCTCGGTGTCCGTGTCGAGGTTGCGGTCCTGGATGACGAGCGGTATCTCCCGCCGCCCGGAGGGCAGATGGAGCATGTCCTCCTCGTCGTCGCGGACCAGGTACATGCCCGTCAGGCCCGCGAAGACGTTCCACCGCGTGATGTCCATGGCGTGATCGTGGTACCACCACGCCGTCGCACGGTGGTCGTTGGGATATTCCGCGCGCTGGGTGTCGCCGGGCAGGACGGCGTTCTCCGACCAGCCGTCGTTGCCGCCGCCGGTCACCGCGCCGTGCACGTGGGTGACCGTCCAGGGCGGGAGGGCGGCGACGCCGTCCAGCAGCGTGCCGTCCCCGCGGCCCGGCCGGTCGGTCGGCGGCGGCTCGCCGGCGGCCTGCTTCGCCTCGAAGGCCGTCACCGGGTGGGCGCCGGTGAGGCGGTTGCGCCAGTTGACGCGCAGCCGCCGGCCGCGGCGCACCTCGATCGTCGGGCCCGGGTAGTGCCCGTCGTACGCCCACACCTTCGTCGGCGGCAGCTCGGAGTGCAGCCGCACCCAGGTGGTGGTCTGGTCGATGTCGATGCCGCGCAGCGCCTCCTTGCGGCCCGGCCGCAGGACGGGCGGGACGCGCAGCGCGTCGACGAAGGGTGTCAGCCCGGCCATGGCCGCCCGCTTGTGCGCCTCGCGGGGCGGATGTGCCGGTACTTCCCGGACAGAGCTGATGGTCATGTCGCTCATGACGCGACCCCCGTAGTGCTTCCCCCGTGCCGCCGGCCGTCTCCGGCGGCAGCTTTCCCCACGTCAACGCACGGGCGTTCGGGCGGAGTTCCGCCTTCACGGAGAAGTGGGCGAAAGATTGGGCGCGCCCGCCGGACCAGAGATCGCTCGCGCCTGTCGCACCATCGGCCGCGCCCGGCCGTCCCCGCCCGCTGGCCCCCCAGGAGCCCGGCTCCAAGCCGTGGCGACCAAACCGTGACGACTGAGCCGTCGCGACTAAGCCGTGGCGAACGAATAGAAACGCTTCAGCGTGCAGTGCTCGTCCAGCAGCCGCCCGTAGATCGGCTCCCCGTCGAGTTCACGGTACGTCTCGATGGGGTCGCCTTTTATGACGAGCGCCCGCGCGCACTCCTCGCACCAGTACTGGTAGTCGGCGTTGACCGGCTCCATGTCCCGGACGATCGGCGTTCCGCTGCCGCACCAGTCGCATTTCCTGCTGTGAGCGCCCATCCGTCAGCTCCAGCTGTGGCCGCAGGCCGTACACACGAACGAGATGCCGCCGTTGTCGCCGAGCACCTGTGCCACGTGGGGCGAGCCGCAGGAGGGGCACTGGAGGACGGCACCGGCGGGCCGGGCGGAACGGCTGGGGACGGGCGCGGTCTCCGGCAGCGGGCCGGGTCCCTGGGCCACGGGCGCGGCGAACAGGTCCTCGACCTCCTCCATGATGCTCGTGGGCATCGCGTCCTCTCCTCCCCTGCCGGCGCCGTCCGAATTCTGCCACGGACCGCCGACCGGGTCAGTCCCGCTGCCGCGGCGGCTTCGATCAGCGACCGGCGAGGGCCTGCCGCCGGAGCGCCTGGATACGCAATGATCCCGCCTCCCTGAGCGGGAGACGGGATCATCCGAGGTGTGGAGCTAAGGAGAATTGAACTCCTGACCTCCTGCATGCCATGCAGGCGCTCTACCAACTGAGCTATAGCCCCGGGTCTTGTTCCGCTCCTCCGGGGTTTTCCCCGGCGGCGCCGCGAACAAGAAGAACTTTAGCCTGCGACCTGCCCGGATGTGAAATCCGGTCCCTCCGGGCCTCCGGCGGGGCGGTCCGCAGGGCCTCGCGGCGGCCCGCGGAAGGCCCGCTCAGGTGTCGTCGCCGAGCACCGGTTCCGGCAGCGTGCCGGCGTTGTGCTCCAGCAGGCGCCAGCCGCGGGCGCCCTCGCCGAGCACCGACCAGCAGCAGTTCGACAGGCCGCCCAGGCCCTCCCAGTGGCGCGACTCCAGGCCCAGCAGCCGTCCGATGGTCGTACGGATCGTGCCGCCGTGGCTGACCACGACCAGGGTGCCGCCGTCCGGCAGCTTGTCCGCGTTGCGCTCCACCACGGGGGCCGCGCGGTCGGCCACCTCGGTCTCCAGCTCGCCGCCGCCGCGCCGCACGGGCTCGCCGCGCTTCCACGCCGCGTACTGCTCGCCGTACCGCTCCACGATCTCCTCGTGGGTCAGGCCCTGCCAGGCGCCCGCGTACGTCTCGCGCAGCGCTTCGTCGTAGGTGACCTCCAGGCCGGTGACGGCCGCCAGCTCACCGGCCGTGGCGGCGGCGCGGCGCAGGTCGGAGGCGATGACCGCGTCCGGTTCGAGGGCCGCGAGCAGCCGGGCGGCGCGGCGCGCCTGGGCCAGGCCCTCCTCGGTCAGCTCGATGTCGGTGGTGCCCTGGAAGCGGCGCTCCAGGTTCCACGCCGTCTGGCCGTGGCGCCACAGGACTATGCGGCGGCCCCGGCCGCCCTTGGTGCCGTTCAGCTCAGCTCTCCGTCCTGCTCGGCCGCGGTGGCCTCGGCGTGCGCCGCGGCCTTGCCGCGCGTGGCCTTGGCCTCCTCGGGCAGGTCCAGCTCGGGGCAGTCCTTCCAGAGCCGCTCAAGGGCGTAGAAGACGCGCTCCTCGCTGTGCTGGACGTGGATGACGACGTCCACGTAGTCGAGCAGCACCCAGCGGGCCTCGCGGTCGCCCTCGCGGCGCACCGGCTTGGCGCCCAGGTCCTTGTTCAGCCGCTCCTCGATCTCGTCGACGATCGACTTGACCTGGCGGTCGTTGGGGGCCGAGGCCAGCAGGAACGCGTCGGTGATCGAGAGCACGTCGCTGACGTCGTACGCGATGATGTCGTGCGCGAGCTTGTCGGCGGCCGCCTGCGCGGCGGCCTGGATGAGCTCGATGGAGCGGTCGGTGGCGGTCACAATCCAGCTTTCGGGATCGGTGGTCAGGTACCCACCAAGGGTCTCACGGACCGCCGACACTCCCGCCGGACTTTACGGGCGGGGGCCCGGTGCCGGGCCCCGCCCTCCCTCAGCCCTTGTAGTCCTGCCCCAGGACGATGGTCACGTCCGCGTTCGGGGCGGCCTTGCCCTGCTTGACCGCGCCGGCCGGCAGGCCCAGCGTCTTGGCGGCCTCCTCGGCCTTCGCCTTCTGGGCGGCGTCCGCGTACGTCACCTCGGAGGCGGGCTTCGCCGCCGCCGTACCGCCGTCGACGAACGAGTAACCGCCGTTGACCAGGGCGATCCGCGCCTTGTCGGTCGCCTCCTTCTTGCCGGTGGCGTTCTGGACGCTGATCCGGGCGGTGGCGCCGGGGTCGGTCTTCTTGAGGGTGCCGCCCAGTACCTCCTTGACCACGCTGTCCGCCGCCTGCTGGGTGAGCGTGCCGTCCGGCTGCACCGGCAGCAGGGTGGTCCCGTAGGCGCCGGACTTCGCCAGCTCGGCCCGCTGGGCGAGCGAGCTGCCCAGCTCCGCCTCGGTGAGCGGCGGGTCCAGGACCTGGAGGAGCGACTTCACGGTGGCCGTCGCGCCGTCCGCGTCACTGGAGACCTTCTTCAGGGTGGCCTGCATCACCTGGCCGAAGCGCGCCAGCTGCTTGGTCTGCGGCTCGCCGGGCGCCTGGTAGGTGGCATACGCGACGGCCGCCTGGCCGTTGAGCTCCTGCGCCTTGCCCTGCTTGACCAGCGGGTTGTCGTCCTTCTTGGCTCCGGGGACGGTGGCGTCGGTGTCCACCGTGATGCCGCCGGTCGTCTCGACGAGGTTTTCCAGGTACGGGGTGTCCAGCCGCCAGCTGGCCTTGATGTCGGCGCCGAAGAGGGTGTTCAGGGCCTCCCTGGTGGGGTCGATGCCCTGCTCCTTGACGGACTTGGCCAGGGTCGTGGCCCCGCCGTCCTCGGTGGAGACCGCGAGGTTGTTGGGCAGCAGGACGGTGGTGCCCTTGTGGGCGCCCTCGTTGTCCACCAGGAGCGCGGTGCTGCTGTTGCCCTTCGGGTCCTTCAGGTGCACGACGAGCACATCGCGTTTCTGCCCGGCGGCCCCGCCCTCCTTGCCCGCCTCGGCACCCGAGAGGCCGGGCAGTTTGCCCGCCCACCACAGGTAGCCGACGCCGCCGAGGAGCAGCAGGACCAGCAGCACGATCAGCATGACCTTCCGGCTGCGCCCGCGCCGCTTGGCCTCCTCGCGCCGCTCGGTGCGGCTCTCGGTGAACTTGAGCCAGTCGATGACGTCTTCCGAGTCCTCGGTCGGCTCCTCTATGAACGAGAACTGTTCGGTGCGGTAGTCCGTGTCCGGGGCGCCTCCGGGGCCCGGGGCCGCCGTCCGTTCCGTGGTGTCCGCCGTCCGGCCGTGCGGCGCCCGGCCGTCGGCCTCCTGGGCGGGCGGCTGGGCAGGCGGCTGGACGGGCTGCCCGTACGGCTGCTGCTGCGGCTCCTGATAGGAGACCTGCTCGTACGACGGCTGCGCCGACTGCTGCGGGATCCACCCCTGCTGTTGCTGCTGGTGCTGCTGGTGCGGTGCCTGCTGCTGTTGCTGGTGAGCCTGCTGGGGGTTGCCGTACTGGTCGTACTGCTGGTCGAACTGCTGGCCGTACTGGTCCTGGGGGGCCTGCTGGTGGCCGTACGGGTCGTAGCCGTACCCCTGGTGCCCCGATCCGGGCTGCTGCTGCCCGTACGGGTCGTACGGGGCCTGTCCGCCGTACGGGTCATAGCCCACCGGCTGCCCGTACTGGTCGTACGCGACCTGCTGCGGCGCCTCCTGGTAGACCGGCTGTCCGTAGGCGTCATAGGCGTACGGCCGGCCCTGCTGAGGCGCTTGCCGTCCCTGCTGCTCCTGGTGGGCATACGGGTCCTGCGGCACGTACGGGTCCTGTCGGTCGTTCACCGGTGCCCCTTTCCGTGAGCCCCGTCGGCGGCCGTCGTCGGCGGCCGTCGTCAGCAGATGTCAACGGCCGTCGTGGCCGGCCGGGTCCTCGCGGTACAGCTCGCGCTTGTCGATGTAGCGCACGACGCCGTCCGGAACCAGGTACCAGACCGGCTCCCCCTGGGCGACGCGCGCCCGGCAGTCGGTCGAGGAGATGGCCAGGGCCGGCACCTCGACCAGGGACACCGCCCCTTCGGGGAGCCCGGGGTCGGCGAGTATGTGCCCGGGCCTGGTCACCCCGATGAAGTGGGCGAGCGAGAACAGCTCCGGCGCGTCGTGCCAGGTCAGGATCTGGCCGAGCGCGTCGGCGCCGGTGATGAAGAAGAGGTCCGCGTCACGGTGCTGGTCGCGCAGCTCGCGCAGCGTGTCGATGGTGTAGGTCTTGCCGCCGCGGTCGATGTCGATGCGGCTCACGGAGAACTGCGGGTTGGACGCGGTCGCGATGACCGTCATCAGATACCGGTCCTCGGCCGGGGACACCGTCTTGTGGCTCTTCTGCCACGGCTGCCCGGTCGGCACGAAGATGACCTCGTCGAGGTGGAACTGGCTGGCCACCTCGCTGGCGGCGACCAGGTGTCCGTGATGGATCGGGTCGAACGTTCCGCCCATCACTCCGAGCCGCCGCTTCACGGGCCCTGTCTGCTCTCCCATGCGTGCAGACCCTACTGGGCGCAGCGGGGTGCCGGGGTCCGGGTGCCCGCCCTCAGCGGTCCCGGTTGAAGCGGGTGGTGATCCACAGCAGGAGAAGCAGGGCAATCAGGGCACCGCCGCCGGTGACGAACGGGCTGAGGCTTTCGTGGCCGCCCCCCTCCTGACCGCCTTCGGCGAGGGTGACCAGGTGCTGTGCGGTGGTGTGCAGGCTCATCGTCGGCTAGGCCAATCCAGGATGGGTTCGGACAGAGACTTCCGCCACATCGTATGCGTGAGCCCGGTCGCGGCTCACGCCGACTCCGCCAGGAGGGCGCTCGCACGCCCGTGCGCGCGGGTGCGCGCGGTGCCCGCCCCCGGCGGACGAGCGGGCGGACGGCGGTACGGGACGGCGCCGGTCAGCGGCGGTCGTCGCCGTGGCCGTTGTCGTTGCCGTTGCCGTCCCTGTCGTCCTTCCCGTAATTGCGCAGCAGGATCCACGCGAGGAACACCGCGCCGAGGATGCCGACGATCAGGACGGTGCGCAGGACCCAGCCTGGCCCGTCGTTCTTCGAGGTCTCCGCCGCGGCGGCGAGCAGCACGCTCGTGTTCGGCATGAGTCAAGCGCTCCCTTTGTACGGGCATGTGGGCATCTGCGCGCCCCTGGTGCGCTCGCCAGCGTACGCCTGGGCATCCAAACGGCTGTCAGTGGCGTCCTCTAGTCTGAATCCCACGCAGTCGAACAGGGGGAGGCCCCAATGACGGAGAGCCCAGGCGGCAGCGAGCGCGTACCGAGCCGGGACCGCAGGCGGTTCCCCGGAATCTCGTCCCGCGCCTACGAGCACCCGGCGGACCGCTCCGCGCTCGTGGCACTGCGCAAGCTGAGCGGGTTCGACACCGTCTTCAAGACGCTCAGCGGCCTGTTGCCGGAGCGCAGCCTGCGGCTGATGTTCCTGTCGGACTCGGTGCGGGTCAGCGACCAGCAGTTCGCGCACCTCAACGACATGCTGCGCGACGCGTGTTACATCCTGGACCTGGAGAAGGTCCCGCCGATGTACGTCAACCAGGACCCGCAGCCGAACGCCATGTGCATCGGTCTGGACGAGCCCATCATCGTCCTGACCACCGGCCTGGTCGAGCTGCTCGACGAGGAGGAGATGCGCGCGGTCATCGGCCACGAGGTCGGCCACGCCCTGTCCGGCCACGCGGTCTACCGCACCGTGCTGCTGTTCCTGACCAACCTCGCGCTGAAGATCGCCTGGATCCCGCTGGGCAACGTCGCGGTGATGGCGATCGTGACGGCGCTGCGCGAGTGGTTCCGCAAGTCGGAGCTGTCGGCGGACCGGGCCGGCCTGCTGGTCGGGCAGGACCTCCAGGCGTCCATGCGCGGCCTGATGAAGCTGGCCGGCGGCAACCACCTGCACGAGATGAACGTCGACGCGTTCCTCCGGCAGGCCGAGGAGTACGAGGCCGGCGGCGACCTGCGCGACTCCGTCCTGAAGGTGCTGAACATGCTCCCGCGCAGCCACCCCTTCACCACCGTGCGCGCCGCCGAGCTGAAGAAGTGGTCCGCCAGCCGCGACTACCAGCGCATCATGGACGGCCACTACCCGCGCAAGGAGGAGGACAAGGACACCTCGGTCTCCGAGTCCTTCCGTGAATCCGCCGCGCACTACGCCGAGTCGGTGCGCACCAGCAAGGACCCGCTGATGGGCCTGGTGCGCGACATAGCCGGCGGCGCCGGCGACCTGGGCGGCAAGCTGCGGGACACGGTCTTCCGCGGCGGCTCCCGGCCCGGCGGGCCGGGCGGCGCCAACGGCACCGGCGGCACGGACGGCCCGGACGCCAACGGCCCGGAGGGACCGGCCGGGCGCTGACGGCGGGGAAGCACCAACGGCGGGGAAGGCGAGGGCCCGCTCGGGCGCCGACGGCCAGGGAGGCAAGGGCCCGGCCGGGGGCGCCGACGGCCAGGAGGCAAGAGCCCGGCCGGGGCGCTGACGGCCCGAAGAGGCCTGGCTCTGCTGGGCGCCGACGACCCGAAGAGGCCTGGCTCTGCTGGGCGCTGACGGCCCGAAGAAGCCCGGCTCGGTGGGCGCTAACGGCCCGCAGGGCCTGGGCTCGGCCGGCCGTCAGCGGCCCGTAGGGCCCGGACTCGGCTGGGCGCCGGCCGCCAGCTTTCCGCACAGCCCCGTGTTCGCCCGGCCGCGGGCGTACGGATCGGTGCCCTCGGGGCCGGTGTCCGCGGCGCGCTGCCCCGCGAGCAACGGGCGCAGTTCGCTCGCCGCGCCGGCGGAGCAGGACATCGGCCCCGCCTGGAGGCTGCTCTGCAACACCTCCAGGCGGTGGTCGTTCAGATCGTCGCGCCCGATGCGGAAGCGCAGATCGCGGTGCACGGTGAACAGCGAGGCGGCGGGGGCCTGCCGGGCCGCCGTGCCCTTCGCGGTGACCGGACGCACCGCGTAGGCGAAGGTGAAGTCGGCGCTGACCTCCAGCGCGTCCGCGCTGACCTCGGTGGCCGAAAGGGTGCCGCTCACCCGCACGTTGGGGTCCGCCAGCTCCACCCAGTCCGGGTCGAAGCGGGTCAGCCAGCCGGTGGCCGCGTGCCGCCCGTCGTCGGCCGGATGCGCCAAGCTCCGGTCGAACTGGTCGAGTTGGCTGGGTTTCAGCAGCAGGCCCACCGGCCGTACGGACCCGCCCGTCAAGGTGGCCGGGTCGATCGAGGAGCGCACGAGATAGTCCTTGACGATGGACAGGGCGGAGACGACCTGGCCGTCGGAGAAGTGCTCGGTGCGGCCGACGGCGGGCAGGTTGACGCCCGCGGCGCCGACGCGGTACTGCGCCGCCGGGCTGCGCGCGAAGAGGTCCGCCGCCTTCCCGCCCGGCACGGCGCCGGACGGCGCCAGCGGCACGACCGTGGACCGCAGCGGCTCGGCCGCCATCGGCTCGGGCGGCCGGTACGGATGCCGGATGCCCATGTAGATCGCGGTGCCGAAGGCGACGACGATCAGCAGCGCGAGGATGACGGCCTGCCGGGCGCCGCCCAGCCGGGCCCAGGCGTGCCGGGTGCGTACGGCCCGTGCGTGGTCCCCCATGCGTTCCCTTGCGGAGTACTCCTGAAGGCGTGCAGCCCGTACAAACGATTCGTCGAAGACGACGGATCGGTATTCGTCCTCTCCGCCTCCCGCGGCGCCCTCGGGGGTCCCTTCGGGAGGGTCACCAGCACCGGCCATACCACAAGAGTAGGTCCGCGGGGCCGCCGGTAAACGCCCTGGTACGGGACAAGTTCGGCGGGCCGTTACGGAGCCGCGCCCCCCACTTGCGGCGTGCCGGGCGCCCTGACGGAGGCGTCCGGCGCACCGGGGCGGTCAGTGAGCGCGCGGCGTGGCCGGTACGGGCGGCGCCTCGGAGGCGGCCGAGGCGGACGCCGAGGGCAGGACGCTGGGGCGGACGGCCGGCGGGCCGTCCACGCCGCTGGTCGCGGGCGGTGGTGTCGGGTTCTGGGTGCGCCCCCCGGAGGCGCCCCGGTAGACCGCGGAGAAGGCCAGCGCGACCAGCCCGATCCCCATGATCACGGCGAGCACCCAGGCCACCGGTCGGTGCCAGCGGACGCTGGAGCGGTACGGGCGCAGGGCACCACCGTAAGGGCCGTACGGGCCATAGGGGCCGTACGCGTCCGGGTCGGCGGCCGCACCGGCGTCGGCGGAGCCGCGGCCGTGTCGGCGGCCGGAGCCACGGGGCCGGCCGTCCGGACCGTCGGCGTCCGGGTCGGTGCCGAAGCCCGGGCGGGCGCGGGCCGCGTCGGCCTCGGCGCGGGCCCGGGCGGCGGCCAGCATCCGTTCGACCGCGGTGGGTTCGTGGAAGCGCGCGGACCGCACGAAGTCCTCGTCGAGGACCACGGAGGCGAACTCCTCGTCCGCTGCCCCGTGGCTCGGATGGCGGTGCTCGTCGGGCTCCTCGCCGTCCGGGAACGGCTTGCCCCCCACGTCGTCCGGCACCCGTCCAGACTAGCCCCGGGCGGCCGGTCGTGGGCGGGGAGATACGGGAATTCCGCGCGCACCGGTGTGCCGCCCGCCCGTACCGCCGGAGTGTGCGGCGCTCCCCGCCCGTCCGGTCAGCGCGTGTGGCCGTCCCCCGTGACCACGTACTTCGTCGAGGTCAGCTCCGGCAGCCCCATCGGGCCGCGGGCGTGCAGCTTCTGCGTCGAGATGCCGATCTCGGCGCCGAAGCCGAACTGGCTGCCGTCGGTGAAGCGCGTGGAGGCGTTCACCGCGACCGTCGTGGAGTCCACGAGCTGGGTGAAGCGGCGGGCCGCCGCCTGCGAGGTGGTCACGATCGCCTCGGTGTGGCCGGAGGACCAGCGGCGGATGTGCGCCACCGCGGCGTCCAGGTCCTGCACGACGGCCGCGGCGATGTCGTACGAGAGGTACTCGGCCGCCCAGTCCTCGTCCGTGGCGGGCGCCACCAGGCCGGGACCGGCCTGCTGCCAGGCCGTGTCGCCGTGCACGACCACCCCGGCCTGGGTCAGCGCCTCCAGCGCCCGCGGCAGGAACGTCTCGGCGATGCCGGCGTGCACCAGAACCGTTTCGGCGGCGTTGCACACGCTCGGCCGCTGCGCCTTGGAGTTGATCAGGATGTCCAGGGCCATGTCGATGTCGGCGTGCTCGTCCACGTAGACATGGCAGTTTCCGGTGCCGGTCTCGATCACCGGGACGGTGGACTCCTCCACGACCGTACGGATCAGCGAGGCGCCGCCGCGCGGGATCAGCACGTCGACCAGGCCGCGCGCCCGCATCAGCTCCCGCACCGAGTCCCGGCTCTCGCCCGGCACGAGCTGTACGGCGTCGGCGGGCAGGCCGACGCTCGCGACCGCGTCCCGCAGCACCTCGACGAGGACGCTGTTCGTGGCGTAGGCGGAGGACGAGCCGCGCAGCAGCACCGCGTTGCCCGACTTCAGGCAGAGCGCGGCGGCGTCCACGGTCACGTTCGGGCGGGCCTCGTAGATGATCCCGACGACGCCCAGCGGGACGCGGACCTGCCGCAGGTCGAGGCCGTTGGGCAGCGTGGAGCCGCGCACCACCTCGCCCACCGGGTCGGGCAGCGCCACCACGTCCCGGACATCGGCGGCCATCGCGGTGACCCGCTCCGGGGTCAGGGTGAGCCGGTCCACGAGGGACTCGCCGGTGTCCGCGGCCCGTGCCTTGGCGACGTCCCCGGCGTTGGCGGCGACGATCTCCTCCGTACGGGCCACCAGGGCGTCGGCGATGGCGAGCAGCGCGCCGTCGCGCGCGGTGCGCGGCTGCGGCGCCAGGACGGCCGCCGCTTCCTTGGCGCGCCGGGCGGTCTCGATGACGGGTGTGGAGTGCGCTGATTCGCTGGTCATGGCGGAAAGCCTAGCCGGGCGGCGGACCGGGACCCGCCGCGTTCCAGTGACCGAGACGCCGCGGTCCGGCGGGGTCAGTTCCGCAGAACACCGCGGTCCACCGGGGGCTGTGCCGCAGGGCACCGCGCTCTGCCGGGGTCCGTCCCGCACGACACTGCGGTCCACCGGGTCCGTGCCACAGGGCACCTCCGACTACCGAGGCCCACCCCACACGACACCCCGGTCCACCAGGGCCCACCCCACCCCACACGACACCGCCGTCCACCAGCCCCGTCACACACCGCCCCTCAGAACGCGACCCCGCCCGCCGATCCCGCCCGTACGGACGCACCTCCGTCCGAGCCTCAGTACGGGTGCACCCCCATCCGAGCGGCAGGCGGCGGCCCGTAACCCTCCGCGACCCGCTGGTGGTACGTCTCCCGGTCGATGACCTCCAGGCCCACGATCTCCCACGGCGGCAGCCCGGCCGAGGAGCGGTGCTCGCCCCACAGGCGCAGCGCGACCGCCGCCGCGTCGTGCAGGTCGCGGGCCTCTTCCCAGTAGCGGATCTCGGCGTGGTCGCCGGCGTAGCGGCTGGTCAGCAGGAAGGGGTGGTCGTGTGCGAGCTGTTCGAGGGCCCGCCGGACCTCCTGTACGGGGGCCTCGGCCCCCGAGACGCTGAGGGTGACGTGCCACAGCCGGGACGCCTCGCGCCGCTCGCCCGCCGGCCGCCCGTGCGCCGCCGGCCCCGGCCCGGCCCGGTCGTCGTCCGCCGCGCCGGCCGGACCGGCGGCCCGGACGCTGGTCAGTGCGCGTTCCGCCGTCCCTCGGGGCAGTGCCCCTGGGCGCCCTCGTCTCACCGGCGGCCTCCTGTTGTGCGTAGCGCTCCGCTCGTCCGCGCGGAGCCGATCGATGCGGTCCTCTTCGCCGTTGCCGGCCGCCGCGGGACGCGCCTGCGCGCCGGGACGCCCCGGGGCACCGCGCGTCGCGCTGCTCCGGGCCCCGTTCGCGGGCGGTTCCTCGGCAGTGGTCCGGCACTGCTTGTGACGTAGCGCGCGCTCGCGCGCGGGACGGCGCTCCCCTGACGCGTCCCCGCAACAAAGTTGACCAGCCCGCGGCCCGTCGCGGGGGCTTTTTCGAGAAGGTCTCCGTGGAAAGGCTGGTCTTTGGACCGATCCCGGTCGGTTCGCCCTCCCTCGTGACAGGTGTCAGTGGTCCAGTACGACCAGATCGTCGCGGTGCACGACCTCGCGTTCGTACGCGGGCCCGAGTTCGCGGGCGAGGTCGCGGGTGGAGCGGCCGATCAGCCGGGGGATCTCCCGGGCGTCGAAGCTGACCAGGCCGCGGGCGACGGCGCGGCCCGTGGTGTCGCGCAGTTCGACCGGGTCGCCGGCGCTGAACTCGCCCTCCACCGAGGCGATACCGGCCGGCAGCAGCGAGGAGTGCCGCTCGACCACGGCCTCGACGGCCCCGTCGTCCAGCACCAGCGCGCCGCGCGGGGTGGAGGCGTGCGCCAGCCACAGCAGCCGGTCGGCGGAGCGGCGGCCGGTGCGCAGGAAGTGGGTGCCGGTGGGGCCGCCGGACAGGGCTTCGGCGGCGTGTACGGCGGAGGTCAGCACGACCGGGATGCCGGCCGCGGCGGCGATCCGGGCCGCCTCGACCTTGGTCACCATGCCGCCGGTGCCGACGCCGGCCCGGCCCGCGCTGCCGATCGAGATGCCCTCCAGGTCGGCCGGGCCGCGTACCTCCGCTATCCGGGAGGTGCCGGGGGTGGCCGGGTCGCCGTCGTAGAGCCCGTCCACGTCCGAGAGCAGGACGAGCAGGTCGGCCCGTACGAGGTGGGCGACCAGGGCGGCCAGCCGGTCGTTGTCGCCGAAGCGGATCTCGTCGGTGGCGACGGTGTCGTTCTCGTTGACGATCGGCACGGCGCCCATCGCCAGCAGCTGGTCCAGCGTGCGGAAGGCGTTGCGGTAGTGGGCGCGGCGGCTGGTGTCGTCGGAGGTGAGCAGGACCTGGCCGACACGGCGTCCGTAACGCGCGAAAGAGGCGGTGTAGCGGGCGACCAGCAAGCCCTGGCCGACGCTGGCGGCGGCCTGCTGCCGGGCCAGGTCGCGGGGCCGCCGGTCCAGGCCCAGCGGCGCCAGGCCGGCCGCGATGGCGCCGGAGGAGACCAGCACGATCTCCTTGTCCTGGTGCTTGGCCAGCACGTCCACCAGCGCGTCCACCCGGTCGGCGTCCAGGCCGCCGCTCGCCGTGGTCAGCGAGGACGAGCCGACCTTGACCACGATCCTGCGGGCGTCCGTCACGTCCTGCCTTGCGCCTGCCACTGCCTGCCCCTGTGCTCGTCTGTCCCACACCGCCGCGTACGGAGGTTTCCGTGCGCGGCGCTCCGCGTACCACCGCACTCTACGGGCGGAAGGCCCCCGTGCTCCCGGGAGCCTCCCCGTTGCCCCGTGGGCGCGGGTCCGGCCGTCAGAAGGGCTGGAAGCCCTCGTACTCCTGCTCGGCCTCGTCCCGCGCCGCCTCGCGGTCGCGGCGGCGCTGCACCGCCGGGCGCGGCGCCTCCATGCGGTGGTCCTCGCCACGGCGGCCGAGCATCTCGGCGCCCGCCGCCATCATCGGCTCCCAGTCGAAGACGACCGCGTTGTCCTCGGGGCCGATCGCGATGCCGTCGCCGGCGTGCGCGCCGACCTTGCGCAGCTCGTCCTCGACGCCGAGGCGGTTGAGGCGGTCGGCGAGGTAGCCGACGGCCTCGTCGTTGTTGAAGTCGGTCTGGCGGACCCAGCGCTCCGGCTTCTCGCCCCGTACGCGGAAGAAGCCCTCGCCCTCCGGCGTGACCGTGAAGCCCGCGTCGTCCACGGCCTTCGGGCGGATGACGATACGGGTGGCCTCCTGGGCGGGCTTGGCGGCGCGGGCCTCGGCGACGATGCCGGCCAGCGCGTACGACAGCTCCTTCAGGCCGGTGCGCGCGACGGCCGAGACCTCGAACACGCGGTAGCCGCGCTCCTCCAGGTCCGGGCGGATCATGTCGGCGAGGTCCTGCCCGTCCGGAATGTCGATTTTGTTGAGGACGACCACCCGCGGCCGGTTGTCCAGGCCGCCGTACTGCGCCAGCTCCGCCTCGATGACGTCCAGGTCGGAGACCGGGTCGCGGTCGGACTCCAGGGTGGCGGTGTCCAGTACGTGCACCAGCACCTCGCAGCGCTCGACGTGCCGCAGGAACTCCAGGCCCAGGCCCTTGCCCTGGCTGGCGCCGGGGATCAGGCCGGGTACGTCCGCGATGGTGTAGACGGTGGAGCCGGCCGTGACCACGCCGAGGTTGGGCACCAGGGTGGTGAACGGGTAGTCGGCGATCTTCGGCTTGGCGGCCGAGAGCACCGAGATCAGCGAGGACTTGCCGGCGCTCGGGTAGCCGACCAGCGCGACGTCCGCGACGGTCTTGAGCTCCAGCACGATGTCGCGCGCCTCGCCGGGCTCGCCGAGCAGCGCGAAGCCGGGCGCCTTGCGGCGGGCGGAGGCCAGCGCGGCGTTGCCGAGGCCGCCGCGGCCGCCCTGTCCGGCGATGAAGGTGGTGCCCTGGCCGACCATGTCGGCGAGCACATTGCCCTTCTTGTCGAGGACGACGGTGCCGTCCGGGACGGGCAGGACCAGGTCCTGGCCGTTCTTGCCGTTGCGGTGGTCACCGGCGCCGGGCTGGCCGTTGGAGGCCTTGCGGTGCGGGTGGTGGTGGTAGTCGAGGAGCGTGGTGACGTCCTGGTCGACGACCAGGATCACGTCGCCGCCGCGGCCGCCGTTGCCGCCGTCGGGGCCGCCGAGCGGCTTGAACTTCTCGCGCATCACGGAGGCCACGCCGTGGCCTCCGTTACCCGCGGCGACGTGCAGCTCGACGCGGTCCACGAAGGTGGTCATGGTGCGTGCCTCCAGGTACGACGGGAATGTCTCTGTACTAACACGCCAAGGGCGGACCGGCCTTCCCGCGCTGCTGCGGGGTAAGGCGGTCCGCCCTCGGAGTGGTGCTGCTGAGCTATCGCCCGATGCCGAAGTGGTGGGTCACTCGGCGATCGGGACGATGTTCACGACCTTGCGGCCACGGTGGGTGCCGAACTGCACCGCACCCTCGGCCAGGGCGAACAGGGTGTCGTCGCCGCCGCGGCCGACGCCCGTGCCCGGGTGGAAGTGGGTGCCGCGCTGGCGGACCAGGATCTCACCGGCGAGGACGGTCTGACCGCCGAAGCGCTTCACGCCGAGCCGCTGAGCATTGGAGTCGCGACCGTTCCGAGTGGACGATGCGCCCTTCTTGTGTGCCATGTCTCCTCAGTCCCTTACTTCGCCGGAGCGTCGATGCCGGTAATCTTCAGCGCGGTGTGCAGCTGGCGGTGGCCGATCCGCTTCTTGTAACCGGTCTTGTTCTTGTACTTCTGGATGCGGATCTTGTCGCCCTTGTGGTGGTCCACGACCTCGGCCTGGACCTTCACGCCGGCCAGCACCCACGGGTCGCTGGTGACCGACTCGCCGTCCACGACGAGCAGCGTCGAGAGCTCGACGGTGTCGCCCGCCTTGCTGTCGGAGATGCGGTCAACTTCGATGACGTCGCCGACAGCAACCTTCTGCTGGCGGGCGCCGGTGCGCACGATGGCGTACACGCGGAACTCTCTCTCACTCGATACGGGCCCACTGATGCCAGCCGCTCTCACGGGTTCGTGACGATCCCGTGGAATCCGGATCGGACGAGCGGCCTCCCCCGGCGAGCCGGGAGGTGTGTGCTCAGGGGTTCGGCGTACTACAGACGCCGACGGTCAAGGTTACGGAACCCCGACCGGGGGGTCAAACCGGCCCCGGGCGCGTACGGCCCGGGGCCGGTCCTGCTCAGTCCTCCGCCGAAGCCGAAGCCGACACCGACGCGGCCGGGGCCTGCTCGGCGGCAGCGGTCTTCTTGGCCGCCGCCTTCTTCGTCGTGGTCTTCTTCGCGGCCGTCTTCTTGGTGGCGGCCTTCTTCGCCGTGGCCTTCTTGGCGGTGGTGGCCTTGGCCGTGGCGGTCTTGGCGGTGGTGGCCTTGGCGGTGGTGGTCTTGGCGGTGGTGGTCTTCTTCGCCGCCGCCTTCTTGGCCGTGGTCGCCTTCTTGGCCGCCGTCTTCTTGGCGGGGGCCTTCTTGGCGGCCGTCTTCTTCGCCGCGGTCTTCTTGGCGGGCGCCTCCTCGGCGGCCTCCTCAGGGGCCTCCTCGGCGGGCGCCGCCACGTCCGGGCTCACGGCCTCGTCCGTACGTACGGCGCTGTCGGCGGCAGCCTCGGCGACCGGCTCGGCCACCGGCTCCGCGACCGGCTCGGGCGCGGCCTCGGCCGCCGGGGCGCTCGCCTCGGCGACCTGCACCGCGTCCTCGGCGGTCTCGGCGGACTTCGGCGGGCCCGCCGGAGCGGACGCCTTACGGGTGGCCCGGCGGCGCGGCCTGGCCGGCGCGGGCTCCGCGGCGGGCGCCTCCGCGACGGGCTCCGGCTCGGGGGCCGGGGCCGGGGCGGGCTCGGTCTCCACCACGATCGCGGCCGCCTCGGACGCCTTGGGCGCGCCCGCCGGAGCGGTCACCTTGCGGCTCGCGCGACGGCGGCCCCGGCCGCGGACACCGGCCGCCGCCTCGGCCTCGGCCGGGCTGCCGAACCACTCGTCGGCACCGTCCACCGCGGGGCTCAGCTCCGCCTCGGTCACCGCGACCGGCTCCAGCTCCGGGTGCTCGTCGGCCCGCGCGGTCTCCGCCTCGGGCTGCTCGTCCTGGTGCTGGTGGTCGTGGTGCTGGTGGTCCTGGCCGGACGCGCCCGACTTGCCCTTCTTCTTGCGCTTGCCGCCACCGCCGCCACCGGCCGAGGACGGCTGGTCCATGTGGACGATGACGCCGCGGCCGTTGCAGTGCACACACGGCTCGGAGAAGGACTCCAGCAGGCCCTGGCCGACCCGCTTGCGGGTCATCTGCACCAGGCCCAGCGAGGTGACCTCGGCGACCTGGTGCTTCGTACGGTCGCGGCCCAGGCACTCCAGCATCCGCCGCAGCACCAGGTCCCGGTTGGACTCCAGCACCATGTCGATGAAGTCGATGACGACGATGCCGCCCAGGTCGCGCAGCCGCAGCTGGCGCACGATCTCCTCGGCCGCCTCCAGGTTGTTCCTGGTCACGGTCTCTTCGAGGTTGCCGCCCTGACCGGTGAACTTTCCGGTGTTCACGTCGATGACGACCATGGCCTCGGTCTTGTCGATCACCAGCGAGCCGCCGGAGGGCAGCCAGACCTTGCGGTCCAGCGCCTTCATCAGCTGCTCGTCGATGCGGTACGTCGCGAAGACGTCGACGTCCGAGGTCCACTTCTGCAGGCGGTCGACCAGGTCCGGGGCGACGTGCTCGACGTAGCCGTGGATGGTCTGCCAGGCGTCGTCACCGCTGACGATGACCTTGGAGAAGTCCTCGTTGAAGATGTCGCGGACGACCCGGACGGTCATGTCGGGCTCGCCGTACAGCAGGCTCGGCGAGCTGGTGGAGCCCGCCTTGGCCTTCTTCTGGATGTCCTCCCACTGCGCCTGGAGGCGCTCCACGTCGCGGCGCAGCTCGTCCTCGCTGGCGCCCTCCGCGGCGGTACGGACGATGACGCCCGCGTCCTCGGGGACGATCTTCTTCAGGATCTGCTTCAGACGCGCCCGCTCGGTGTCCGGCAGCTTGCGGCTGATGCCGGTCATCGAGCCCTCGGGCACGTAGACCAGGTAGCGGCCGGGCAGCGAGACCTGGCTGGTCAGCCGGGCGCCCTTGTGGCCGATCGGGTCCTTGGTGACCTGCACCAGCACGGACTGGCCGGACTTCAGCGCGGTCTCGATGCGGCGCGGCCCGTTGGCCATGCCGAGCGCCTCGAAGTTGACCTCGCCCGCGTACAGCACGGCGTTGCGGCCCTTGCCGATGTCGACGAAGGCGGCCTCCATCGACGGCAGGACGTTCTGCACCTTGCCGAGGTAGACGTTGCCGACGTACGACGTCGACTGCTCCTTGTTGACGTAGTGCTCCACGAGCACGTTGTCCTCAAGGACGCCGATCTGGGTGCGCTCGCCGCTCTGGCGGACCACCATCACGCGCTCGACGGCCTCGCGGCGCGCCAGGAACTCCGCCTCGGTGATGATCGGCACCCGGCGGCGGCCCTGCTCACGGCCCTCGCGGCGGCGCTGCTTCTTGGCCTCCAGACGCGTCGAGCCCTTGATGGACTGGACCTCGTCGGACGGCTCGTCCTTCTTGCGCGGCTCGCGGACCTTGACGACCGTACGCTCCGGGTCGTCGCCGTGCGTGGTCTCCGCCTCACCGAGGTCACCGCTGCGACGGCGGCGGCGACGGCGACGGCGGCTGCTGCTGGACCCGGCGGCCGGCTGCTCGTCCTCCTCGGCGGCGGGCTCGGCCTGCTCGGCCGGCTCCTCCTCCGCGGCGGCCTGCCCGGCGTCGGCCTGCCGGCCCTCGTCGGCCTGCTCGCCGTCACCGTCGGCGGCCTCGCCACGGCGACGGCGGCGGCCACCGCGACGACGACGGCGGGAGGGGCGGTCGCCCGACTCCTCGTCGCCCTGCCCGGCCTCGGCCTGCTCGTCGTCGGTGTCGTCCTCGGCCTCGGCCCCGTCGATGTCCCGGGTGTCCTGGACGGGCGCCTGCTCGACGGCCTGCTGCTCGGCCTCGGCGGCGGCACCGCCCCGGCGGCGACGGCGTCGGCTGCCGGCCGCGGGCTGCTCCTCCTCCTCGGCGGCGGACTCGACCTGCTCGGCGGCGGCCGCGGCGGCGGCAGCGGCGGTCTCCGGGGTCTGGAACATCGGCTCGGTGAAGACCGGCGCCTGGAACACGGCCGTCGGCGCGCGCCGCTCACGGCGGCGGCTGCCGCGCGCGGGCTGCTCCGGCGCGGCCTCGGCCTCGGCACGCGGCGCCTCGGCGGCGGGCTGCTCCTGCTGCGCGGCCGGCGCCTCGGACGCCCGCTCGGCACGGCGGCGCGAACGGCGGCGGGGCGCCTCGGCGGGCGCGGCGGCCTGCTCGGCGGCCGGGGTCTCCGCCGCAGCGGGCTCGGCGGCGGCCGGGGCGCTCTCCACGGCCTCGGCCGGCTGCGGGGAGCCCGCGGGGGCGGTGGCCTTACGGGTCGCGCGGCGCCGCGTACGGGCGGGCTTGCTGTCCTCGGCGGCCGGGGCCTCGGCGGGCGCGGCGGCGGGGGCCTCGGCGGTCTCCTCGGCCTCTTCCTCGTCCTCGGCCTGCGCCTCGGCGTCCGCGCTCAGGGGCTCGGCGCTCTGCGACTCGGCGCTGCTCTGCGGCGAACCGGCCGGGGCGGTGGCCTTACGGGTCGCACGGCGGCGCGTACGAGCGGGCTTGCTGTCCTCGGCGGCCTGCTGCTCGGCGGCGGGCGCGGTGTCCTCGTCGGCCTGCGGCGCGGCGGACTCCGCGGCCTGCGGCGCGGCAGTGGCCTCGGCGGCCTCGGCCGCGGGCGGACCGGCCGGCGCGGAGGCGCGGCGGGTGGCGCGGCGACGGGGCCGGGCGCGCGGCGCCTCGTCCTCCGCCGCGGGCTGCTCCGGCTGCGCGGCCGGCGCCTCGGGCGCGCTCTCCACGGCCTCGCCCACCTGGGGGGATCCCGCCGGAGCGGTGGCCTTACGGGTGGCCCGGCGGCGCGTACGGGCGGGCTTGGCGTCGTCGCCGGAGACGACCGTCGAGGCGGTGCTCGTGTCGTCCTGCGCTGGACTCGCGACCGTGGTGCTCTCCGCGGTCACCGGGGCCTCGGCGGGCGTGCTCGCCGCCGTGGGCGGGCCGGCCGGCCGGGAGGCGGCGCGGCGCCGGCGGCGCGGCGGCAGCGTGTCGCTGGGGGTGCTGCCCTCGGAAAGCTGCTCCGTAGGACCGCTGGATTCGTTGGGCTCAATGGGTTCGAGCATGCGGGCGGTTCTCCCGTCACGCTCCCGGGCGCCGCGCCTGGTTCCGGACGCGGCCCGCGTGATGTGCGCGGTGCCGCCCTCCGGGGCGCGGGCGCCGCACGGGAGCTGTCGTCTCGCTCGCCGGGCCCGTAGGGCGGGACCGGCGAAAGTCTGCTGGTCAGTGCGTCTGCCGGACCGGGGAGTCTCCCTGGTTGATCGGCGACGCGACGACGGCGGTCCTGCTACAGGACCGTCCGGCGCCTCGCGGCACTCAGCCGGCGGCCGTTGATGTGCCGGCCTCGGCAGCGTCGCGGTCGGGCGCGAGCGGGTCGGTCACCGCGCCGGTCTCCTCATCGAGCAGCCCCTGCGCCAGCCTGGTCACCGCAGCGGGGACCGGCGGCGCCAGGTCGGCCGTAGCTCGGAGGCCGGACAGGACGTCGTCGGGTCGTACGGCAGGTGTCGCATGCCGAACAACCAGCCGCAGTATCGCACAGGCATCGCCACCCGGCCTATCGCCCTCGGGCGCCGCGGCTTCGAGGCGGGCCACCGCGGCCCGCGCGTCGAAGGTCCGCATGCCGTTCTTCGTACGGCGTTCGACCTGCACTTCCTCGGCGGCGAGGAAGGCCTCGACGGCGTGCGCCGCGTCGGCGGGCGTGACGCCGTCGAGGCGCAGCTCCCACACCGACGCCTGGAGCCGGTCGGCGAGCCCGGACGTACGGGCCTCCACCGCGTCGGTGATGTCCAGGCCCGCCGGCAGCGACTCGTCCAGCAGGGTGCGGAGCGTGTCCGGGTCGCGGCGCTCGGCGAGCTGGATCTCCAGGTACTCGGCCTCGCTGCCGGTACCGGTCGGCGCGGCGTTGGCGTACGACACCTTCGGGTGCGGGGTGAAGCCCGCCGAATACGCCATGGGGACCTCGGCGCGGCGCAGCGCCCGCTCGAAAGCGCGCTGGAAGTCGCGGTGGCTGGTGAACCGGAGGCGGCCGCGCTTGGTGTAGCGCAGTCGGATGCGCTGCACCGCCGGTGCGGGCGGCGGGCCTTCGGGCTGTCGCTTGCCCAGTGTTACTTCTCCTTGGTGTGAGGGCGCTACTGGACGTCACCCCCGCGGGAGCGGGGACGGTCCCGGATGACGCCTATCCAGCGTCGCCCAGTCCGGGCCCCCGTGTGGACGGGGACACGTCGCGCCCGGACGTCTTACCTAGAGTACGTGCCGCCGGTACCGCCTGTTCCCGCCGGGGCTCTGGCACCGCGGCCGGCTCCGGCCGCTTCGGGCTCCCGAACAGGGCCCGCCGGACCTCGGCGCGGGTCTGCCGTACGGACTGCCGGGCGGCGCCCAGCGCACGGCGTACGGACCGGCCCGCCTCCCGCGCGGCGGCGCGCACCGGGCGCCACAGCACGTCCCGTACGGCGTGGCCGACCGGGGTGAGGACCGCGCGGTGGACCCACCGGAACGGCTCGACGAAGATCCACCGCAGGAGTGTGCCGAGGAAGCGGCCGACGGCCCGGGAGACGTACCCGGCCACCCGCCAGGCGTGTCCGAACGCGGCGCCGGTCTCGCGCGCCACGACGGCCGCGGCGGCGCCGACCGCCCGGCCCGCCGGGGCGAGGACGTACCGCCACACCGCGACGGCCGGGACGACGAGCGTCCACCGTACGAGTGCGGCGACGGCGGCCCCGATGCCGCGGACCACCCGGACGATGCCGTGCCCGACCGGCGTCAACACGTGCCGGTAGCACCACCGGGCGGGGAGCACGACCAGGCGCAGCACGAGCCAGGCGAGCCCCGCGCCCAGCCCCCGGAACACCCACCGCACAGCGTGCCCGACAGGCGTAAGCACCCGGCGGTAGCCCCAGAGCGCCGGCACCACGACCAACTGGTGGACCAGCCAGGCCACGGCCACGCCGACAGCCGTGCCGACGGGCACCAGCACGTACCGCCACAGCGCGGCCCAAGGCCAGTAGAAGACCGCTTTGCCCACCCAGGCGAGCGCGGCGCCGAAGGCCCACACCACCCAGGCGATCCCGTGCCCGACCGGAGTCAGCACCCACCGGTACACCCAGGTCGACGGCACAACGACCAGCACCCGCCCCAACCAGGCGAAACCACGCCCGACCGGCCGCAGCAGCCCCCGGTCCAGCGCCCGCGCACCGGCGACCAGCACGTCCCACACCATCCGCACCGGCACCACGACCACCAGCACCACAACACGCACCGGCACCCGAACCAGCCGCGTCAGACACCCCTCCCCCGGCGCATACCCCCCGGGCACCCGTTCCCGCACCGGCGCCCGGTCCCCTGCACACTCCTTGGACAGCGACGGCCCGGCTGTGGGCTCCATGCGGTTTTCTCCCCCTCGCGCCCGGTATGGGCACTGACGTACGCATGCCGCGGCCCGGCTCCGCATCACGCGGGGCCGGGCCGGGGCACGAACCTGGAACGCTTACTTGACGACGGTCAGCGGCAGCAGCTTCTTGCCGGTCGGGCCGATCTGGATGTCGAGGTCGAGCTGCGGACACACCCCGCAGTCGAAGCAAGGCGTCCACCGGCAGTCCTCGACCTCGGTCTCGTCGAGGGCGTCCTGCCAGTCCTCCCAGAGCCAGTCCTTGTCCAGGCCGGAGTCGAGGTGGTCCCAGGGGAGGACCTCCTCGTAGGTGCGCTCGCGGGTGGTGTACCAGGCGACGTCGACGCCGTACTCGGGCAGGGTCTTCTCGGCGGCGAGCATCCAGCGGTCGTACGAGAAGTGCTCGCGCCAGCCGTCGAAGCGGCCGCCGTCCTCGTAGACGGCGCGGATGACGGCGCCGACGCGGCGGTCGCCGCGGGAGAGCAGGCCCTCGACGATGCCGGGCTTGCCGTCGTGGT
Organism: Streptomyces albofaciens JCM 4342; assembly: GCF_008634025.1. Lineage (NCBI taxonomy): Bacteria > Bacillati > Actinomycetota > Actinomycetes > Kitasatosporales > Streptomycetaceae > Streptomyces > Streptomyces albofaciens. The sequence continues at coordinate 1,765,371 of NZ_PDCM01000001.1, read as the reverse complement.
AGCGGAAGCCGATGGAGCGGCCGTACTTCTTGTCGCCGCGGATCTTGTCGCGCAGCTTCTCCAGGCGCGCGTCGGTCTCCTCGGCGGAGAGCTGGGGCGCCCACTGGAAGGGGGTGTGCGGCTTGGGGACGAAGCCGCCGATGGAGACGGTGCAGCGGATGTCGTTGGACTTGGCGACCTCGCGGCCCTTGGCGATCACGTTGACCGCCATGTCGCCGATCTGGAGCACGTCCTCGTCGGTCTCGGTGGGCAGGCCGCACATGAAGTACAGCTTCACCTGCCGCCAGCCGTTGCCGTAGGCGGTGGCGACGGTACGGATCAGGTCCTCTTCCGAGACCATCTTGTTGATGACCTTGCGCATCCGCTCGCTGCCGCCCTCGGGCGCGAAGGTCAGTCCCGAGCGTCGGCCGTTGCGCGTCAGCTCGTTGGCAAGATCGACGTTGAAGGCGTCGACGCGGGTCGACGGCAGCGACAGGCCGATCTTGTCTTCCTCGTACCGGTCGGCGAGGCCCTTGGCGATGTCGCCGATCTCGGTGTGGTCCGCGGAGGACAGCGACAGCAGGCCGACCTCCTCGAATCCCGTGGCCTTCAGGCCCTTGTCCACCATCTCGCCGATGCCGGTGATGCTTCGCTCCCGCACGGGGCGCGTGATCATGCCGGCCTGGCAGAAACGGCAGCCGCGGGTGCAGCCACGGAAGATCTCGACCGACATCCGTTCGTGGACGGTCTCGGCCAGCGGGACGAGGGGCTGCTTGGGGTAGGGCCACTCGTCCAGGTCCATGACGGTGTGCTTGGACACCCGCCACGGGACGCCGGAGCGGTTGGGCACGACGCGCGAGATGCGCCCGTCGGGCAGGTACTCCACGTCGTAGAACTTGGGGACGTACACGCTGCCGGTCTTCGCCAGGCGGAACAGCAGCTCGTCGCGCCCGCCCGGGCGGCCCTCGGCCTTCCAGGCGCGGATGATGTCGCTGATCTCCAGGACGGCCTGCTCGCCGTCGCCGACGACCGCGCAGTCCAGGAAGTCGGCGATCGGCTCCGGGTTGAAGGCCGCGTGGCCGCCCGCGAGGATCAGCGGGTGCTCGTCCGTCCGATCCTTGGCCTCGATCGGGATGCCCGAGAGGTCCAGGGCGGTGAGCAGGTTGGTGTAGCCCAGCTCGGTGGAGAAGGAGACGCCGAGTACGTCGAAGGCGCTCACCGGGCGGTGCGCGTCGACGGTGAACTGCGGCACGCCGTGCTCGCGCATCAGGGCTTCGAGGTCCGGCCACACGCTGTAGGTGCGCTCGGCCAGGATGCCCTCGCGCTCGTTGAGGACCTCGTAGAGGATCATGACGCCCTGGTTGGGCAGCCCGACCTCGTAGGCGTCCGGGTACATCAGCGCCCAGCGGACATCGCAGGCATCCCAGTCTTTGACGGTGGAGTTGAGCTCTCCACCGACGTACTGGATGGGCTTCTGGACATGCGGGAGAAGCGCTTCCAGGCGCGGGAAGACCGTCTCGACAGGCATCGCGGCGTCTTTCATGAGCTGGCAGGGGTGACCATCCAGCGTACCCCGGGAACGAGGTCCCGTTGACGGGCCGCATCGGTCGTGCATCGGTGGCGGCCCCCGTGAGGGCATCAGGGTGGGCGGGCGGTCACGGGGCGGGTGCGGTGGGTCACGGGCGGGGGCCGCCGGTCTGCGGGCCCCGGACGTTGCCGACGGGCGTCCCGCACGGCCGTCAGCCGCCCAGCTTCCTGCGCAACCCCGGCCTCGACGCCTTCCGCCACACCTCGGGCAGCTCGCGCTCACGGGCGGCCGCCGCCGCTTCCTCCCGCCCGTACAGCAGCCCGAAGCTGAACCCGCCCTCGCCCGCGCCGTGCGCCTGTACGGCGAGATCGCGCAGCGCTTCCCGGGCCAGCACGCTGTCCTGGTGGTCGCCGAGCAGCTGCTGCACCCGCTTCATGCGCCCGGCGAACTTCTCCGCCGGGCCGCCCAGCGCCGGCCCGGCCGCCTCCGCCGCGTACCGCACGCGCTTGGCCGCCTTGCGGGCGCTGTGCAGCGCCTCGTCGCGCTCCGGGCCGGCCGGCGCCGCCATCGCGGCCGCCACCCGCCCGGCGAGCCGCCGGTACTCCTTGAGCACGGCCTCGCCCATGGGGCGCGCCGGCGGGCGGGCCGCGGCCGGGCGCAGCGGCGGGTCCGCCAGGAGCGCGTGCAGGCGCTCCAGCAGCGCCAGGTGCCGCGCGCCGTCCAGGACCGCGAGCAGGGTCCGCCGCGAGCCGAGGCGGCGGCGCTGCGACCACAGGCGCAGCCGCGCGGCCACCGGCCCGAGCCGCAGCTCGCGCGGCAGGCCCGCCAGCCCGGCACGCAGCCGCTCCGCCAGCACCTCCCGGTCCCGGTCCACGCCCAACCGCCCTGCCAGCCACTTGAGTTCGTCGCCGATCGGGTCGGTCACGGACCGGTCCAGCACCGTGCCGTACGAGCGGAAGGCGCTGCGCAGGCGGCGGGTGGCGACGCGCATCTGGTGCACCGAGTCGGGCAGGTCGCGGCGGACGGCCGGGTCCAGTTCGACGAGGGTGCGCACCTGCTCCCGGACGTACGCGAGGACGGCGTCACCGGCGGTGCGGGGGGTGGTGGTCCGGGCCTTTTCGCGGGACTTGTCGGCCGCCTTGGCCTTCGCCTTGCCGCTTCCGCCGCTTCCGCTGCTTCCACCGCTTTCGCCGCTTCCGCTGCTTCCCGCCGTCCCGGCCAGCGCGCGGGCCAGCTTGGACGCCGAACCGGCCGGGCGGATTCCCACGGCCGCGAAGGCCTCGCCCACCGCGTCCAGGAGCCCGATGTCGCCGTCCCCCACCAGCTCCACCTCGATCTCGCGCCAGCGGACCCCGGTGGTCACCCGGTCCGGCCGCGCCGGCCGCCGCCCCGACTCGCCCTTATCGCCCCCATCACCCCTATCGTCCCCACCATCCCTATCGCGCCCATCGCGCCCATCGCGCTGAAGCTCGTCCGCCGCGTCTGGCGCGCACGTCGCTTCACCCGTCCCGTACGGACCGGCCCCGTCGCCCAGGCGGTGCGCCACCACGTCGTCCACCGCCACCTCCGCGAGCGGCTCGCCGCCCGCGGTCTCCAGCACCCACAGCGTGCGCCGGGTCCGCAGGTGCGCGACCGGGGCCAGGGGCGCGCCGCGCACCCGTGAGCGCACGAGGGCGGCGAGCTTGCCGGGCAGCCGCTCGGCGAGGGGCATCCGCACCTCATCCCGTACGCCGGGGGCCACCGGGAGTTTCAGGTGCCAGCCCGCGTCGCCGCCGCCGGTGCGCCGCCGCAGCGTGATGCCGTCAGCCGCGAGCCGCTGGTCAGGGGTGTCGTAGTAGGTGGCGGACAGGACGACGGTGCCCTGGTCCGCGAGGGCCGCGACCCCGGCGACGCCGGTCAGGTCGGGCAGTTCGGCGCTGTCGTCGGCTTCGTACTTCCGCTCGATTTCCCGCACGGTGTCCGCCATGGATCGAATCTAGCCGCGTGTGGGGCGGCGAGGCAGTCCCCGACCGGACGTTCGCGCGGCGCCGTTCGGTCCGGCGGACGGATTCCGTCCTGGCCACACGGCACACGCGTCGAAAACAGTTCATCCCTGCACGAACACCTGCGAATGCCGGATAGCTCCTTTCCGGCCTGTTGCGGAAATACGCCGTCTTGCCGTCGGCAGATGCCGCTCGGACGATCGGTCCCCTCCATACCGTGCGGACCGCGGCGGCCGTGAGGGCCGCCGCATGCCCGCGCGCCCTTTCACGAGGAGGTCGTGATGACCACAAATGGCCGTTTGAGCCTCGGTCCCGACGCGGCACGGCAACTCGCCACCACCACCAAGACCACGCCGCAGATGCGCGGCATCACCCCGCGCTATCTGCTGCGCGCCCTGCCCTGGGTGGATGTCGAGTCCGGCGTCTACCGCGTCAACCGGCGCCGTACCTTCATCCTGGGCGACGACCGGATCAGCACCTTCTCCGAGGGCGACAGCCACCGCATCGTCCCCGAGGACCTGCGGGAACTGCCGTTCCTGCGGCAGGCCGACGAGGGGCAGCTGCGCGAGCTGGCCGAGACGTGCGACGAGGTCACCTTCGACGCCGGGCAGACGCTGTGCTCCGAGGGCGACAACGCCGACCGCCTGTGGGTGCTCGTACGCGGCCGCGCCGAGAAGCGCGTGACCGGGCGGTACGGCGAGGACGCGTTACTGGAGGTCGTCGGGGACGGCCAGTTCTTCGACCTGAAGGCCTGGGCCAAGGGCGAGTCGCAGCCGTACCAGGTGCGGGCGCTGACTCCCGGTGTCGCGCTGTGCGTCAGCCGCGCGAAGCTGGCGGAACTGGCCGACCGCGACGAGTCGCTGCGCACCACGCTGGAGTCCTACTGCGCCGGCGAGATGCCGACGCCGGGCGCCGAGGCGCCGGTCGACCTGGCCGCCGGTCACGTCGGCGAACCGGACCTGCCGGGCACGTACGTGGAGTACGAGGACGCGCCGCGCGAGTACCACATGAGCCTCGCGCAGACCGTGCTGCGCGTGCACACCCGCGTCGCCGACCTGTACAACCAGCCGATCGACCAGACCCGGGCGCAGAGCAACCTGACCGTGCACGCGCTGCGCGAGCGCCAGGAGTCGATGATGCTCAACCACCCGGACTTCGGGCTGTTCAACCAGGTCGCGCCGGGCATGCGGGTGCAGACGCGCACCGGCGCGCCGACGCCGGACGACCTGGACGAGATGCTGGCCAAGGTGTGGAAGCAGCCCGGGTACTTCGTCGCGCACCCGCGGGCGATCGCCGCGTTCGGCCGGGAATGTACCCGCCGGGGTGTGCCCCCGGTGACCGACACGCGGTTCGGCAGTCCGCTGCTGACCTGGCGCGGCGTGCCGCTGCTGCCGTCCGACAAGGTGAACATCAACGGCGCGGGCACGACCGAGATCCTGCTGATGCGGGTGGGCGAGGCGGAGCAGGGCGTGGTGGGCCTGCGCCCGGCCTCCGTACCGGACGAGGTGGAACCGGGCCTGTCCGTACGGAACATGGGCGTCGACCAGAAGGCGATCACGTCGTACCTGGTCACGGCGTACTTCAACACGGCCGTCCTGGTGGAGGACGCCCTCGCCGTCCTCCAGAACGTCGAGGTGTCCAAGTACCATGACTACTCCTGAGTTCACGGGGCTCGCGGCACCGCTGAGCGCGCTCCTGGGCAGGGAGGCGAAGACCGGCGCGGCGGATGCGGCAGCGGCCCCTGCCACCGGCACCACCACGGCCGTCCGTACGGACACGGCCACGAGCACGGCACCCGCCCCGGGCACGGGCGCGGCTCCGGGCGCGGGGGCGACCGTCGTCCCGGCCGCGGCCATGGCGGGCCTGCCGGGCATGCAATCGGTTCCGAGCGCGGTACCGGATACGGGCGCGGTACCGGATACGGGCGCCGTACCGGGCACGAGCGCCGTGCTGGGCATGGGAACGGTTCCGGGCATGGGGACTGTCCCGGGCATGGGGACTGCCCAGGGCATGAGCGCGGTACCAGGCATGGAAGCAGTCCCGGGCACGGAGACGGTCCCGGGACTGAGCGCGGTACCGACCGCCCCAGTCCAAACCCCTACCACCGCGCCCACATCAACCACGCCCACCACCCCAACAACCACCCCAACAACAATCCCAACACCCACCTCCGCCTCCACCCCCACCCCGACAACCACCCAACACCTCCCCGGCACCCAACGCGGCGCGTTCTCCCCCGAGATGGCCCGGCGTGACGTCCCGATCCTGCACCGGCTGGTGAACGGCCGGCCGCTCGTGTGGCTCGACAACGGGGCCACCACCCAGAAGCCGCGCCAGGTGATCGAGGCGGTGGCGGCCTTCTACGGTTCGGCCAACTCCAACATCCATCGCGGCGCCCACACCATGGCCCGCGACGCCACCGCCCTGTACGAGGCGGGCCGGGCCGCCGTCGCGGACTTCCTGGGCGCCCCGTCCCCCGAGGAGATCGTCTTCGTCCGCGGCACCACCGAGGCGATCAACCTGGTCGCCGAGACGTGGGGCCGGGCCAACATCGGTCCGGGCGACGACATTCTCGTCCCCGTGCTGGAGCACCACTCCGACATCGTCCCGTGGCAGCAGCTGGCCGCCGAGACGCATGCCCGGGTGGTGCCGGTGCCGCTGCTGCCGGACGGGCAGATCGACCAGTTCGCCTACGCCGACCTGCTGTCCTCCCGTACCCGGCTGGTGGCCGTCAGCCATGCCTCCAATGTGCTGGGGACCGTTCCCCCGGTGGCGGAGATGACGGCGCTCGCCCACCGCTACGGGGCCAAGGTGCTGGTGGACGGCGCCCAGGCGGTGGCCCACTTCCCGGTCGACGTACAGGCCATGGACGCCGACTTCTACGCCTTCTCCGGCCACAAGCTGTTCGCGCCCACGGGCATCGGCGCGCTGTACGCCAAGCCCGAGCTGCTGGCGGCCATGGTGCCGTGGCAGGGCGGCGGGAACATGATCGAGTCCGTTTCCTTCGACCGCACGACGTTCGCGCCCGCGCCGCACCGCTTCGAGGCCGGTACGGGCCACATCTCGGGCGTGGTCGGGCTGCTGGCCGCGCTCGACTGGCTGTCGTCCTTCGACCACGAGGCCGTCGCCGAGTACGAGGCCGATCTGCTGGCGTACGCGCGGCAGGCGCTGGCCATGGTGCCGGGCCTGGAGATCCTGGGGGACGCCCCGGACCGCATCGCGGTGCTGGCGTTCACGCTCGCGGGCCACGACTCGACGGCCGTGGCGCAGTTCCTGGACCTGGAGGGCATCGCGGTCCGCTCCGGTCACCACTGCGCCCAGCCCGCCCTGGCCCATTACGGCCTGGACAGTGCCGTACGCGCCTCCCTGGCCCTCTACAACACCCCCGAGGAGGTCGACCAGCTGGTGTCCTCGCTGCTGCGGCTGCAGCAGTCGCCGTAACCCGACCGGAGCGCCCGCCCCGACCCGCGGGGGCGGGCGCTCCCCGGGCCGGGGCACGGCCATGATCCACAGCCCCCGTCCGCGGCTGTCACCCCCTCCCGGTACAGTTCCCTCCTCGGTTCGCGCACATCCAGCAGGGGGGACGATGCTCGCGCATCTGGCGGACACCGCACGGCAGTTGGCGGCCGTTCTGTGGCAGCAGCACACGGTCTACCGGGACCGCACGGGCGGTGTGGTCATACGGGGCGAGCACGTCGAGCGGTGGATCAGTCTGTCCGCCACCGGCACCCGTGGGGAGGTACTCATACGGGCGGGCCGCATCCTGGACGGCGGCACGAGCGCGCCCGCGCGGGCGGAGACCGTGATGCGGCTGGACAGCGGCACGGGCGAACTGGCCGCCGCCTGCCGCCGGCTGCTGGCCGACATCGCGATGAGCGCCGAGCCGGCGGCGTCCCGCGCCCCGGGGTACGCACGGCCCGCGCGGCAGGCCCGCCCGCGGCCGCGGAAGGCACGCGTCGCGCTGTGGGTGGTGCTGGCCACGGTGACCAGCGCCTCCGTGGTCGCCCTCCTGGTCGCGTACAGCTCCTACAGCGCCGCGTCCGGCCGCTGACGTACGCTCCCACGGCCCGGTGGCGTACACCCGCCGGGCGGAAACCGCCGGCTCGTCAGGCCGACACCGGCCGCTGTACGTGAATGGACTGGAGCAGCCCTATGGCGATCCAGACCGCGAACATGGACGTGCCGCCGTAGGAGACGAACGGCAGCGGCAGGCCGGTGACGGGCATGATGCCCAGCGTCATGCCGATGTTCTCGAACGACTGGAACGAGAACCAGGCGATGAAGCCCGCCGCCACGATCGTGCTGTACAGCTCGCTGGCCTCGCGGGCGATGCGGCAGGCGCGCCACAGGACGACGCCCAGCAGCACGATGATCAGGCCCGCGCCGAGGAAGCCCAGTTCCTCGCCGGCGACGGTGAAGATGAAGTCGGTCTGCTGCTCCGGCACGAACTGGCCGGTGGTCTGGCTGCCCTGGAAGAGGCCGGAGCCGGTCAGTCCGCCGCCGCCGATGGCGATGCGCGCCTGATTGGTGTTGTAGCCGACGCCCGCGGGGTCCAGGCTCGGGTTGGCGAAGGCGGCGAACCGGGCGATCTGGTAGTCGTCCAGCAGGCCCAGCTGCCAGATGGCCACACAGCCGATGACACCGGCGCCCAGCAGTCCGAGGATCCACCGGTTGGAGGCGCCGGAGGCGAGCAGCACACCGAGGATGATCGCGCCGAGGACCATCACCGAGCCGAGGTCCGGCATCAGCATGATGATGGCGACCGGCACGGCGGCCAGGCCGAGGGCCTGGACGACGGTGCGGTGGTCGGGGTGCGGGCGGTCGCCCGCGTCGACCCGGCCCGCGAGGATCAGCGCCATTCCCAGCGTGATCGTGATCTTGGCGAACTCGGCGGGCTGGAGGGAGAGGCCGCCGGGGATGGCCAGCCAGGAGCGGGAGCCGTTGATCGTGGCGCCCAGGGGCGTGAGGACGAGCAGCGCCAGCACCAGCGAGAGGCCGTAGAGGATCGGCACCGCGCCGCGCAGCGTGCGGTGCCCGAGCCAGATCGCGCCCGCCGCCAGGGCCAGCCCGATGCCGGTGTTCAGCAGGTGGCGCAGCAGGTAGCCGTACTCGTCGCCGTGGGTGAGTTCGGTGCGGTTGCGGGTCGCGGAGAACACCAGCACCGCGCCGATCAGGGACAGTGCCAGGCTGCACAGCAGCATGACCCAGTCCAGCCGGCGTACGACCGAGTCGCGTGCCGTCAGTTTGCCCCAGGCGCCGCGGTCGGGGCTGTAGCGGCGGACGGTGAAGCCGTTCGCGGTGTGGGAGCTGGTCACCGGCCCCGCCTCCCGGCCGCGGCGGGCGTCGGTGTGGCGGCGACGGGCGTGATGGGCTGCGCCTGGATCGTGCCGTCACCGAGGATCTTGGGCAGTCCGGTCTGCGGCTTGGGCAGCAGCGCCTTCGACTCGTCGATCTTGCCCTTGTCGTCCACCCCGTACAGCGCGTTGTAGATCTTGCGCACGGCGGGACCGGCGGAGCCCGAGCCGGTGCCGCCCTGGGAGATGGTCATGACGATCGTGTAGTCCTTGGTGTACGTGGCGAACCAGCCCGTCGTCTGCTTGCCGTAGACCTCGGCCGTACCGGTCTTGGCGTGCATCGGGATCTTGTCCTGCGGCCAGCCCTGGAAGCGCCAGGCGGCGGTGCCGCGGGTGGCGACGCCGGCCAGCGCCCCGTCGATCTGCGACAGGGTCTTGGCGCTCACCGGCAGCTTCCCGTGCGACTTGGGCGCGATGTTCTCGATGTGCCTGCCGTCGGGGCTGACGATCGCCTTGCCCACGGTCGGGTTGTACAGCGTGCCGCCGTTGGCGATCGCCGCGTAGATCGTCGCCATCTGTATCGGGGTGACCTGGGTGTCGCCCTGCCCGATGGAGTAGTTGACGGAGTCACCGGCGCGCATCTTCATGCCGGACTCGCAGTTCTCCCGGGCGATCTTCGAGACATAGTCGTCGCCGGACTTGCCCTGCTTGCACCAGCTGTCCTTGTTGGCCTCCCAGTACCGCTTCTTCCACTCGCGGTCCGGGACCCGGCCGGTGACCTCGTTGGGCAGGTCGATGCCGGTCTCCTTGCCGAGGCCGAACTGGTGCGCCATTTTGTAGAACCAGTCCTTCGGGTTCTTCGGCTTGTTGCCGCCGTCCTTCTGCCACTGCTGGTAGGCGAGGCTGTAGAAGACGGTGTCGCAGGACACCTCCAGGGCCCGGCCGAGGTTGATCGGCCCGTAGCCCTTGGACTCGAAGTTCTTGAAGACCTGGCCGCCGATGCTGAACGAGGCGGTGCAGGGGTAGGTGCCGTCGAAGTCGTACCCGGCGGCGACCGCGGCCGAGGTGGAGATGACCTTGAAGATCGATCCGGGCGCCGACTGGCCCTGGATCGCCCGGTTCAGCAGCGGGTAGTTGGAGTCCTTGCCGGTCAGCTTCGCGTAGTCCTTGCCGGAGATGCCGCCGACCCAGGCGTTGGGGTCGTAGGACGGGTTGGAGGCCATGGAGACGACCCGGCCGGTCTTGTTCTCCATGACGACCACGGCGCCCGCGTCGGCCTTGTAGTTGGTGCCGGTGTTCTTGTCGTGCTCCTTGCGGGCGTCTTTCATCGCCTGCTCCAGTTCCCGTTCCGCTATGGCCTGGACGCGGGCGTCTATGCTCGTGATGACGTTGGAACCGGGGACCGCCTTGTCGCTCTTCGCCTTGCCGATGACCCGGCCGAGGTTGTCGACCTCGTAGCGCGTCACCCCGGCCTTGCCGCGCAGCTGGCTGTCGTAGGTGCGCTCCAGCCCGGAGCGGCCGATCTGGTCGGAGCGCAGCAGCGGCGAGCGGGTGTTCTTGGCCTTCTGGATCTCCTCGTCGGTGACCGGCGAGAGATAGCCGAGGACCTGGGCGGTCTGGGCCTTTCCCGGGGCGGCGTAGCGGCGTACGGCGGTGGGCTCGGCGGAGATGCCGGGGAAGTCCTCGGAGCGCTCGCGGATCTGGAGGGCCTGCTGGGTGGTGGCCTCGTCGGTGATCGGGATGGGCTGGAAGGGCGAGCCGTTCCAGCAGGGCTGCGGGGTCTTGGCGTCGCACAGCCGGACCTTGTTGCGGATCTCCTGCTCCGTCATGCCCAGGACCTTGGCGAGGCGGCCGAGCACGGCCTTGCCGTCGTCCTTCATCTTCAGCAGTTCGGTGCGGCTGGCGGAGACGACCAGGCGCGTCTGGTTGTCGGCGAGCGGGATGCCGCGGGCGTCGAGGATGGAGCCGCGGGTGGCGGGTTCGACGACCTGCTGGACGTGGTTGTTGCGGGCCTCGTCGGCGTACTCCCGGCCGTTGCGGATCTGGAGGTACCACAGCCGGCCGCCGAGGGTCAGCAGCAGGGAGAAGACCAGGATCTGGATGGCGACCAGCCGGATCGTGACGCGTGAGCTGCGGCCGGTCTCCGGGATGTTGGTCACAGTCGTTTGACCCCCTTGATGCGTCCTGTCTTGCCACGGGACGATCTGCCGAGCAGTCCGCCGCGCTGGCCGCCGATGCGGGTCGGCTTGGACGGAAGGTTGGTGCGCATCGAGCGGCTGGCCTTGAGGCCGGTGCCGGAACCGAGCCAGCCGTAGGCGCTCTTGCGGCCCTTGCCGGAGCCGCCCGGCCCGCCGGCCGCGTCGGTGGCCAGCGGGTCGTGTTCGGTACGGCGGGCCAGCGCCATGACCACCGGTACGGCGAACGGGGCGAGCAGCAGGTCGTAGAGCGTGGCGGTGAACAGCAGCCAGCCCAGGCCCACGCGAGCGGCGGCGGAGTCGCCGACGAGCGAGCCGACACCCGCGTACAGCAGGGTCGAGCCGAGGGCCGCGCCGATCACGACCACCAGCGGCATGGTCGCCGAACGGTGCTGGCCGCTGTCCGGCTTGGTCAGCCCGGCCACGTACCCGATGACGCACAGCACCAGGGCGTAGCGGCCGATGGCGTGGTCGGAGGGCGGCGCCAGGTCGGCGAGCAGACCGGCGCCGAAGCCGATCAGGGCGCCGGGGACGTGCCCGTAGACCAGTGCGAGGCCGAGGACGACCAGGAGCAGCAGGTCCGGTACGGCGCCGGGCAGCTGGAGCCGTGCCAGCACGCTGACCTGGACCAGCAGGGCCACGACGACCAGCGCGGCCGAGAGCAGGATCCTCTTGATGCGCATCGGTCAGCTCCTGGGGGAGGCGCTCGCGGTGGGGGTGGCCGTGACGGTGACCGTCGGCGTCGGCTTGGGCTTGGCGGGCTTGGGCGGCAGCACGGTGTCGCGCGGGTCCTCGCGGGGCGGCTGGACGACCACGCCGACGATGTCCAGCTTGGAGAAGCCGACGAACGGGCGGACCTGGAGGGAGCGGGTCAGATCGCCGTTGGACGGATCGACCTTGACGACCCGTCCGACCGGGACGCCGGGCACGAAGGGCTTGTCGGCGCTGGAGCCGAAGGTGACCAGCCGGTCGCCCTTCTTCACCTCGGCCTTGCCGTTCAGGAGCTGGACCCGCAGCGAGTCGCCGCCCTGGCCGGTGGCGAACCCGATCTCGTTGGTCTTCTCCATGCGGGTGCCGACGGTGAAGTCGGGGTCGTTGGCGAGCAGCACGGTGGCGGTGGTGCGGCCGACGGTGGTGACGCGGCCGACCAGGCCGTCGCCGTTGAGGACCGTCATGTCGCGGGCGATGCCGTCCTGGGAGCCGGCATCGATGGTGACGGTCCAGGAGAAGCCCTGCGCCGCGCCGATGGCGATGACCTGGGCGCCCTTGATGCCGTACTGGCCGGTGCCGGCGGTCTTGAGGATCTTGTCCAGCTCGGCGGCGCGGTTGCGGTTGCGGTCGGCGGAGCCCAGCTTCGCCTTGAGGGCGGCGTTCTCCCGTTCCAGGGCGCTGATGCGGGTGTGCCGCTCGCCGGAGTCCCGTACGGCGCCGACGGCGTTGCCCACCGGGTCGACGACCGTGGCGATGCCGCTCTCGACCGGCCCGAAGACCGCCGCGGCGGCCTGCCGGGCACCGGCGAGCGGGGACCGTTCGCCGCCGCGGATGTCCACCGTGATCAGCGCGAACGCGATCGCGACCAGCAGCACCAGTAGCAGCCGGCTCTCTCGTGTGTCCCTCACGTGCGGCGGCCGTGTCCTTCCTCGTAGGACCGGCCGGCTGCGGGCCCGCGCCGGTCGCGCTGGGGAGTGCGGTTGTGCCTTTATACGCAGTGCTCGCCTGTTGGGGCGTGGTGCCTGTATATCAACGATCCGCCGTACGGACGATCAGCCGCCCGTACGGCGGAATGTCGGGTTCCTCAGCGGCGGGGCTGGGAGTCCAGGACCTGCTGGAGCGCCTCGAACTCCTCGACGCACTTGCCGCTGCCGAGCGCGACGGAGTCGAGCGGGTCCTCGGCGATGTGGATCGGCATGCCGGTCTCGCGGCGCAGGCGCTCGTCGAGGCCGCGCAGCAGGGCGCCGCCGCCGGTGAGCACGATGCCGCGGTCCATCACGTCGCCGGACAGCTCCGGCGGGCACTTGTCGAGCGTCGTCTTGACCGCGTCGACGATGGAGTTGACCGGTTCCTCGATGGCCTTGCGGACCTCGGCCGCGGAGATCACGACGGTCTTGGGAAGTCCGGAGACCAGGTCGCGGCCGCGGATCTCGGTGTGCTCGTCCTGCTCCAGGTCGTACGCCGAGCCGATGGTGATCTTGATGCTCTCGGCGGTGCGCTCGCCCAGCAGGAGGCTGTACTCCTTCTTGATGTGCTGGATGATCGCGTTGTCCAGCTCGTCGCCGGCCACCCGGATCGACTGGGCGGTGACGATGCCGCCGAGCGAGATCACCGCGACCTCGGTGGTGCCGCCGCCGATGTCCACGACCATGTTGCCGGTGGCCTCGTGGACCGGCAGGCCGGAGCCGATCGCGGCGGCCATCGGCTCCTCGATGATGTGCACCTGGCGGGCGCCGGCCTGGGTGGACGCCTCGATGACCGCGCGGCGCTCGACTCCGGTGATGCCGGAGGGGACACAGACGACGACGCGCGGGCGGGCGAGGTAACGGCGCTTGTGGATCTTGAGGATGAAGTAGCGGAGCATCCGCTCGGTGATCTCGAAGTCGGCGATCACGCCGTCCTTCAGCGGACGCACCGCGACGATGTTGCCGGGGGTGCGGCCGATCATCTTCTTCGCCTCGGCGCCGACGGCGAGGATGCCGCCGGTGTTGGTGTTGATGGCCACGACCGACGGCTCGTTGAGGACGATCCCGCGACCCCTGACGTACACCAGCGTGTTGGCGGTCCCGAGGTCGACAGCCATGTCACGGCCGATGAACGACATGTTGTTCCCCATGAGGATACGTCTGGCCTTCCCAACTGGAGCGAATGCTTACTTGAGGTCGGCAGGTGGTGCGCCGGGGCGCGGAAACTCCATCGTAGTCACGAAGTCCCCACCGCTCGAACGCAGTGCGGGGTTCCTTCGCCATTGTCGGCGGAACACGGACCCGCCCCCTTCAATGGGACGTCGTGTCGCACCGAAGCGTTCCCCCGTTCGGTACCGGCTTGCCGTGGGGCGGCCGCGGCGGCGCGGTCGCCCCAGGTCACCGGGGCGCGAACGGACGGAAGGTCAGGAAAGGCCGGGGAAGAAGATCTTGATCTCGCGCTCCGCGGACTCCTCGGAGTCCGAGGCGTGGATCAGGTTCTCCCGGGTGATGGTCCCGAAGTCGCCGCGGATGGAACCGCCCGGCGCCTTGATCGGGTCGGTGGGGCCGGCCAGCGTCCGCACGCCTTCGATCACCCGCTCGCCCTCGACGACCAGGCTGACCACCGGGCCGGACGACATGAACTGCACCAACGGCTCGTAGAAGTCGCGGCCGACGTGCTCGGCGTAGTGCTGCTCCAGGATCGCGCGGTCGAGCGTGCGCAGTTCCAGCGCGCTGATCGTCCAGCCCGCCTTGCGCTCGATACGGCCGAGAATCTCACCGACCAGGCCGCGGCGGACCGCGTCGGGCTTGAGGAGGACGAGCGTGCGCTGGCTCACGGGAAGGACTCCTTGGGTGACGGAAGTCGGCAGGTGACCTGAGGCTACATGGGTGACGGCGCTGGTCCGTACGCGGTACCGGAGCCGGTACGGGGCCGTACGGGTGACGCGGGCCGGGTTTCGTACAGACGTCCGGGGCGGAGGCGGGCAGTTGTCCGGTCCGGGCACATACGTCCCGTCCGGCCGGACCGCCCGCGCCCGCGGACGTACCCAGCCGTACGCGGTCCCGCGGACCGTACCCAGCCGTACGCGGTCCCGCCCGTACGGGGCTACGCGGCCGTACTCACGCCGCGCCCGGCTGCGGCCCCTCCTCGGCCTGCGCCGCCCAGCGGGCCTTCGCCTCGTCGATCTTCCGGCCGAAGTGCACCGACGCCCACCACAGCGCGGCGAAGACCGCGCCGAGGAAGAACATCGTGCCCACCACGAAACCGCTGGCGATCAGGGCGATCTGCAGGACCCAGCCGAGCTGCACGCCGCCGGGGCGGGTCAGCACGCCGCACAGCAGGACACACAGCAGCATGGCGACGCCGCTGACCGTCCAGACCGTGGCCGTGGAGTGGCCGGAGGTCTGCATGGCGACCAGACCGGCGAAGCCGATCACGAAGAACTCGCCGATCAGCGTGCTCGCACACAGCGTGCGCATGGTCAGTTCCTCCCCAGGAGCAGCCGGGCCTCGCCGACCGTGATCACGGAGCCGGTGACCAGGACGCCGGCGCCGGCGTACTCGCCCTCCTCCTCCGCGAGGGTGATCGCCGCCTCCAGCGCGTCGTCGAGCCGGGGCTCGACCTGCACCCGCTCGGGCCCGAAGACCTCGACCGCGATCGCGGCCAGCTCGTCCGGGTCCATGGCGCGGTGGCTGGAGTTACGGGTCACCACGACCTCGGCGAAAATCGGCTCGAAGGCTTCGAGGACACCGCGTACGTCCTTGTCGGCGCTGGGGCCGACCACCCCGACGAGTCGGCTGAATCCGAACGCCTCGCCGACCGCCTCGGCCGCGGCCCGCGCGCCCGCCGGGTTGTGCGCCGCGTCCAGGATCACGGTCGGGCTGCTGCGCACGACCTCCAGGCGGCCGGGCGAGGCCACCGAGGCGAACGCGGAGCGGATGGTGTCGATGTCCAGCGTGCGGGCGTGCTCGGAGCCGATGCCGAAGAACGCCTCCACGGCGGCCAGCGCCACCGCGGCGTTGTGCGCCTGGTGGGCGCCGTACAGCGGCAGGAAGATGCCCTCGTACTCGCCGCCGAGGCCGCGCAGCGTCAGCAGCTGGCCGCCGACCGCCACCTCCCGGCTCAGCACGCCGAACTCCATGCCCTCGCGGGCGACCGTGGCGTCCACCTCGACCGCGCGCTTGAGCATCACGGACGCCGCGTCCACCGGCTGCTGTGCGAGGACGACCGTCGCGTCCTTCTTGATGATCCCGGACTTCTCGCCGGCGATCTGCTCGGGGGTGTCGCCGAGGCGGTCGGTGTGGTCCAGCGAGATGGGCGTGACGACGGCGACGTCGCCGTCGATCACGTTCGTCGCGTCCCAGGTGCCGCCCATGCCGACCTCGACGACCGCGACGTCCACCGGGGCGTCCGCGAAGGCCGCGTACGCCATGGCGGTGAGCACTTCGAAGAAGGACAGGCGGTACTGCTCGCGCTCGTCGACCATCTGCACGTACGGCGCGATGTCGCGGTACGTGTCGATGAAGCGCTCGGCGGAGATCGGGGCGCCGTCCAGGCTGATCCGCTCGGTCACCGACTGCACGTGCGGGCTGGTGTACCGGCCGGTACGCAGCTCGAAGGCGGACAGCAGGGCCTCGATCATGCGGGCGGTGCTGGTCTTGCCGTTGGTGCCGGTGATGTGGATGGAGGGGTACGCGCGCTGCGGCGACCCCAGCACGTCCATCAGCGCCTCGATGCGCCGGACCGACGGGTCGAGCTTCGTCTCGCCCCAGCGGCCCGCCAGCTCGGCCTCCACCTCGCGCAGCGCGCGGTCCACCTCGGGGTCTTCGGGGCGTGCGGGAATGCCGTCCCCCTGGGGCGGTCCGGCCTGCGCGCGCAAAGTGCGGCTGCCGGCCTCGATCACCGCGAGGTCGGGGTCCCGGTCGGTCTCGGCCTCCACCATCTCGTCGAAGGTGTCGGCCGGATCGGGGATCGGGTCGGGGTCGTCGTTTCGGGGCCGGTCGTCGCTCACGGGTCCAGTCTACGAGCCGCCTGTGACAGTGGCGGCGGCGCGGGCCCGCGGCCCCGGGCCGCCGCGGGAATCCGCCCGGCGGCCCCCGCCGCTACGACAACGCCGCCTTCATCATCGCCTTCGCCACCGGCGCCGCCAGCCCGCCGCCGGAGATCTCGCTGCGGGCCGCGTCACTGTCCTCGACCATGACGGCGACGGCGACCTGATGGCCCTTGCCGTCCTTGGCGTAGGAGACGAACCAGGCGTACGGGGTGCCCTCGTTGTTCACGCCGTGCTGGGCGGTGCCCGTCTTGCCGCCGACCGTCAGGCCGTCGATCTTGGCGTTGGAGCCGGTGCCCTCGTTGACGACGGTCTCCATCGACGACTGGAGCTGCTCGGCGGTGCGCTGCGAGATCGCCTTGCCGTAGTCCTTCGGCCGGTACTCCTGGAGCGTGTTGCCGCCGCCGTCGGTGAGCTTGTCCACCATCTGCGGAGTCCGGAGGTCGCCGCCGTTGGCGATGGCCGAGGCGACCATGGCCATCTGGAGCGGCGTCGCGGTGTCGTCGAACTGGCCGATGCCGGACAGCGCGGTCTGCGGCTTGTCCATGCCCTTCGGGTACAGGCTCTTGCCCGCCCGTACGGGCGTGTCCAGCTTGCCGTCGTTGAAGCCGAACTTCTCCGCCTGCGCGCGGACCTTGTCCTGGCCCAGGTCGGCGGCCATCTTCGCGAAGACGGTGTTGCAGGAGTACTGGAGCGCGGTGCGGATGGTGGCGTTCTTGCAGGGCGCGGAGGCGCTCTCGTTCTTCAGCACCGTACGGGTGTCGGGCAGCGTGTACGGGTCGGGGCTGTCGGTGGGCTGGTCCACCGAGGAGTAGAGGCCGTTCTCCAGCGCGGCCGCCGCGACGACCAGCTTGAAGGTGGAGCCGGGCGGCAGCGGCTGGCGCAGCGCGCGGTTGATCTCGGGGTGGTCCTTGTCGCCGGAGAGCTCCTTCCAGGCCTTCTGGTCGTCGCTGCCGGACCCGGCGAACTTGCCCGGGTCGTACGACGGGGTGCTGACCATGCCGAGGATCTTGCCGGTGGCCGGGTCGAGGGCGACCGCGGCGCCGGTCTTGCCGTTGAGCGCCTGGTACCCGGCCTGCTGCACCTTGGCGTCGATGGTGGTGGCCACGTCGCCGCCCTTGGGGCGCTGGCGGGTCAGGACGTCACCCGGGTTCTGCAGCCGGCTGTCCGAGCCGTCGAGGAGGTCCCCGTACAGGCTCTCCAGCTGGTTGCTGCCGAAGATCTGCGAGCTGAAGCCGGTCACGGGCGCGTAGAGCGGGCCGTTCTTGTACGTGCGCTGGTACTTCAGGGTGCCGTCGGTGGCGGTGGAGCCGGTCACCGGCTGCCCGTCGACGAGGATGTTGCCCAGCGGGTTGGCGTACTTGGCGATGGCGACGCGCGGGTTGTGCGGGTCGTCGGTGAACGTCGAGGCCTTGGCCCCCTGGATCCAGGTGACCCACGCCAGCAGCGCGAGTATCAGCAGGATGCAGAAGACCGAGACGCGGCGCAGGGGCTTGTTCATGGGTGGCGCGGCTCCTCGTCGTCGGCCGCGCGTGCGGCCGGATCGTGCGTTTTTGCCGGAAACTCCCGTTCGCGGGCCCATGCTCCACCGTCTCCATGAGAGACCGATGAGAACGCGGACGCCCGCCGTCCCGCCGTGACGCACGCCTCTGATCGCCGGGCCCGGGCAACGCACCACCCCCCTGCCGTCATCTTCCCCGGCGGGCTCTGTGAGCCTTTACCGACAAGAAGATCAGTAGCCCGGGGGCGACGGCGGACGGCCGCCGGTCCCCACCGGGCGGGGCAGGAGCTGAAAAAGCGTGCGCGTGCCGGCCATCAGTCAGCGGATGCACCTGGTGCTGCTCACCGCGTGGACCGTGCTGTGGTTCGTCGTGGTCGAGCCGAACGGGGGCTTCTCCTGGCACTACCTGCGCACCGGCGGCGAGCTGATCTACCAGGGCTCCTCCGGCGACGGCACCGGCGGCCTCAACCTCTACGCCCACCACCCCGAACTCCAGATGGGCCCCATCAGCTTCCTGGTGGCCGGCCTGTTCAACCCGTTCCCCGAGCACACCGGCCAGTTCCTGGCGGCGGCCCTGATGTCGCTGCTCGGCCTGGTGATCGTGGTGCTGGCCGGGCGCAGCGCGGCCTGGCACTTCCTGGGTACGGGCACCAATCACCAGCGGCTGCGGCAGCGCGTCCTGATAGCCGGTCTGGCGTTCATCCCCATGTGGATCGAGGTCTCGGTCCGCTTCGGGCACCTGGACGATGTGCTGGCGCTGTTCTTCACGGCGCTCGCCGTGCGGTCGGTGACCCGCGGCAACGCCGCGCTGACCGGCGTCTTCCTGGCCCTGGCGATGGACTCCAAACCGACGGCGCTGGCCTTTGTACCGCTGCTGCTGGCGCTGCCGAGGGAGAAGTGGCTGCGCGCGGGGCTGTGGACGGCGGGCCTGGTCGCGGTGGCCTGGCTGCCGTTCTTCATCGGCGACATGAATTCGTTCTCGGCGGCCAAATTCGCCATTCCCAACCACCCGGCGTCCGCGCTGCGCTGGCTGGGCGTGGCCGACCCCGAGACGCCGGGCTGGGACCGGCCCGCGCAGTTCGCGCTGGGTCTCGCCCTGGGCTGTCTGGCGGTGTGGCGGGGGCGCTGGGCGGCGGTGGTCCTGCTGGGCGCCAACGCCCGGATCGTCCTGGATCCCAGCGTCTACACGTACTACACCGCGTCCGTCCTGCTCGGCACGCTGCTGTGGGACGTCATCGGGCAGCGGTGGCTGGTGCCCTGGTGGAGCTGGCTGGCGCTGCTGATCCTGTACGGCAGTGTCTTCGCGGTGCCGGACGACTCGGCGCGCGGCTTCATCCGGCTGGCGTTCGTGGCCGTGTCGACGGCGTACGTCCTGCTGTGGCCGGTCCGCGAACGCGGCGACCGGCGCGGCAGGGGACGGCGCAGGCCCCTCGCCCGTACGGACGAGGGGCCTGCGGAGACGTACGCGCCGGGGACCGCCCCGGCGCCGGGCGCTACGCCGTGGGCAGGGCCTCCAGCTGGGCGCTGATGCGCACGATGTCGGCCTCGGCCGTCTCCAGCCGGGTGCGGATCTTGGCGACGACGTGTTCCGGGGCCTTGCCCAGGAACGCCTCGTTGCCCAGCTTCGCGGTGGCCTGGGCCTTCTCCTTCTCGGCGGCGGCCAGGTCCTTCGACAGCCGCTTGCGCTCGGCCTCGACGTCGATGGCGCCCGACAGGTCCAGCGCCACGGTCGCGCCCGCGACCGGCAGCGACGCGGTGGCGGTGAACTCCTCCCCCGCGGGCTGGAGGCGCAGCAGCGAACGCATCGCGGCCTCGTGGGCGGCGAGCTGCGTACCGGCCAGGTCCAGCCGGGCCGGGACCTTCTGGCCGGGCTGGAGGCCCTGGTCGGAGCGGAAGCGGCGGACCTCGGTGACGACCTGCTGGACGGTCTCGATCTCCCGCTCGGCGGCCGCGTCGCGGAAGCCGGAGTCGGCGGGCCAGTCGGCGATCACGACGGACTCGCCGCCGGTCAGCGCCGTCCAGAGGGTCTCCGTGACGAACGGCACGACCGGGTGCAGCAGCCGCAGCGTCACGTCCAGGACCTCGCCCAGGACGCGGCGCGAGGCGTCCGCGGCCGGGCCGCCCGCCATGAACGTGGTCTTGGACAGCTCGACGTACCAGTCGAAGACCTCGTCCCACGCGAAGTGGAAGAGGGTGTCCGACAGCTTGGCGAACTGATAGTCGTCGTAGTACGCGTCCACCTCGGCGACGACCGTGTTCAGGCGGGACAGGATCCACCGGTCGGTCGCCGACAGCTGCTCGGCCGGGGGCAGCTCGCCCTCGACCGTGGCGCCGTTCATGAGCGCGAAGCGGGTGGCGTTCCAGATCTTGTTGGCGAAGTTGCGCGAGCCCTGGACCCAGTCCTCGCCGATGGGCACGTCGGTGCCGGGGTTGGCGCCGCGGGCGAGGGTGAAGCGGACGGCGTCCGAGCCGTACTTGTCCATCCAGTCCAGCGGGTTGACCGCGTTGCCGAAGGACTTCGACATCTTCTTGCCGCGCTCGTCGCGGACCATGCCGTGCAGGGCGATGGTCTTGAACGGCGGGGTGCCGTCCATCGCGTACAGGCCGAACATCATCATCCGGGCGACCCAGAAGAAGAGGATGTCGTAGCCGGTGACCAGGACCGAGTTCGGGTAGAACTTCTCGACGCTCGGGGTCTTCTCGGGCCAGCCGAGCGTGGAGAACGGCCACAGGCCGGAGGAGAACCAGGTGTCCAGGACGTCCGTGTCCTGCGTCCAGCCCTCGCCTGTCGGCGCCTCGTCGTCCGGTCCGACGCAGACGACCTCGCCGTTCGGGCCGTACCAGACGGGGATGCGGTGGCCCCACCACAGCTGGCGCGAGATGCACCAGTCGTGGAGGTTGTCGACCCAGCCGAAGTAGCGGGACTCCATCTCCTTGGGGTGGATGTCCACCTTGCCGTCGCGGACCGCGTCACCGGCGGCCTTGGCCAGCGGGCCGACCTTGACCCACCACTGCATGGACAGCCGGGGCTCGATGGTCGTCTTGCAGCGCGAGCAGTGGCCGACCGAGTGGGTGTACGGGCGCTTCTCGGCGACGATCCGGCCCTCGGCGCGCAGCGCGGCGACGATCGCGGAGCGGGCCTCGAAGCGGTCCAGGCCCTCGAACGGGCCGTGCGCGGTGATCACGCCGCGCTCGTCCAGCACCGCGAGGTTGGGCAGGTCGTGCCGGCGGCCGATCTCGAAGTCGTTCGGGTCGTGGGCCGGGGTGACCTTGACCGCGCCGGTGCCGAACTCCGGGTCGACGTGCTCGTCCGCGACGACCGGGATGCGGCGGCCGGTCAGCGGCAGCTCGATCTCCGTGCCGACCAGGTGGCGGTAGCGCTCGTCGTCGGGGTGGACCGCGACGGCGGTGTCACCGAGCATCGTCTCGGCGCGGGTGGTCGCGACGACGATCGAGGCGCCCGCCCGTCGCCCGCCACCGCCCCCATGGGAGTCGCTTCGCTCCACACCTTCTGCATCCCCGTACCGGATCGAGACCAGCTCGCCCTCGTCGTCCTGGTACTCCACCTCGATGTCCGAGATGGCGGTCAGACAGCGCGGGCACCAGTTGATGATGCGCTCGGCGCGGTAGATCAGCTCGTCGTCGTAGAGCCGCTTGAAGATCGTCTGGACGGCCTTGGACAGGCCCTCGTCCATCGTGAAGCGCTCACGCGACCAGGCGACGCCGTCACCCAGGCGCTTCATCTGCCCGGAGATCTGCCCGCCGGACTCGGCCTTCCAGCGCCACACCCGCTCGACGAACGCCTCGCGGCCCAGGTCGTGGCGGGACACGCCTTCCTTGGCCAGCTCGCGCTCGACGACGTTCTGGGTCGCGATGCCGGCGTGGTCCATGCCGGGCTGCCACAGCGTCTCGTGGCCCTGCATCCGCTTACGGCGGGTGAGGGCGTCGATCAGGGTGTGCTCGAAGGCGTGCCCGAGGTGGAGCGAGCCCGTGACGTTCGGCGGGGGGATGACGATCGTGTACGGCGGCTTGTCGCTCTTCTCGTCCGCCTCGAAGTAGCCCCGCTCCACCCAGCGCTCGTACAGCGGCCCCTCTACCTCGGCCGGCGCGTACTGGGTCGGCAGTTCAGTGGGGCTGCTGTTCGTCGGCCCGCCGTCTCGGGGGCTCTGCTGAGTGTTCTCGGTCACGACGCTCAGTGTACGGGCGCGGATGTCGCGGTCTCGAATCGGTTTGGCCCCCGGGGCACCGGCTGACAGTGGCGTCGTACAGGATGTGGGAAACGCAGAGACATCAACTGTGACAGGCGTCATCGAGCGCCGTCAGTTGCCACGAGGGGAACCCGCTCCATGAGCTTCAACCAGCCGCCTCCCGGCCCGTACGGCCAGCCGCCCCAGCAGCCCGGCCCGTACGGACAGCCCGTACCGCAGCCGGTCGGGCAGCCCGGTCACGGCTATCCGCAGGGCGGCCAGGTTCCCCCGCAGCAGCCGTACGGCTACCCGCAGCAGACCCCCCAGCCCGGCTACCCGCAGCAGCCCCAGGCGCCGTACGGCCAGCCGCCGCAGCAGCCCCCGTACGGCCAGCAGGCCCCCTACGGCCAGCAGCCGCCCCCGAACGGCGGCAAGGGCAAGGGCCTGAAGATCGGCCTGAGCGTCCTGGCGGTGGCGGCCGTGGCGGGCATCGGCGTGGGGGCGTATTACGCGTTCGGGCCGGGCGGGGATGTGAAGCCGTACACGATCGCCCTGACGACCGCCGTCCTCGACGGTACGTTCAAGAAGGTGCCGGGCAAGGCCGACAAGGACGAGAACCTGGCCAATGATGCCGAGACCAAGGCGATGGGCATCACGGAGGCCAGGGGCGTCCAGGGGACCTACAAGAACGACCGGGAACAGGAACTGGTCATCACGGGTGTCTACGGCAAGGTCGCCGACCCCAAGAGCGCGGTGAACAAGTTGTTCGCCCGGTTCGACAAGAAGCTCGACGACACGGGCACCAAAGGCGCGAAGGTGGAGACCGTCACCCCGGTGACGGAGTTCTCCCCCGCCGGGTTCGACGGCTCGGTCATGAAGTGCAAAGCGCTCAAGAGCACCGCGTCGAAAGGCGTTCTCACCGCGACCGCCACGGTGACGTATTGCGCCTGGGGCGACTCCAGCGCGGTGGGCGTGGTCGTGAACAGCGGGCTGGAGGCGCCCACCAAGTCCACCGGCGCCGCCTTCCCGGCCAAGGAGTTCGCCGAGAAGACCAGCCAGATCCGCTCCGAGCTGCGGCGCGAGAAGTAACCACCGCGTCCGTACAAAGGACCGCCTCAGGGGGGACACAACATGAGCTTCAACCAGCCGCCGCCCGGCCCGTACGGCAGCAGCGGGCAGCCGCCGCAGGGCCCGTACGGCAGCAGCGGTCAGCCGCAGCCACAGGGCGGGGGCTTCGGTCCGCCCCAGGGGCCACCGCCGGGACCGCCGCCGCAGCAGCCCGGCCCGTACGGGTACGGGGCGGCCCCGCAGCCGCCGCAGTTCCCGCCGCCCGGCCCGCCCGGCGGCCCCAACGGCAGCAACACCGGCAAGATCATCGCCGGGGTGGCCGCGGGCGTCGTCCTCATCGGCGCCATCATCGGCGGGGCCGTCATGCTCACCACGAGCGGCGACAACGGCGGCCGGGCGCGGGCCGACGGCAACAACTCCCCCGCCCCCACGGCCGGATCGGACGCGAACAACTCGTCCGAGGAGTCGCCGGCCGCGGAGGGCACCGGTCGGCGGATGCGGCTGACGACGCCCCGTACGGTCGACGACGGCGCGTACACCCTGGAGAAGGACAAGGCGGCCCTCCAGCGCGACGGTCTGAAGCTGGGCTCGCCGCCGCCCGGTATGACGCAGGAGATCGCCCGCTACCGGGGCACCCGGGACAGCCGGACCACCGGTCTGATGATCTCCGGCGGCTACGGCACCATCTCCGACCCGGACAGCGTGGTGGACGGCATGTTCAGCGGCGTGGCCGACGGGGGCACCACGGTCGTGAAGCGGCGCGAGACGTTCCGGCCCGGCGGGGCCGGCGGCAGCGTCAAGATCGACTGTGAGGTGGTGCGGAACGCGACGTTCGGCTACGCGCCGGTGTGCGGCTGGGCCGACGGCTCGACCGCCGCGGTGCTGCTCTACATGAACGGCTCACTGCGCTCCTCCTCGGACGTCAACCTGTCGCAGTACGCGGACACCACCGCCGTGGTGCGCGGCGAGGTCCGTAAGCCGGAGTAGGCGCCGGGCGCGGACGAGGACAAGCGAAGGGCCGCCCCGCGACCAGTGGTCGCGGGGCGGCCCTCGCCGTCCGTGCGGGGGGAACGGACGGCGCGTGCTACGCGCTCTTCTCGTGGTGCTCGCCCGACTCGCCGCCGCGGTTGCGCGGCACCAGGGTCGGGTTCACGTTCGAGTGGACGACCTCTTCGGTGATGACGACGCGGGCCACGTCCTTGCGGGACGGGACCTCGTACATCACCGACTGGAGGACCTCCTCCATGATGGCGCGCAGGCCGCGCGCGCCGGTGCCGCGCAGGATCGCCTGGTCGGCGATGGCCTCCAGGGCCGGGCGGTCGAAGTCCAGCTCGACCCCGTCCAGTTCGAACAGGCGCTGGTACTGCTTGACGAGCGCGTTGCGCGGCTCCAGGAGGATCTGGAGGAGCGCCTCGCGGTCGAGGTTGTGCACCGAGGTCAGCACCGGCAGCCGGCCGATGAACTCCGGGATCATCCCGAACTTCACCAGGTCCTCCGGCATGACGTCCTGGAGCTGGTCCTTGGCCTCGACCTCGCGCTTGGAGCGGATGTTGGCGCCGAAGCCGATGCCCTTGGCGCCGGACCGGGCCTCGATGATCTTCTCCAGGCCGGCGAACGCGCCGCCCACGATGAACAGCACGTTCGTCGTGTCGATCTGGATGAATTCCTGGTGGGGGTGCTTGCGGCCGCCCTGCGGCGGCACCGAGGCGGTGGTGCCCTCCAGGATCTTCAGCAGGGCCTGCTGGACGCCCTCGCCCGAGACATCACGGGTGATCGACGGGTTCTCGCTCTTGCGGGCGACCTTGTCGATCTCGTCGATGTAGATGATGCCGGTCTCGGCCTTCTTGATGTCGAAGTCCGCGGCCTGGATCAGCTTGAGGAGGATGTTCTCGACGTCCTCGCCGACATAGCCGGCCTCCGTCAGCGCCGTGGCGTCGGCGAAGGCGAACGGGACGTTGAGCATCCGGGCGAGCGTCTGCGCGAGCAGCGTCTTGCCGGAGCCGGTGGGGCCGAGCAGCAGGATGTTGGACTTGCCGAGCTCGATGCCGTCGTCGCCGCCGCGGGCGCCGCCGTTCTCGCCCGCCTGGACCCGCTTGTAGTGGTTGTAGACGGCGACCGAGAGCGCCTTCTTCGCCGGCTCCTGGCCCACGACGTAGCTCTCCAGGAACTCGTAGATCTCCCGGGGCTTGGGCAGTTCCTCCCAGCGGACCTCGGAGGTCTCGGCGAGCTCCTCCTCGATGATCTCGTTGCAGAGGTCGATGCACTCGTCGCAGATGTACACACCAGGACCCGCGATGAGCTTCTTCACCTGCTTCTGACTCTTCCCGCAGAACGAGCACTTGAGCAGGTCGCCGCCGTCACCGATGCGTGCCACGAGGTGCTTCCCCTTCGCCTGGGATCCGCATTGCTCCGCGGACCCGGGTGCTTGCCTATCGACGGTACCTTGCCGGGCCCCCCGTACGGGCCCCCCTTGGACCGACTCGGTCAACCCGGTCCAAGGGGGCGTGTCTCCGGCTCACTTCGCGATGGGACGCGATCAGACCGAGGCGGCCGTCTTACGGGTCGAGACGATCTGGTCGACCAGACCGTACGCCAGGGACTCCTCGGCGGTCAGGATCTTGTCGCGCTCGATGTCGTCGCGGATCTTCTCGATCGGCGTGGTGGAGTGCTTGGCGAGCATCTCCTCCAGCTGCGTGCGCATCCGCAGGATCTCGTTGGCGGCGATCTCCAGGTCGGAGACCTGGCCGCGGCCGGTCTCGCTGTACGGCTGGTGGATCAGCACCCGGGCGTTGGGCAGCGCCATCCGCTTGCCGGGGGTGCCGGCGGCGAGCAGCACGGCCGCGGCGGACGCCGCCTGGCCCATGCAGACGGTCTGGATGTCCGGCTTGACGAACTGCATCGTGTCGTAGATCGCGGTCAGCGCCGTGAAGGAACCGCCGGGCGAGTTGATGTAGATCGAGATGTCCCGGTCCGGGTCCATCGACTCCAGGCACAGCAGCTGCGCCATGACGTCGTTGGCGGAGGCGTCGTCGATCTGCACGCCGAGGAAGATCACGCGCTCCTCGAAGAGCTTCGCGTACGGGTCGTACTCGCGCACGCCCTGCGAGGTGCGCTCGACGAAGCGCGGGACGATGTAGCGGGACTCGGCGGGCATGCCCTGGAACTCGGCCTGCGCGGCGTCGGGGCGCTCGTAGAGGCTACGGCCGGGGAAGTTGTTCATCTGGAGGTTCACCGTCCTGGTGGCGGTCAGAAGAGGCTGGGTCGGCTGCTGGGTGCGTCGTGCGGGGCGCTCAGGCCCCGGTGCCGCCCCCGCCCGGAACGCCCGCCGCGGTGGTCATGACGTCGTCGATGAGGCCGTACTCCTTGGCCTCCTGCGGGTCGAACCAGCGGTCCCGGTCGGAGTCGCGGGTGATCTGCTCGACGGTCTGGCCCGTGTGCTGGGCGGTGAGCTCGGCCATGCGCCGCTTGGTGTGCAGCAGCCGCTCGGCGTGGATCTTGATGTCCGACGCGGAACCCGCCAGGCCCGCGGAGGGCTGGTGGATGAGGATCTCGGCGTTCGGCAGCGCGAAGCGCTTGCCCGGGGTGCCGGCGCTCAGCAGGAACTGGCCCATCGAGGCGGCGAGGCCCATGGCGATGGTGACCACGTCGTTCTTGATGTACTGCATGGTGTCGTAGATCGCCATGCCGGCCGAGATCGAGCCGCCCGGGCTGTTGATGTAAAGGAAGATGTCCTTGTCCGGGTCAGCGGCGAGGAGCAGCAGCTGCGCGGTGATCTTGTTGGCGATGTCGTCGTCGACCGGCTGGCCGAGGAAGATGATCCGCTCGCCGAGCAGCCGGTTGTAGACCTGGTCGCCGAGGCCACCGAAGGTCGGCTCAGCGGCGGCGGAAGGCATCGGGATCGTCACGTGTCCACCTGCTCGTTGTCGGACGGCCCGAGGCCGTCTCAGCGTCGTCTTCTGGGGGCGTGGGGAGGGCGCGGCGTGGTCCGCCGGCGCGGTTTCGGGTACTCCCCTGCCCTCGTATCTACGGACCCTAACGCGCTGGTCGGCGGGCGCCATCCCGCATTGTCAACTGTTCGCTGTGAGCGCAGGCTCACCGGCGTCCGGAGGCCGTTCCGGGGCCCCGATGACGTACGGGCCCGAACACGCGGGCGTGGCGTGTTCGGGCCCGTACATACGACTGGCGCTGGCGGGCGGCCGGGGCCGCCCGTGCCACCGGGGCGGCCGGGGCTCAGCCCTCGGTCTTCTCGGCCTTCTCCGCCTGCTCGGCGTCGGTGCCCTCGGCCTCGGAGGCCTCGACGGTCTCCGCCGTCTCGTCCTCGTCGTCGAGGTCGACGACCTCACCGTTGGTGTCCTTGACCGTGGCGGCCTCGACGA
This sequence comes from Streptomyces albofaciens JCM 4342, assembly GCF_008634025.1. Taxonomy (NCBI): domain Bacteria; kingdom Bacillati; phylum Actinomycetota; class Actinomycetes; order Kitasatosporales; family Streptomycetaceae; genus Streptomyces; species Streptomyces albofaciens. The sequence goes on along the minus strand of NZ_PDCM01000001.1, from coordinate 1,737,533 downwards.
CGACCGCGAGGGCCTTGCCGCGGGCGACCTCGCCGACGAGCATCGGCACCTGGCCGCCCTCGACGACGGCCTGGGCGAACTGGTCGGGGGACATGCCGGAGGACTGCGCGCGGCGCATGAGGTGCTCGGTGAGCTCCTCCTGGCTGACGTTCAGCTTCTCCTTGTTGACCAGCTCGTCGAGGATGAACTGGGTCTTGATGCCCTTCTCCGCCTGCTCCTTGGTCTCGGCGTCGAACTCCTCCTCGGTCTTGCCCTGGATCTCCAGGTACTTCGCGAGGTCGAGGCCCATCTGGGCGAGCTGGTGGTTGACCAGGTTGTGCTTGCGGGTCTCGATCTCGTCCGCGAGCAGCTTCTCCGGCATCGGGACCTCGACCAGCTTCAGCAGCTCGTCGAGGACCTTCTCCTGCGCCTGGGTGGCCTGGTCGTACTTCTTCATCTGGGCGAGGCGCTTGGCGCTGTCGGCGCGCAGCTCCTCCAGCGTGTCGAACTCGCTCGCCAGCTGGGCGAAGTCGTCGTCCAGCGCCGGCAGCTCACGGGCCGCGACGGCGGTGACGTCGACCTTGACCTCGGCCTCCTTGCCGGCCGCCGAGCCGCCCTTCAGCTCGGAGGTGAAGGTGCCGGACTCGCCGGCCTTCAGGCCCTTGACGGCGTCGTCGATGCCGTCGAGCAGCTCGCCGGAGCCGACGGTGTAGCTGACGCCCTGGGCGACGCCGTCCTCCAGGACCTCGCCGTCGACCTTGGCCTCCAGGTCGACGGTGAGCACGTCGCCGTCCTCGGCGGCGCGCTCCACCGGCGTGGTGGACGCGAAGCGCTCGCGCAGCTGCTCGACGGACTTGTCGATGTCCTCGTCCGACACCTCGACGGCGTCGACCTCGACCTCGATGCCGGAGTAGTCCGGGATCTCCAGGGCCGGGCGGATGTCGACCTCGGCGGTGAAGGCCAGCAGCTCGCCGTCCTTCAGCTCGGTGATGTCGACCTCGGGCTGGCCGAGGACGTTCAGCTCACCCTCGTTGACCGCTTCGGTGTAGAACTTCGGGAGCGCGTCGTTGACGGCCTCCTCCAGCACGGCGCCGCGACCGAACCGCTGGTCGATGACGCGGGCCGGGACCTTGCCCTGGCGGAAGCCCTTCACCGTGACCTGCTGGTTGATCTTCTTGTACGCCGCGTCGAGGCTGGGCTTGAGCTCCTCGAAGGGCACCTCGACAGTGAGCCGAACCCGGGTCGGGTTCAGGGTCTCCACGGCGCTCTTCACGGTTCGGTCTCCTTGGGGCTGACTTCTGGGGTTCTGCTTGAGATCTGCCGGCGCCCGGGGTCCAGGCGCCCTGCGGATCGCGCCCGGGAGAAAGACACACGGGCACGCAGCTTGCATAGTAACCGCAAGCGGGTTGGCGGCCGCAATGTGATCTTGACGGTCCGCTTACGGGCGGGCCGGTCGGCGGCCGGGTGGCCGGTGGCCGGGACGGCCGGGTGACCGGGGCGCGGCGGCGCCACCGCGCCGTACGGCCGGCCGGGAGAACGGGCCGGGACGCCGTACGGCTGAACGAGGAGAACCTGCTGGTCGGGGTGGCCGGATTCGAACCGACGACCTTCCGCTCCCAAAGCGGACGCGCTACCAAGCTGCGCCACACCCCGTCGGTGCGACACGTAGGGTACATGGCCGCGGACGGCACGGCTGCCCGATATCCACGGGCGCCGGCCCCGGGCACGGGGCCGCGCACCGGCGCGCGGCGGGTGGAACGGGGCGGAGTGTGCGGCGGACCCGGATGACCCGCTACGATGCATCGCGTGCCACGGTCACCCGACCGGCGGCGCACGCGGGCGTAGCTCAATGGTAGAGCCCCAGTCTTCCAAACTGGCTACGCGGGTTCGATTCCCGTCGCCCGCTCCATAGGGTTCAGGGCCAGGTCAGAGGGTGTTTCCTCGATCTGGCCCGGATCTTTTCCCGGCTTTCTCCCCCAAAGCGGCCCTGGCGCCGCGCGAGCGGTACCAGACCTACGGCCCTCCGTGGCCCCGCCCGAGAACCCGCCCGCAATTTCTTGTCATCCGCCGAGCAGGACCGGCCGTTCCCCCCGAGCGCCTGGCTAGTACTCCAGCAGGACTTCGCTGTCTGACCTGTGGGTTTGGCTGGGCGGCTGGAGTGTAGCGGGCCGGAACATGGTCAGGGACGGTCATACGAAGGCCGCCCCTCGAACGTGTGATCCCGCCGTCGGTAATGACAGCGACGAGCGACTGCCTGGCGCCGACGGCGCCAGTTCGACCAGTTCACCGCGTGGTGTCTGCCTCGGTGTCCGTGTAGGTGCGGGGGCCGGGGACGACAAGCTGCCAGGAGTCGCCGAACCTCCGCCACGGTGAGCGCGGTGGCCCCGACTCTCTCACCGGTGGCGCCCCCTTTTCGCTCGCTTGGTGGGCGGTGACGGCCAGGAAGGCGTGGGCGAGCATGGCCAGGGTGATGTGCCGATACCAGCCCACGTAACGGCGGACTTCGTACTGGTCCAGCCCGCACTCGTTCTTCGCCGCCTGGAAACACTCCTCGATGGCCCACCGCGACCCGGCGATCCGCACCAGTTCCCGGACGGTGGCCTCCAGGGGGCCGTAGGCGAGGTAATAGGCGATCTCATCTGGGCGGGACATGCTGCGGCGGGCCAGCGCCCACCGCATCCGGAACGGGACGTCGCCCTGGTAGTCGAACTCGGCAACGGCCGGCAGCCGCACGGCCGCCCAGTGGTAGATGCGCGGTCCCTTCGCGCCGTCGCCGCAGGAAAGCGTCTGCCATGCCTCGGCCGGGGCCTGCGCGAACAGGTGGTCGATGCGGGGGCAGCCCACGGTGGACTGGGACTTGGGCACGGCGAGCACGTAGCCGACGCCGGACTGTTCCAGCAGCCGGCGCAAGCGGTCTTCCTGTCCGTAGGCGGAATCCGCGGTGACCCAGGTGACAGGCAGTGCTGAGGCCAGGGCCCGCAGCACCATGCGCCGCGCCAGTTGCCCCTTGGTGGCGAACGCCTGGGCCTCGGGGATCTTGGCCGCGCGGCAGCGTGTTTCGTCCTCGGCCCAGGACTTGGGGATATACAACTCCCGGTCTACCAGGGCCCGTCCGCGGCGAGAGGCATAGGCGGCGAAGACACCGATCTGACAATTCTCTGTACGGCCGGCGGTGCCGGAATATTGGCGTTGAACCCCGGCGGAGGTGCTGCCCTTCTTGAGGAAGCCGGTGTCGTCGACGATGAGGACGCCTTCATCCTCGCCGAGCTGGTCGGCGACGTATTGCTGCAGGTCATCACGGATGTCGTCAGGCTGCCACTTCGCGCCGGCCAGCAAGTGCTGCAGACCGTCGGGAGTGGCGTGGCCTGCCTGCTCGGCCAGCTGCCAGCTGTTCTTCCGGGCGACCGGGGCAAGCAGCCCGCGAACGTAGTCACGCATGCGGCGGCGAAGCTCCACCCGGCCGAAACGATGGCCGATGGTGATGAGAAGGTCATCGAGTTCCAGGTCCCACTGCGCGGCAGCCCGCTCTGTCATCACGAGGAAACCTTGCCCTCGTCGCTGTCATTACCGACGGCGGGATCACACGTTCGAGGGGCGGCCTTCGTATGACCGTCCCTGACCATGTTCCGGCCCGCTACACTCCAGCCGCCCAGCCAAACCCACAGGTCAGACAGCGAAGTCCTGCTGGAGTACTAGGCTGCCCCCATGGAGATCTGGCTCAATCCCGCGTGTTCCAAATGCCGTTCCGCCGTCGATCTGCTCGACGGGGAAGGGGTGCGGTACACGGTGCGGCGCTACCTCGAACAGCCGCCGACCGCCGCCGAGTTGCGTCAGGTGCTGGACCGGCTCGGGCTGGAGCCGTGGGACATCACGCGTACACAGGAGGCCGAGGCGAAGGAGCTGGGGATCGGCGACTGGGAGCGTACGGACGCCGAGCGCGAGCGGTGGGTCGAGGCGCTGGCCGGCCATCCGCGGCTGATCCAGCGGCCGATCATCACGGCGGACGACGGCACGGCGCTGGTGGGGCGCAGCGAGGAGGCCGTACGGGAGGCGGTCGCGCGGAGCGGACGCGACGACCGCTGACGTGCCGGCCGGGCCCCTGCGGGCGCGGTAGGGGCCCGGATGCGCTAGAAGCTGATGTTGTTGATCGTCTCGGCCACCGAGTTCAGGAACCGGTTGATGGACGGCGCGATGCCCGTGGAGGCGAGGAAGAAGCCGAAGAGGATGGCGACGACCGCCGGACCCGCCTTGAGCGATTTACCGCGTATCAACACGACCATGATGATGCCCAACAACAGCACGACGGACAGCGAAAGAGCCACAACTGATCACACCCTCGGTCGGAACGCCTGGCCGGCCCCGGAAGCATGCAGCCGCGCACACCCCCGCTCGGCACCATCGTGCCACCAAGTCCTTGCCCAGTGGAGGCGGGTGGCGAATCATCGGCCAAGGCTTTGCCCGGCCACGGGACGGCCGGGCGCCGGCCCGTGGCCGGACGGCGGTCGGCCGTACGGGAATTGACGTCACCGGCCGCGTTCCGGCCAACGGCCGGATCCTTTCGCAGGGTTCGGGTGAAGGTCCGCACGCTTCCCGGCCCCTCCTTTGTGCGTACGTGAATTCATCTGACGTGGACACGACCAACAGCCATCTCACCGCACCGACATACCGGTAGCGAAGTGGACATCACCCCCCGGTTTGACCGTAAGACATAGGCCCTTCGACGGCCGGACGTGATATGCGGAACCAGTTGTTCACCGGCACTCCGCAAAACAGCCGGAAGCACTTCCCCGGCACCATCCCGAACGCCACCCGAACGGGAATTCCCCGCCACACCGCCCGCAATACACATTCGACGGCGAGGGATTTACGCATTCACCGGCCTCCACCAGGGTGCGGCAGATGCTTTCCGCCGCACCGGCCTCACGACGTGTGCCCCCGCCGACCGCACGGGCTCCGGACCGGGACCCGGCGCCCGCGGCGGAGACCATACGGACCGGCGGCGGAAGCGGCCGGGACGCCTTCTTCGGCAATGCGAAGTACCTGGCGATCGTGCTGGCCGTCATGGGCCATTCCCGGGAGCCGCTGACCGGGCAGAGCCGCGCCGCCGATGCGCTCTACATGACGGTCTACGCCTTTCGCATGCCGGCATTCATCGTCATCTCCGGATATTTCTCGCGCGGTTTCGATCTGCGGGCGGACCGGCTGCGGCGGCTGGTCACCGGCGTCGTGGCGCCGTATGCCGTCTTCGAGACCGCCCACACCCTCTTCGCGCGCCGGGCGGCCCCCGACCCGGAAATGCCGGTCAGCCTCCTGGGCCCCTGGTACCTCACCTGGTTCCTGGCGGCGCTGTTCGTGTGGCGGCTGACCACTCGGCTGTGGTGGACCGTACGGTGACCGGTTCCGCTCGCGCCGGCCGTCGCCCACCGGCCTCGGTGTCCCCGGAGATCGGCGACGGCCTGGACATGCAACGGCTGCTCCAGTTCCTGCCGTTCTTCGTGCTGGGGCCGCGCCTGCGGCCGGAGCACTTCGCGCCGCTGCGGCGGCGGAGCCCAGGATGGCGTGGCGTTCCGAAGGGAACCGGCCGGGCACCGAGAGCCGGCCGCACCGCTCAGGCCGCCGCCCGCCGGGCGTGCCGGGCGAGGGCCGCCATCCGGGCCGCCACCTCTTCGGCCGAGGGCCGTTCTAGGCTGCCGGTGAGCGTGCCGTCGGCGAGGAAGAGGACCCGGTCGGCCCAGGAGGCGGCCACCGGGTCGTGGGTGACCATGACGACGGTGGTGCCGAGCGCGTCGACGGCGTGCCGCAGCAGGGCGAGGACCTCGGCGGCGGTGGCGGCGTCGAGCGCGCCGGTCGGTTCGTCGGCGAAGACCACGTCGGGGCCGGTGACCAGGGCGCGGGCGACGGCGACGCGCTGCTGCTGGCCGCCGGAGAGCTGACCGGGGCGCCGCCCGGCGTGCTCCGCGAGGCCCACCCGGGCCAGCGCCTCGGCCGTCCGCCGCCGGTCGGCGCGCTGTCCGGCGAGCCGCATCGGCAGGGCGACGTTCTGCTCGACGGTCAGCGACGGCAGCAGGTTGAACGCCTGGAAGACGAAGCCGAGGCGTTCGCGGCGCAGGGCCGTGAGCCGGCCCTCCCGCATGCGGGTGATGTCCGTGCCGCCGACGCGGACCGTGCCGCCGGTCGGCCGGTCCAGGCCCGCGGCGCACTGGAGGAACGTGGACTTGCCGGAGCCGGAGGGCCCCATCACGGCGGTGAAGCTGCCGTGCGGCAGGGCGAGGTCGATGCCGCGCAGCGCGTGCACGGCGCCCGCGCCGCGGCCGTACTGCCGCCGGACCCCGCGCAGCTCCACGGCGCAGGCGCCGCCGTCCGGCCCCGGCCGGTGCCGGCGTGCCTCGCCCTTCGGGCCCATCGCGTCGCCCCCCGTCTCCCGCATTCGGTCCATCCCTCGACCGTACGGAGCCGGGGTGAACCTGGGCCATGACGGCTGCCGGTGGCTTCGGGGTGGGGAAAACCCCAGGCAGGGCTCTCGACGGGAGGGCCGGGAAGGTCCCGGAGGCGGGTCGGTGGAGCGGTGGGCGGCAGTCCGGCGAAGCGGGAGGCGGAAGCGGACGTTCCAGCCGGAAAAGTCGTTTGGTAAACTAACTACTAACGCTTTCTTGACTCCCCCTTGACCGAACATCGTCCGGCCGAACCCCTGGAGGAGCCATCGGACACGCAGAAACCCTCCTCGCGATGGGCGGGGCCTTCCTGGCCGCCGCCGTCCTCGCCCGCCTGGGCAGCCGCATCGGGCTCCCCACGATCCCCCTGTTCATCCTGGCCGGAATACTGCTCGGCCCGCACACCCCCGGCATCGCCCTGGTCGACGACCCGCACGAGCTGGAAATGCTCTCCCTGCTGGGTCTGGTGCTGCTGCTCTTCTACCTCGGCCTCGAATTCCATATGGACGACCTCAAGGAGGGCGGCCGGAAAATGGCCGTCGCCGGGGCCGCCTACCTGGCGCTGAACGTCGGCGCCGGCCTCGTCTTCGGCTTCCTGGTCGGCTGGGGCACCTCCGAGGCGCTGGTCCTGGCCGGGGTGCTCGGCATCTCCTCGTCGGCGATCGTCACCAAGGTCCTGATGGACACCGGCCGCCTCGGCAACCCCGAGACCAAGCCGATCCTCGGCATCATCGTGGTCGAGGACATCTTCCTCGCGCTGTACCTGGCCGCCCTCCAGCCGGTGATCTCCGGCGCCGACTCGATGGCCTCGGCCGTGCTCGACGCGGGCAAGGCGTTCGGCTTCCTGCTGCTCCTGGCCGTGGTCGCCCGCTGGGGCACGACGGTGATCGGCAAGCTGATCGCCACCAAGGACAACGAGCTGCTGGTCATCTCCTTCCTCGGGGCCGCCGTCTTCGTGGCGGGCGTCTCGGAGTGGTTCGGCGTGGCGGACGCCATCGGCGCGTTCATGGTCGGCCTGATGCTCGGCAGCACCGGCTCCGGCAAGCGGATCATGGAGCTGGTGCACCCGCTGCGGGACGCCTTCGGAGCGATCTTCTTCTTCGCCTTCGGCCTGTCCATCGACCCCGGCGACCTGCCGTCGGTGGTGTGGCCGGTGCTGATCGCGGTGGCGCTGACGCTGGTCATGAACGTGGTCGCGGGGCTGGTCGCGGCCCGGATCTACGGCTTCGGGCCGCGCCCGGCCGCGAACATCGCCACCGCGCTGCTCGCCCGCGGCGAGTTCGCGCTGATCCTGGCGACGATGGCGGCGGGCGCCGGGCTGGACGAGCGGCTGGCGCCGTTCATCGCCGGGTACGTCCTGATCCTGGCCGTACTGGGACCGCTGGCGGCCGGCCGGTCGGCGTGGCTGGCCCGGCTCCTGCCGGGCGGCGGGGACCGGACGCTCACGGCATCGCCCACGGCTCCCGCGGCAGCGGGCGGCCGGTCTCCAGAAGCGTCTTGAGGTTGGCGAGCACCGCGGACCAGCCCCCGGCCGCCGCCTCCCGCGCGGCCTCGTCGGCCAGGTCCTCGTGCGTCAGGGTCAGCCGGACGATCTCCTCGTACGGCTCGACGCCGAACGTCACGGCGGAGACGCCCGGCTCGCCCCGGCCCGTCGGCCCGCCCGGCTCCGCCCACGTGGTCACCAGCCGCGTGGGCGGCGCGCTCTCCAGGACCACGCCCTCGACGTCGGCGATGCCCGAGCCGTCGGTGCGCCGGTGCTCCCAGCGCGAGCCGGGCCGCCAGTCGGAGACGTTGCCGTGCCCCCAGTACGCGGCCGACAGCTCGGGGTCGGTCAGGGCGTGCCAGACCTTTTCCGGTGTGCTCGCGAGGTACGTGACGTAGCGGAAGGTGAGGGTGCCGGCCATGCGTCCTCCATGGATCGTTCGAGGCGTCGGGTTCCCATGAAGCGCGGCGGGGCCGGGGCGACGGGGCTTTTCCCTCCCCCGGCGCAGCGTGTTCACCGGGTTGGCGGCCCGGGCACGGCCCGGCCGCGCCGTGAGGCTCGCCCTCGGCCCTCAGTCGCGGCAGATCAGCAGCAGCGCCCGGTCGTCGTTCACGTCCTTGGCCACCGCCTCGATCAGATGCCAGGCGGCGCCCGCGAAGCCGCAGGCCACATAGCGGTCGGCCTCGCCGGTCAGCCGGTCGATGCCCTCGGCGATGTCCCGGTCGGCGGCCTCGACCAGGCCGTCCGTGAAGAGCATCAGCACATCGCCGGGGCGCAGCGTCCCTTTGACGGGGTCGAACTGCGCCCCGTCGTACACCCCGAGCAGCGGCCCCTCCGCCGCCTTCTCCTCCCAGCGGCCGGTGCCCGCGCTGAGCTGGAGGGCGGGCAGGTGCCCGGCGGACAGCAGCTCGTAGTCGCCGGACTCCAGGTCCAGCACCAGGTGGATGGAGGTGGCGAAGCCCTCGTCCCAGTCCTGGCGCAGCAGGTAGCCGTTGGCGGCGGGCAGGAAGCCGTGCGGCGGCAGCGAGCCGAGCAGGCCGCCGAAGGCGCCGGACAGCAGCAGCGCGCGGGAGGCCGCGTCCATGCCCTTGCCGGACACGTCGGTCAGCACGACTTCGAGGATGTTGCCGCCGTGGGTGCGGGAGGCGACGACGAAGTCGCCGGAGAAGGACTGCCCGCCGGCCGGCCGCAGCGCCATCTCGTGGTGCCAGCCGGCCGGCAGCTTGGGCAGCTTGCTCTGGACGCGGATGCGTTCGCGCAGGTCGAAGAGCATCGTCCCGCCGCGCCGCCACGGCACGCCGACCCGGCTGCGGAACTGGGCGATCAGCAGCCCGGACAGGCCGACCGCGGCGACCACCAGGACGGTGCCCGGGGTGATCCGGTCGCGGCCCTGGTCGTACGGGCCGAGCAGCGACGCCTCGACGATCAGGGCGGCGGCGGACGTGCCGTACAGGGCGAGCAGGTTGGCCGGGCGCAGCAGCAGCCCGCCCGCGATGACCGGCAGGACCAGCGCGGTCGGCGAGATCCAGTCGGGCCGCCAGATGGTGCCGCAGGCGATGGCGGGGATGGCGATCAGGAGGGCGGCCAGGGCGATCCAGTCCGAGCCGTCGCCGCGGAAGTAGTCGACCCCGGCTTTGCGCACGCTGATGCGGGCCCGGTGGAACGCCTTGCGCCACCGGGCCGTCAGGGACTCCGCTCCCGTGCTGCTCGCCATTGTTCTGGGACCTTATCCACCCGTTCGGCGGCGCGTCGATTCGCGGCGCGCCGCCTGGCGCAATCGCCCGGAAACGGCGTTCGAAAAACGGTCGCGCGGCCGTAAGGCGTCCTGCTACGCATGGCCCATGACGACAGAGTTACGGCAGCTGCGTCCGGACGACTGGGACGACTGGTACGCATCGCTGGAGCGGGTGTTCGGCGGCACTCCGGAGGCCCCGGAGGAGCGCGCCCTGTGGCGGGGGCTCGGGGAGCCCGAGCGCAGCCTGACCGTCCGGGACGGGGGCGACGTCGTCGGCACGGCGGGGGCGTTCACCTTCCGGCTGTCGCTGCCCGGCGGCGCCGTCGTCCCGGCGGCCGGCGTGACGATGGTCAGCGTGCAGCCGACGCACCGGCGGCGCGGCCTCCTGCGCGAGATGATGCGCCGCCAGCTCGCGGACGTACGGGCCCGGCGCGAGCCGCTGGCCGTGCTGACCGCCTCCGAACCGGCCATCTACGGGCGCTTCGGGTACGGCACCGCGACCGAGGCGGTGGCCATGACGCTCGACACGCTGCGGCTGTCCGTGGCCGCGCCGCCCGGCGCCGACGCCGTACGGCTGCGGCTGGCCGACCCGGAAGCCGCGCTGACGGACTGCGAGAAGGTCTACGAACAGCTGGTCGCCGGCCGTCCCGGGATGCTCGCCCGGCAGCCCGGCTGGGAGCGGCTGCCGCTGCTCGACCCGGAGGCCGACCGGGACGGGGCCGGTCCGGTGCTGTGTGTGCTGGCCGAGGTGGACGGCGAGGTGCGCGGGTACGCGCGCTACGCGGTCACGGCGGGCTGGGACGCGGGCGGCCCGGACGGCACGGTGACGGTGCGCGACGTCGAGGCGCTGGACCCGGTCGTCTACGCGGCGCTGTGGCGCTATCTGTTCGGCATCGACCTGACGTCCCGGGTGCGGGTGCGCAACCGGCCGGCCGACGATCCGCTGCTGCACCTCGTCGACGACATCCGGCGCTGCCAGGTCAAGGTGCGCGAGTCGCTGTTCGTACGGCTGGTGGAGGTCGGCGAGGCGCTCGCGGCGCGGGCGTACGCGGCGCCGGTGGACGTGGTCCTGGAGGTGGCCGACGCCTTCTGCCCCTGGAACGAGGGCCGGTGGCGGCTGGCCGGCGACGGGCGGGGCGCTTCGTGCGAGCGGACCGGGGACCCTGCCGACCTGGCCCTGTCCGTACGGGAACTGGGCTCCGCGTATCTGGGCGGGTTCTCGCTGAGTGCGCTGGCGGCGGCGGGCCGGGTGCGGGAGCTGCGGCCCGGCGCGCTGCGCGAGGCGTCGGTGGCCTTCGGCTGGCACATCAAGCCGTGGCTGCCGCACGGCTTCTGAGGACCGCGCGGGGTGCCCCGGCCGGGGCCCTCACTTCGGCTGGCAGGTGGGGCACCAGAAGAGGTTGCGGTTGGCCAGGGGCGCGGTGCGGATCTCGGAGCGGCAGATGTGGCACTCCTGGCGGGCACGGCGATAGACGTAGACCTCGCCGCCGTGGTCGTCGACGCGCGGCGGACGGCCCATGGCCTCGGGGAGGTGTTCGGCGCGTACGGTGTCGATGCGATTGTGCCGCACCCCTTCGCGCATCAGGGCGACCAGATCCGCCCAGATCGCGTCCCATTCGGACCGCAGCAGATCACGCCCGGCACGGTACGGGTCGATGTTGTGCCGGAAGAGCACTTCGGCGCGGTAGACGTTGCCGACGCCCGCGATCACCTTCTGGTCCATCAGCAGCGCGGCGACCGACGTACGGCTGCGCGAGATCCGCGCCCAGGCCCGCTCGCCGTCGTCCCCGGGACGCAGCGGGTCGGGGCCGAGCCGGTCGTGTATCGCCTGCTTCTCGGCGTCGGTGAGCAGCGCGCAGGCGGTGGGCCCGCGCAGGTCCGCGTAGGACGCGTCGTCGGCCAGCCGCAGCCGTACGGTGTCGGTGGGCGGCGGCGCGGGGGCGTCACCGAAGTTCAGCTTGCCGAAGAGACCGAGGTGGACGTGGACCCACCCGGCGGGCCCGAAGCCGAGGAAGAGGTGCTTGCCGTGCGCCTCGGCGGTGGTCATGACCCGGCCGTCGATCAGCGCCGCGCTGTCGGAGAACTTGCCCTGGGGGCTGCTCGCCCGGACCGGCGCGCCCTCGAAGCGCGCACGGTGGTCCAGCGCGAGGCGGTGGATCGTGTGCCCCTCGGGCATGGGCCGGTGCCTCCTCGGCGGGGTGGGACGGGGTGCGTACGGCGTCCGCCCGCGCCGGCGGCGGCGCGGGCGGTACGACGGGCGGGGCTCAGCCCTGCTGCGGGTGGTGGGCCGGGATCTCCGGGAGCTCGCCGGTGGTCTCGTAGCGGGAGAGCATCTCGATGCGGCGGGTGTGCCGCTCCTCGTTCGAGTACGGCGTGGCGAGGAACGCCGCGATGAACTTCGTGGCCTCGTCCTGGGTGTGCATCCGGCCGCCGACCGAGATGACGTTGGCGTTGTTGTGCTCGCGGCCCAGCTTGGCGGTCTCCTCGCTCCAGGCCAGCACCGCCCGGACGCCCTTGACCTTGTTGGCGGCGATCTGCTCACCGTTGCCCGAGCCGCCGATCACGACGCCCAGGCTCTCCGGGTCGGCCGCGGTCCGCTCGGCGGCGCGCAGGCAGAACGGCGGGTAGTCGTCCACGGCGTCGTAGATGTGCGGGCCGCAGTCCACGGGCTCGTGGCCGTTGGCCTTGAGCCACTCGACGAGGTGGTTCTTCAGTTCGAAACCGGCATGGTCGGAGCCGAGATACACGCGCATGTGCTGAGTGTTGCACGAGTGTGTGGCCGATCAGGCCCGGGGTAGGCGTCGCCGGGGCTTCGGCCCGTCGGCCCTCCGGGTCCCCGCCCGCCATACATGCCATGTACACGCGATGACATGCGGAAATGAGATCCACGCAACGATCCGGATTCAGATCTTCCAAAGCGGCCGTTGACGAAGTTCTAATGCGGGGACTCGACACCGAGAACCACAGAAGGACGGTGCACATGGGCGCGCACCCGCCGACCATGAACGCGGGCCGGGCGACCGGGGATCCCGGTGGCGGCCCCGGCGGAGACCGGTCTCCCGACGGACTCAAAGCAGGTCTCAAGAACCGCCATCTGTCGATGATCGCCATCGGCGGTGTGATCGGCGCGGGCCTGTTCGTGGGCTCCGGCGCGGGCATCGCGGCCGCCGGCCCCGGCATCCTGATCTCGTACGCGCTCACCGGCCTGCTGGTCGTCCTGGTGATGCGGATGCTGGGCGAGATGGCCGCCGCCTCCCCCACCTCCGGCTCCTTCTCCGCCTACGCGGACCGGGCGCTGGGCCGCTGGGCGGGCTTCACCATCGGCTGGCTGTACTGGTTCTTCTGGTCGGTCGTGCTGGCCGTCGAGGCGACCGCCGCCGCCTCGATCCTCACCGGCTGGGTCCCCGCCGTCCCGCAGTGGGCGTGGGCGCTGCTGGTGATGATCGTGCTGACCGGCACCAACCTGATCTCCGTCGGGTCGTTCGGCGAGTTCGAGTTCTGGTTCGCCGGGATCAAGGTCGTGGCGATCGTGGTGTTCATCGTGATCGGCGCGCTGGCGATCTTCGGGCTGCCGCCCGGCGACCACGCGGTGGGCATGGCGAACCTGACCGGCCACGGCGGGTTCCTGCCGAACGGTCCGGGCGCGATCCTCTCCGGCATGCTGCTGGTGGTCTTCTCCTTCATGGGCAGCGAGATCGTCACGCTGGCCGCGAGCGAGTCGCCCAACCCGGTACAGGCCGTCCGCAAGGCCGTCAACAGCGTCATCTGGCGGATCGCGCTCTTCTACATCGGCTCGATCACGGTGATCGTGACGCTGCTGCCGTGGGACGACCCGGCGCTCGACAAGAGCCCGTACGTGGCCGTCCTGAAGTCGCTGGACATCCCGGCGGCCGGCACCGTCATGGACGTCGTGGTGCTCACCGCCGTGCTGTCCTGCCTGAACTCCGGCCTCTACACCGCCTCCCGGATGGCGTTCTCGCTCGGTGAGCGCGGCGACGCGCCCAAGTCCTTCGCGCGGGTGAACAAGGGCGGCGTCCCGGCGACCGCCATCTGGGCCTCGGTCGCCTTCGGCTTCGTCGCGACGATCTTCAGCTACACCTCGAAGGACACCGTCTTCGAGTTCCTGCTGAACTCCTCCGGCGCGGTGGCGCTCTTCGTCTGGCTGGTCATCTGCTTCTCGCAGCTGCGGATGCGCAAGGTCATCGAGCGGGACATGCCGGAGCGGCTGACCGTACGGATGTGGCTCTACCCGTACCTGACGTACGCGACGATCGCGCTGATCCTGTTCGTCGTCGGCTACATGTTCTACAACCCCGACGGCCGCAAGCAGATGGTGCTCTCGGTGGTCGCGGCCGTGGTCGTGCTGGCCGTGGGGCTGGTGCTGGACCGCCGGCGCCGGGCCGCGGGCGGCGCGGCACAGGCCGCCGCGGACGGCGGCGACGGCGGGCCCGCCGGTCACGGCGACGTGCGGAAGGACTCCTTGACCCGGTCGTAGGCGCGCCGGGCGGCGGCCCCGGCGGAGTCCAGGTACCAGAGGTTGATCTGGTAGGTGCGGTCCCCGGTACGGAAGCCGAGCTGCCGCCCGTGCGCCGGTTTGCCGTCCCTGAGGTAGGCGAAGTCCCACACGACGGCCGGGTGCCCCTGGAAGGTGGCGCGCTCCAGCCGCGTCCTGCGGTAGCCCGGCACATCGTGCTGCTGCGCCTCGTACTGCTGCCAGACGGTCAGCAGATCGCCGCCGGAGGACGGGTCCTGGCGCGCGGAGACGAGCGTGGAGCCGTCCTTCGTGCTGTAGGTGACGTGGCTGGACGACTCCTCGGTGCGGTTCCAGCCGGCGGGCGGAATCCAGCTGAACCCGTTCTCCGTACGGCGGGACCCGGCCGTGTCCGCCGGGCCGCCGGTCGTGGGCGCGGTGCCCGCGCCGGCCGTGGTCGGACGCCCGGACCCCGCCCCGGCCCCGGCCGTGCCGCCGGGGTCCGCGCCCTGGGCCAGCACGACGACCACCACGACCGCGGCGGCCGACACGGCGACGCCCCCGGCGGCGAGCAGCGCGTGGCGCTTGCGGCGGGGGCGGGCCGGTGGGGCTGCGGGTAAGGGTGAGGGTTCCGTGGCGGGGGGCCGCGCGGGGGCGGCTTCGGGCACCTGCGCTTCGGACGCCTTCGCTTCGGGCATCTGCGCTTCGGGTACCTGCGCTTCAGGCCGTATATGGGCTCCGGGCGGCACCTCGGCCCCCGGCGGCACCTCGGCTTCCGGCAGCGCCTCCGCTGCGGATGGTTCCACCGCCTCCCGCTCCCCCGCCCGCTTCCCCTCCGGCGGTGTACGCGTCGCGAAGGCCCCGGCCGGGAGGGCCCCGGCCTCCACCACCTCGATGCGCTCCGGTGCCGGATCGGCCACGGTGGGCGTACGGACGTCCACGGTCCCGGCCGCGCTCATCGCCGCCGTCGGGGCCGCCGCCGCGGCCTGCCGTGCCAGCGGCTCCAGCCGTGCCTCGACCTCCGTGAGGGTGGGGCGCGCCTCGGGCGCCTTGTCGAGCAGGGCGACCAGCACCTCGCGCAGCGGGCCCGCGGCGGGCGGGATCGCGGGCTCCTCGTGCAGTACGGCGTGCAGCGTGGCGAGGGTGGTGGCGCGGGTGAACGGTGACCGGCCCGCCACCGCGGCGCACAGGGTGGCGCCCAGCGACCACAGGTCGGAAGGCGGGCCCTGCTCCTGGCCCGCCACCCGCTCGGGCGCCATGTAGTCCGGCGAGCCGATGAGCATGCCCGCCATGGTGAGGGCGGTGGCGTCCTGCATGGCCGCGATGCCGAAGTCGGTGAGGACCACCGCGCCGCGGTCGTCGATCAGGACGTTGCCGGGCTTGATGTCCCGGTGCAGTACGCCCACCGCGTGCACCTCGCGCAGCGCGCGGGCCAGTCCGGTGCCGACCCGGGCCGCCGCTTCCGGGGACAGCGGGCCGTCCTGGGCGAGGACCTGTTCCAGGGAGCGGGCCTGGACCAGCTGCATCACGATCCACAGCCGGTCGCCCTCCTCGGCCACGTCGTGCACGCGCACCACGTTGGGATGGTCGATACGGGCGGTGGCGCGGGCCTCGCGCAGGCTGCGCTCGCGCTGCACCACGCTCTCCTCGCCGGCGCGTTCGTCGATCCGTATTTCCTTGACCGCGACCCACCGGTCGAGGATTTCGTCGCGGGCGCGCCACACCCGGCCCATTCCGCCGCGGCCGATCAATTCCAGCAGACGGTAACGGCCGGCCGCCAGCCGGCCGGGACCCGCCTCGCTCGTATTCCCCACCATGCCCAGCCCCCACAGCACCCGTGGAATCTTGTGGTACCCATCAAATACCTCGGCCGAGGATGCGGAAAAGGGGGGATCGAGAATGTACACGACCCGACCGGGAAATCGTGTGCGCATGGTGGCGGCGGTCGCGGCGGGGCTGGCCCTGGCGGCCGGTCCGGCGGCGCTGGCGGCCGATCCGACGCCCGGCAGCAGCGCGGGCGGGAAGGCCGGTTCCGCAGCGCCGGCCGGCTACCGGGTGACCACCGAGCTGCCGGAGCGGATATCGGTGAAGACCGCCACCGGCGCGACCACGCTGACCGCCAAGGTCACCAACAAGGGCGGCAAGGACACCGGCGCGATCCGGCTCACGGTGGCCGGATTCCAGGGGCTGACGGTGAAGAACGTGACCGGCTGCACGAAGGTGCCCGAGGCGCGGCTGCCGGAGGGGGCGAACAGCGCGTATTCGTGTGCGATCAGTTCCCTGGCGAGCGGCAAGAGCCATACGTTCGACGTCACCGCGCATTTCGATCTGAAAAAGCAGGGGCAGATCTGTCTGCCGGTGACACTGGGAAACTCGGAAACCGTGCTGTGGCAGCAGGGACCGGTGAATTTCGGCACCCGTAATCCGGTGTCGGACGCGCCGGACACACCGCTGATGCTGAACACGGCGAATGTGCCGGCCGGTTCGTCGACCACCTCGCCGGCGCCGTCGGAGTCCGGCTCCGCGGCGCCCGGGGAGCGGCTGCCGCAGACGGGCGCCCCTTCGGTGCTGCCGCTGGCGGGCGCCGCCGCCGCGCTGCTGGCCCTCGGCGGGGCCGGGGTCTGGATCACCACCCGTCGGCAGAGCCGCAGGTGAGCACGGGCCGCAGGGCCCGTACGGACCCGGAACCCGGCCGGGCCCCGCGCCGCCACGCGAGGTGGTGGTGCGGGGCCCGGTCCGTGCGGTGCGGGGCGCGGGGGGTCAGCCGCGGCGGCCGAGCAGCTTCCACGCGGTGGGCAGCGCGCCCATCGCCAGCGCGGCCTTGAGGGCGTCGCCGATCAGGAACGGCACGAGGCCGGCCGCGACCGCCTGGCCGAACGGCATGCCGGTGCTCAGCGCGAGGAAGGGCACGCCGACCGCGTAGATCAGGGCGGTGCCGACGGCCATCGTGCCGGCCGTGCGCAGCGGGCCGCGGTCGCCGCCGCGGCGGGCCAGCGCACCGACCGCGGTGGCGGCGAGGAGCATGCCGAGGACGTACCCGAAGGTCGCGCCGCCGGCGCCGGAGGCGCCGTTCGCGAACCAGGGCAGGCCCGCCATGCCGAGCAGCGCGTACAGGCCGAGCGACGCGAAGCCGCGGCCGGCGCCGAGCGAGGCGCCCACGAGCAGCGCGGCGAAGGTCTGGCCGGTGACCGGGACCGGGGAGCCGGGGACCGGGACGGCGATCTGCGCGGCGATGCCGGTGAGCGCGGCGCCGCCGGCGATCAGCGCGGCGTCGCGGACACGGGCGCGGGTGGCGCCGGCTGCGGGCAGCAGATCGGCGAGGACCGCACCGGGCCTGGTGGTTGCGTCGGCAGTGCTCATCGGGACTCCGCGGGTGTGAGGTCGTGCGGGGACAGTCTGGGGACGCGTTGACGTTAGTCCAGCGCCCCACGGCCGATCATCGTGTGGCGGCGACAAAGGCGCAATGGTCTCCTTGGAGAGTTCCGAACAACGCGCCGGGCCCCGGCCGGTGCCGGCCCGTCGGCGGTCTTCGCAGGTCACGTGATGCTCATCACGGAAGACGCCGCGGACGGGCGCGCATTTTGTGGTAGCGCGCGACGGGCGGGGAAACTGGGGGAACGACGCGGGGCCCTGTGGAGTTCCCCAAAGACCTTTTGCGAGAGTACGAGCCCATGCACGACGCACCGACCGCCGCCGGAACGCCGCCGCTCAGCGATGGGGCCGGGGAGCGCGAACCGCTGTCCGCCGGGCTCAAACAGCGCCATCTGACCATGCTCGGGCTGGGCGGGGTGATCGGCGCGGGCCTGTTCGTGGGCTCCGGCGCCGGCATCGCGGTGGCCGGGCCCGGCATCGTGCTGTCGTATCTGATCGCGGGCGCGCTGGCCATGCTGATCATGCGGATGCTGGGCGAGATGTCCTCGGCGATGCCCGCTTCCGGCGCCTTCTCGGTGCACGCGGAGCGCGCGCTCGGCCGCTGGGCGGGCTTCAGCGTGGGGTGGCTGTACTGGTTCCTGCTGGTGGTGGTGCTGGCGGTGGAGGCCACCGGCGCGGCGCAGATCGCCAACGGATGGGTGCCCGCGGTCCCGCAGTGGGGCTGGGTGCTGATCTTCATGCTGGTGTTCACGGCCGCCAACCTCACGGCGGTCAAGAGCTTCGGCGAGTTCGAGTTCTGGTTCGCGACGCTGAAGGTCGCCGCGATCGTGCTGTTCCTGGCGCTCAGCCTGCTCGCGATCTTCGGTGTGCTGCCGGACACCGACCCGGTCGGGCTGACCAACCTCACCGGTCAGGGCGGCTTCCTGCCCAACGGCTGGCAGGGCGTGGTCTCCGGCGTGCTCGCCGTCGCCTTCGCGTTCGGCGGCCTGGAGGTCGTCACCATCGCGGCGGCCGAGTCCGACGACCCGGCGCGCAACGTGGCGCGCGCGGTGCGCAGCGCGGTGTGGCGCATCCTCTTCTTCTATGTGGGCTCGATGCTGGTCGTGGTGACCCTGCTGCCCTGGTCGTCGATGCAGCCGGGCAAGAGCCCGTACGTGGCGGTGCTGGACAGCATCGGCGTGCCGGGCGCGGGCCAGATCATGAACGTGGTGGTGTTCGTGGCGCTGCTGTCGGCGCTCAACGCCAACCTGTACGGCTCCTCGCGGATGGTCTTCTCGCTGGCCGAGCGGGGCGAGGCGCCGCGTTCGCTGCTGAAGGTGACGGCGGGCGGGGTGCCGCGCCGGGCGGTGCTGTCGTCGGTGGCGTTCGGCTTCGTCTCCGTACTGCTGAATCTGCTGTGGCCGGACACCGTCTTCCTCTACATGCTCAACGCGGTCGGCGCGGTGCTGTTGTTCGTCTGGGGCCTGATCGCGGTGTCGCAGCTGCGGCTGCGGCGGCAGATCGAGCGCACGGCGCCGGAGAAGCTGACCCTGCGGATGTGGGCGTTCCCGTATCTGACCTGGACGGCGCTGGCGGCCATGGTGGCGGTGCTGGTGCTGATGCTCACCGACGACGGGGCGCGGCCGCAGCTGCTGTGGTCGGCCGCCGCGACCGGCGTGGTGCTGGCGGTCGCGGGCGTACGGGAGCTGCGGGCGCGGCGGGTGCGCGGCTGACCGCGCCGGGGGGCGCGCGGCGGGGCGGGCGAACGGCCGGAACCGGTCGCCCCACTTCCGCTCCGAATCACCCAGGGTCACGTGTCACAACGGTGTGAATGCGGCCAGTCACGATCTCGTCTGAATACCGAACAACTGCTGCACGACTGTTGCCCTGAGCGGACACGGACACTCAAACTGAGCGCGTTTTCCGTCGATCGTCTCGCTCCGCTCTCACTTAATGGGACAGGTACGACCATGAATCGGACACCTTCGTCCACCACGCCCGAGCGCGAGCGGACCGGCCGGGTCCCGGGCGCCGGGTCGTCCCCGGACGGCACCGGACCGGCCGCGGCGGGCCCGGACGCCGGCCCGCCGCTGTCCAACGGACTCAAGCAGCGGCACCTGTCGATGATCGCCCTCGGCGGTGTGATCGGCGCCGGGCTGTTCGTCGGCTCCAAGGAGGGCATCGCGGCGGCCGGCCCCTCGATCGTCCTCGCCTACGCCGTCTCCGGCTGCCTGGTCATGCTGGTGATGCGGATGCTCGGCGAGATGGCGGCGGCCAGCCCCGCCTCCGGTTCGTTCTCCGTGCACGCCGGGCGCTCGATCGGCCCGTGGGCGGGCTTCACCACGGGCTGGATGTTCACCGCGCAGCTGTGCGTGGCGGTCGCGGCCGAGGCGATCGGCGCCGCCGGGATCATGACCGGCTGGTTCCCGGACACGCAGCCCTGGATGTGGGTGCTGCTGTTCATGGTGGTCTTCTGCGGCGCCAACCTGGCGGCGGTCAGCAACTTCGGCGAGTTCGAGTTCTGGTTCGCGGCCCTGAAGATCACCGCGATCGGCATCTTCCTGGTCCTCGGCCTGCTGGCCATCTTCGGTGTGCTGCCCGGCACGTCCGCGCCCGGCGCGGCCCATCTGACCGGCGACGGCGGCTTCCTGCCCAACGGCTCGGACGGCCTGGTGATCGGCCTGCTGGCCTCCGTCTTCGCGTACGGCGGCCTGGAGACCGTGACGATCGCGGCGGCCGAGTCCAAGGACCCGGTGCGCGGCGTGGCGCGGGCCGTGCGCACCGCGATGTGGCGCATCGCGCTGTTCTACGTCGGCTCGATGG
Source organism: Streptomyces albofaciens JCM 4342 (assembly GCF_008634025.1). NCBI lineage: Bacteria > Bacillati > Actinomycetota > Actinomycetes > Kitasatosporales > Streptomycetaceae > Streptomyces > Streptomyces albofaciens. Next base: position 1,717,260 of record NZ_PDCM01000001.1, on the reverse strand, counting down.
CGGTCATCGTGACCGTCATCCCCTGGAACAACGCGGACATCGCCAAGAACGGCCCGTACGTCGCGGTGCTGGACTACCTGCACATCCCCGCGGCCGGCCAGATCATGAACGTGGTCATCCTGATCGCGCTCCTGTCCGCGATGAACGCCAACATCTACGGCTCCTCCCGGATGGCGCACTCCCTGTCCGCCCGCGGGCAGGGCCCGCGCTTCCTGCGCACGGTCAGCGGCGGCGTGCCGCGCCGCGCGGTGGTCCTCTGCTCGGCCTTCGGCTTCCTCGCGGTGCTGTTCAGCTACTGGTGGCCGGAGACCGTCTTCCAGTGGCTGCTGAACATGGTGGGCGCGGCGATCCTCGTCGTGTGGGGCTTCATCGCCGTGGCGCAGCTGCGGATGCGCCGCCGGCTGGAGCGCGAGGCGCCGGAGAAGCTGGTCGTACGGATGTGGCTCTTCCCCGTGCTGACGTGGGTGGCGCTGGCCGGTGTGGTGGCGGTCCTGGTGCTGATGCTGCGGGACGAGAACCAGCGCATGCAGCTGTACTTCACCGGGGGATTCGGCGTGGTGCTCGTCGTCGTCGGTCTGCTCCGGCAGCGAATGGCCGGCCGGAAAACAGCCGAACGGGATCTGCCGGCCGTCACCCCGCCGAATTCCCACTAGTTCGGTAAGCCTTACCTCACTAATAGCGCGGCTCTTTTCGGAGACGGCGCCCGGCCTCGGACCGAGGTCGGGCGCCGTCTCCTTCTTTTGGCCCAGTCCCCTCCCCACGGCCGGTTCGTGATCACTCATGCTGATAACGTGCAGATGCAAGTCGGTTGCAATTAAAGGTCGTAAGCAGCTGGAGGGCTCGACATGGCCACGTACACACTTCCGGAACTTCCGTACGACTACTCGGCGCTCGCGCCCGTCATCAGCCCCGAGATCATCGAGCTGCACCACGACAAGCACCACGCGGCCTACGTCAAGGGCGCCAACGACACCCTGGAGCAGCTCGCCGAGGCGCGTGACAAGGATCAGTGGGGCTCGATCAACGGCCTGGAGAAGAACCTCGCGTTCCACCTCTCCGGCCACATCCTGCACAGCATCTACTGGCACAACATGACCGGCGACGGCGGCGGCGAGCCGCTGGAGAAGGACGGCGTCGGCGAGCTGGCGGACGCCATCGCGGAGAACTTCGGCTCGTTCGCCAAGTTCAAGGCGCAGCTGTCCAAGGCCGCCGCCACCACGCAGGGCTCCGGCTGGGGCGTACTGGCCTACGAGCCGGTCACCGGCCGCCTCATCGTCGAGCAGGTCTACGACCACCAGGGCAACGTCGGCCAGGGCTCGGTCCCGATCCTGGTCTTCGACGCCTGGGAGCACGCCTTCTACCTCCAGTACAAGAACCAGAAGGTGGACTTCATCGAGGCGATGTGGAAGGTCGTCAACTGGCAGGACGTGGCCAAGCGCTACACCGCCGCCAAGGAGCGCGCCAACAACCTGCTGCTCGCCCCGTAAGCGGCGGGCGCGGTCCGGCGCCGACAGGCGTCCTGCCTCGTGATCGTCTTCTCACCCTTCACCTGGCAGGCGGATGAAGGAGAGGCCCCCGTGAGGACGTGACTCGCGGGGGCCTTTCTGTGCGCGGCGGCGTGCCGGACCGACGCGCGCCGCGCCTCAGTCGAAGACCGGCCCCCGCGTCCGCGTCCGCTTGATCTCGTAGAAGCCGGGGATGGAGGCGACCATCAGGGTGCCGTCCCACAGCTGGGCGGCCTGCTCGCCCTTGGGTGCCGGGGTGACGACCGGGCCGAAGAAGGCGATCGGATCGCCGTCGGGGCCGGGGACCGCGATGACCGGGGTGCCCACCTCCTGGCCCACCAGGTCGATGCCCGCCTTGTGGGAGGCGCGCAGCTCCTTGTCGTACGTGTCGGTGCCGGCCGCGTCGGCCAGTGACGCGGGCAGGCCGGCCTCCTCCAGGGCGACGGCGATCGTCTCCTCGGTGCGCGGCAGGCCCTGGTTGTGGAAGCGGGTGCCGAGCGCGGTGTAGAGGGGGGCGAGGACCTCGGGGCCGTACTGCTGCTCGGCGGCGACGCAGACCCGCACCGGGCCCCAGACCACCCCGCCGGGGCGGTTCTTCTCGCGGTACTCCTCGGGCAGTTCGTCGAGCTTGTCCTCGTTCAGCACGCCCAGGCTCATCACGTGCCAGCGCACCTCCACCGGGCGCACCTTCTCCACCTCCAGCATCCAGCGGGAGGTCAGCCAGGCCCATGGGCAGGACGGGTCGAACCAGAAGTCGGCCGGGGTCTTGGCGGTCCCGGCGGCGGCAGGAATCTCGGACACGGTGGCTCCTCGGGCGTGCGGTTCGGTGGCCGATCGGCGGATCGGTGACCGCTTCAACCGGTGTCCGGCGTGCCATGATTCCCCGTGTTCGACATACGAGACGAGGGCGAGGGAGTCACGTCGTGCCCGGTGAGAATCTGACCCGAGACGAGGCCCGGGAGCGGGCCGGACTGCTGCGCGTCGAGGGGTACGACGTGGCGCTGGACCTGCGGTCGGCCGTCGGGGAGGGCGAGGCCGCGCAAACCTTCCGCTCCCGCACCACCGTGCGCTTCACCTGCGCCGAGCCCGGCGCCGCGAGCTTCGCGGACCTCGTGGCGCCGTCGGTCACCGCCGTCACCCTCAACGGCCGCGAGCTGGACCCGGCGGAGGTCTTCGACGGCACCCGTATCGCCCTGGCGGACCTGGCGGCGGAGAACACCCTGGTGGTGGACGCCCGGTGCGCGTACAGCCGCACCGGTGAGGGCCTGCACCGCTTCGTCGACCCCGAGGACGGCGAGGTCTACCTCTACACCCAGTACGAGCCCGCCGACGCCCGCCGGGTGTTCGCGAACTTCGAGCAGCCCGACCTGAAGGCACCGTTCCGCTTCGAGGTGACCGCGCCCGACGGCTGGGTGGTGCTCAGCAACGGCGCCCAGGTGGGCGAGCCGGAGGACGGGACGTACCGCTTCGCCGAGACACGGCCGATCTCCACGTACATCACGGCCGTCGTCGCGGGCCCGTACCACTACGTCTCGGACACCTACCGGCGCACCCTCGCCGACGGCACCGAGCTGGAGATCCCGCTCGGCGCGCTGTGCCGCAAGGGGCTGGCGCGGCACTTCGACCCCGAGGACATCTTCACCGTCACCAAGCAGGGCCTGGACTTCTTCCACGACCACTTCGACTACCCGTACCCGTTCGGGAAGTACGACCAGGCCTTCGTGCCCGAGTACAACATCGGCGCGATGGAGAACCCGGGCTGCGTCACCTTCCGCGAGGAGTTCGTCTTCCGCGGCAAGGTGACCGACGCGTCCTACGAGCGCCGCGCCAGCGTCATCCTCCACGAGATGGCGCACATGTGGTTCGGCGACCTCGTCACCATGCGGTGGTGGGACGACCTGTGGCTCAAGGAGTCGTTCGCCGACTTCATGGGCGCGCTGTCGCTGGTGGAGGCGACCCGCTTCACCAACGGCTGGATCACCTTCGCCAACGGCCGCAAGGCCTGGGCGTACCGCGCCGACCAGCTCCCCTCCACCCATCCGGTCACCGCCGACATCCGCGACCTGGAGGACGCCAAGCTCAACTTCGACGGCATCACCTACGCCAAGGGCGCCGCCGTCCTCAAGCAGCTGGTGGCGTACGTGGGGCGGGACGCGTTCCTGGAGGGCGCGCGGCGCTACTTCAAGCGCCACGCGTACGGCAACACCCGCCTGGCCGACCTGCTGTCCGTCCTGGAGGAGACCTCCGGCCGCGACCTGGCCACCTGGTCGCGCGCCTGGCTGGAGACGGCCGGCGTCAACGCGCTGACCCCGCAGGTCACCTATGACGCCGAGGGCCGCATCACCGAGCTGACCATCCAGCAGGAAGCGGTCTCCGAGCGCCCCGAGCTGCGGCCGCACCGGGTCGCGGTGGGCCTGTACCGGCGGGAGGGCGCGGACGGCGCGCTGGTCCGCTACGCCCGCGCCGAGCTGGACGTCTCCGGCCCGAGCACCGTCGTCACCGAGCTGACCGGCGCCGAGCGCCCGGAACTGGTCCTGGTCAACGACGACGACCTGACGTACTGCAAGGTCCGCTTCGACGAGCGGTCGCTGGCCACGCTGCGCGGCCACCTCGGCGAGATCACCGAGCCGCTGTCGCGCGCGCTGTGCTGGTCCGCGGTGTGGGGCCTGACCCGCGACGGCCTGATGCCCGCCCGCGACTACCTCGCGCTGGTGCTCTCCTTCGCGGGCCGCGAGTCGGACGTCGGCGTGCTCCAGACGCTGCACGCGCAGGCCCGCTACGCGCTCACCCACTACACGGCCGCCGGCCACCGCGACCTGGCAGCGCGGGAACTGGCGCAGGGCGCGCTGCACGAACTGCGGCTGGCCGAGCCGGGCAGCGGCCACCAGCTCTCCTGGGCGCGGTTCTTCGCCTCGGTGGCCACCACGGCGGCCGACCTCCAGCTGCTCCAGGGCCTGCTGGACGGTACGGCGCGCATCGACGGCCTCGACGTGGACCAGGAGCTGCGCTGGACGTTCCTGGAGCCGCTGGCCGCGCACGGCGCCGCCGACGAGGCGGCCATCGACGCCGAACTGCGGCGCGACGACACCGCCTCCGGCCGCCGCCACCACGTCCGCTGCCTGGCCGCCCGCCCCTCGCCCGAGGTCAACGCGCGGGCCTGGGCGGACGTGGTGGAGTCCGACGCGCTGTCCAACGCCCTGGTCGAGGCGACGATCTCCGGCCTCGTGCAGGCGAACCAGCGGGAGCTGCTGGCCCCGTACGCGCCCAAGTACTTCGCCGCCATCGAGCGCGTGTGGCGGGAGCGGTCGATCGAGATCGGCATGGCCGTGGTGCGGGGGCTGTTCCCGATGCTCCAGGGCGACCAGGAGACGCTGGACGCGGCGGACGCCTGGCTGACGGAGCACTCGTCGGCGCCGCCCGCGCTGCGGCGGCTCGTGTCGGAGGCGCGGGACGACCTGGCGCGGGCGCTGCGCGCGCAGGCCTGCGACACGCAGGCCGCGCGGTAGGCCCGGCCGCCGATCTCCCGCCCGGCGGGCGGGCGGTATGCGCACCCGGACACCCGTACAACTGACCGGGTGCGCACGCCGGCGCTCGCCGTGCCGGGCCGAACCTGCCGTTTTCGGCAGTCGAACGCCCGTACTTTAGGACGGCGTTGTCCGGGTTTGTCGACGGGCGTGTAACAGGCGTTAGGAGGCGGGGCGGGCGCGGGAATGGCCCGGGCATGAACCACACTTCCCCTGGCTCCGGCGGGGAGTCACCCACCCCGCTCTCCCCCCGTCCGCTGCACAGCCGCCCCGGTGCCGGGCCGCGCGTCCTGACCACCCGCCAGCTGCGCGAGCACGGCGTCGACGCCGCGGAGGCCGCCGAGCGGTGCCGCCCCGGCGGCCCCTGGCAGCAGGTGCTGCCGGGTGTGCACCTGCTCCACCCCGGGCCGCCCACCAGCGAGGAGCGGCTGCACGCGGTGCTGCTCTACGCGGCGCACCGGCAGCCCCCCGTCCCCGCGCAGGGCGGCACCGCGCCCGAAGGCGAGCCGATGATCACCGGGCTGGCGGCGCTGGCCCTGCACCGCTTCTCGTCCGCTCCCCCGCTGCTGTCCCTGGACCGGATCGAGGTCCTGGTGCCGCGCACCCGGCGGCTGCGCACCTCCGGCTTCGCGCGCGTCGTCCGCGCCCAGGTCATGCCGCGCCCGCAGCGGATCACCGGGGTGCCGGTCGCCCCCGTGCCCCGCGCGCTGGCGGACGCCGTCGGCAGGCTCACGGACGCCTGCACGGTACGGCGGCTGCTGACCGAGGCGGTGCGCGGCGGACACTGTGAAGCGGCCGCGGTGGTACGCGAGTTCAGCCAGGCCCGGCTGCTGAACCAGCCGCACGTGGTGGACGCGGTGGACGCGCTGCTGGCCGAGGGCCGCGCGATGGCCGAGGGCCGGCTGTACGACCTGGTGCGGGAGTACGGCCTGCCGGACCCGCTGTGGAACGTCGAGCTGCGGCTGCCCGGCGGCCCCCACCTGGGCGGGGTGGACGCGTACTGGCCCGAGCAGGCGGTGGCCGTGGAGATCGACGCGCGGGCGCCGCGCCAGGACGAGGACGCGCTCTGGTCGGAGTACGCCCGCAAGCGCGAGCACCTGGAGCAGCTGGGCATCACGGTCGTCCACGTCACCCCGCGCGCGCTGCGCGACGCCCCGGAACAGCAGGCGGCGGTGGTCCGTACGGCCCTGATGGCGGCGGACGGCGAGGAACCGGGCTCGTACGTGGTGGTGCTGCCGCGCTGAGCCCGCAGGCGCACGTCAGCGCCGCTCCAGCAGCAGCTCGGTGTTGCGGTCGCCGGGACCGCCGGCGAGATCGCTCCGCGCTCCCGGCGCGTTGCAGGACAGTTCGCGGTAGAGCGCCGCCAGGCCCCGCTGCGAGAGATCACCGAAGTCCGTACGGGACGGCGCGCCCGACTCCACGAGCGTGGTGAACAGGGACAGGGTGCCGTCGCGGTTGTCCGTCACCTCCACGACCCGGGCCAGCTGCGGGAAGTCGACGTGCGAGGCGGTGGTGACCTCCCAGAACGTGCCGTGCGGGGTGATCAGGTTGCGGTGGCTGTGGCCGTTGATCCACGCCCGTACGTTGCGGTGCCGCGCGAGCAGCGCCACCAGCTCGGCCCCGCCGTGCCGCCGCTCGGCCGGGTGGGCCGGGTCGGGCACGGCGTTGTCCATCGACGTACTGGTGTGGTGGCTGAAGACGAGGACGTGCTCGTACGGGTGGGCCCGCAGCGTGCGGTCGAGCCAGCGCAGCTGTCCGGAGCCGAGCGAGCCGGTGTGGTGGCCGCCGGGGTCGGTGGTGTCGAGGCTGATGCCCACCACGTCCTCCGCGATGCGGAAGGTGTAGTACAGCCGGTCCGCGTCGAGGTCGGCCGCCGTGTAGCCGTGGCCGCGCGGTCCCGGGCCGGTGTACCGGGGGTCCAGGTGCGCGCGCAGGTAACCGGCGCGGGTGAAGGGGACGCGGCGCTCGTCCGGGGTGACGGTGCGCGCCCGCCGCCCGTGCGCCTTCAGCAGGTCCGCGAACTCCCGCCGCCCGGGGCCGGGGCCGCCGAGCACCGCGAGGTAGGCGCGGATCGCCTCGTCGGCGGGCAGCAGTTCCAGCTTGCGTCCGCCGGTGGCGACCTCGGCCAGGAACGGGTCGTCGGGGGCGCAGCAGCCGCCGGGCAGCGAGTCGTGGTTGCCGGCGGTCGAGTACCAGGGCAGGCGCAGTCCCGGGCTGGTGACCGTGCGGGTCGCCGCCTCCAGGAAGCCGGGCACGCCGGGGAAGCCGCGCAGCTTGTCGGCGTCGCGCAGGTCGCTGTCCGGCTGCCAGTAGAGGGGGTGGCCGCTGTTCTGCACGCCTTCGTAGTGCCGGGGGTCGCCGGAGTTGGGGGTGATCCGGCCGCCGCTCAGCGCGGTGAGGAACCAGTCCAGTTCGATGCCGGAGTTGTTGTCGGTGTTGTCGCCGGTGGTCATCGCGAAGGACAGCGGCGCCCCGGTGGCGGGCCCGCCGGGCAGGCTGTTGACGCGTTCGACGAGGGAGACGGCGCCCGCGACGGACAGTGCCTCCTGCGGGCGCCAGGCACCGGCCGCCCGCACCCGCAGGTATTCGTGGCGCAGCGGGTGCTGCACATCGACCAGGTGCAGGTCGGTGAGCTGCACGAAGGAGGCCAGTACGGTGCGCCGGTCGTCCCGGCCGGGGCGCGCGGCGGCGAGTTCGGCGCGTACGACGCGGTGCCAGCCGGGGCCCTCGGCGAGCCTGCGGTAACCGGCGGCGCCGCGCGGGGTGGCCACCGAGGCGAGGGTGGTGCCCTCGGTGTACGGCACCCGGGGAACGGGCGGCGCGGCGACCGGTTCCGGGGCGACGAGGGGCGGGGCGGATCTGTCCGGCGCGGCGGTCGGTGCGGCACCGGTCCCGTACGCCAGCGCGAGCGCGGTCGTGGCGCCGACGGCGCCGGTGGCGGTGAGGAAGGCCCGGCGGTCCAGGCCGGGGACGGTGGGGGCGGCGGACCGTGTACGGGGCATGCGCGAGCTCCCTGGTACGGACGGGCAGCGGCGAGGGCAGCGCGGGACCCCCGCAACTGCCCTTTCACCAGGGAGCGTTGGCAGCCGGGATGGACCCCGGGTGAACCGTGCGGCAACGCCGGCCGCCGATCGCCGGACAGGGATCACAGCGGTCGGCGATGGTTACCGGGCTCTCGGACCAGGGGCGGGCCGAGGTCACCGGAGGTTCATGTCGCGGGGTAGGGGGGCGGCGGCCCGGACCGGCCGGGCGCCGGGTGCCGGGCGCCGGGTGCCGGGTGCCGGGCACCGGAAACCGGGCGAGGAAGACACCCGGCGTGCGGCCCGCACAGCCCGGACGAATGTTCACAATCTTGTGATCACATTCCTCCCCAAAAACCGCCCCCTTACGTCATATTGAGCGGTCATACAGGTCCGATTTCCGGACCCTTCACCCTGAAGAGGTGTGTGATGACCCCCGACACCCCCCGCCCGGCCGCCGGCCGGGCCAGACGCACGGCCCGGCTCGCGGCCGTCGCGGCCGTCGCCGTGGCGACCGCGGCCGGACCCGCCCTCACCGCCGCCGGCACCGCCCACGCCGCCGGAACCGACGCGGACCCCCGGATATCCGCCGGCACCACGGCCGAGCCCAAGGGCCCGCACGACAAGCTCGGTTCGCAGGACGCCGAGCTGCTGGCCCGCGCGAAGGCCGGCGGCGCCCGGTTCGTCTCGATGATGCTCGCCACCGCGCCCGGCGCCACCGAGCAGGCCGCCGCCGGCCTCGACTCCCTGAAGGGCGCCTCCGTCGGCCGTACGGACGACAAGCTCGGCTACGTACGCGCCACCGTGCCCACCGCCCAGGCCGACGCCGCCATCGCGAAGATGCAGAAGCTGTCGGACGTGCACGCCATCGACCTGCGGCAGGAGATCAAGCTGCCGGACCCGCGGCCCGACGCGGGCGGCGGGGCCAAGGGAAAGCCGCAGGCCGGCGGATACCCGGCGCCCGGCAAGGACACCCCGGCGAAGAACCCGTACCAGCCGTCCTTCGAGACCGGCGCGGTGGACTTCGTCCGCGACCACCCGAAGGCCGACGGCCGCGGCGTGACCATCGGCATCCTCGACTCCGGCGTGGACCTGGCGCACCCCGCGCTGCAGAAGACCACCACCGGCGAGCGCAAGATCGTCGACTGGGTGACCGCGACCGACCCGATCAGCGACGGCGACCAGACCTGGCGCCCGATGACCACCGCCGTCTCCGGCCCGTCCTTCACCTACAACGGCCGGACCTACAAGGCCCCCGAAGGCTCCTACCGGATCAGCACCTTCGCCGAGGCCGCCACCACCGGCGGCGACATGAAGGGCGACCTGAACCGCGACGGCGACACCACCGACCGCTGGGGCGTGCTCTACGACCCGGCCGCCGGCACGGTCCGGGTGGACCTGAACGACAACGGCGACTTCACCGACGACAAGCCCATGAAGCCGTACAAGGACGGCTTCGACATCGGATGGTTCGGTGCGGACAAGCCGGACACCCCGATCGCCGAGCGCATCCCGTTCACGGTGGAGATCCGCAAGGACGTGCCGATGGACCCGTACGGCGGGGACTGGGCGGGCAAGAAGGCCGACTTCGTCAACATCGGCGTCGTGGAGTCCGAGCACGGCAGCCACGTCGCGGGCATCACCGCCGCCAACGGCCTGTTCGGCGGGAAGATGAACGGCGCGGCGCCCGGCGCCAAGCTGGTCTCCTCGCGCGCCTGCACCTGGAGCGGCGGCTGCACCAACATCGCGCTCACCGAGGGCATGATCGACCTCGTCACCAAGCGCGGTGTGGACATCGTCAACATGTCGATCGGCGGCCTGCCCGCGCTCAACGACGGCAACAACGCCCGCGCCGAGCTGTACACCCGGCTGATCGACACCTACGGCGTCCAGCTGATCATCTCGGCGGGCAACAGCGGCCCCGGCGCCAACACCATCGGCGACCCGGGCCTGGCCGACAAGGTCATCAGCGTCGGCGCGTCCATCTCGAAGGAGACCTGGGCCGCCAACTACGGCTCGGCCGTGACGCGCAAGTACGCCATGCTCCCGTTCTCCTCCCGCGGCCCGCGCGAGGACGGCGGCTTCACGCCCGTCATCACCGCGCCCGGCGCCTCCGTCAACACCATCCCCACCTGGGAGCCCGGCGGCCCCACCGCCGAAGCGGGCTACGACCTGCCGCCCGGCTACGCCATGCTCCAGGGCACCTCGATGGCCGCGCCGCAGGCCACCGGCGCCTCGGCCCTGCTGCTGTCCGCCGCGAAGCAGCAGCGCGTCGCGCTGCCCCCGGCGAAGCTGCGCACCGCGCTCACCTCGACCGCCCGGCAGATCAAGGGCTTCCAGTCGTACGAGCAGGGCTCCGGCCTGATGGACATCCGGGCCGCCTGGTCCGCGATCCGGCACGGCGCCGCCGCGCACGAGTACACGGTCCGCGCCCCGGTGAAGACGGCCCTGTCCGACCACCTGAAGACGCCCGGCTACGGCACCGGCCTCTACGACCGCGAGGGCGGCCTCAAGGTCCGGCAGTCGCGTACGTACGAGATCACCCTCACCCGTACCACCGGCCCCGACCGTCCCGTCCGGCACGAGCTGGACCTGATCAACAACGACGGCACCTTCGATCTGCCGGACGAGGACGGCGCCGTCTGGCTGCCGCTGAACCGGCCGGTGACCATCGAGATCACCGCCAAGCCGCGCGCCGCCGGCCTGCACAGCGTCACCCTGGACCTGGACGACCCGCGCACCGAGGGCGTGGACCGCAAGATCCTCGCCACCGTGGTGGCCGCCGAGCCGCTGGCCGCGCCGTCGCACACCCTCGCCAAGTCCGGCACCGTCCAGCGCAACGCCACGACCTCGTACTTCATCGCCGTCCCGCAGGGCGCCAAGGCCCTCCAGGTCACGATGGGCGGGCTCGCGGCGGGCAGCCAGACGCGCTGGATAGCGATCACCCCGCAGGGCGTCCCGGCCGACCCGACCAGCACCCCGAACTGCTACCCCAACTACCCGAACCCGGCCAACACCTGCGACCCGGCGCGGCGCACGTACCAGAACCCGGCGCCCGGCGTCTGGGAATTCGAGGTCGAGGCGCGGCGCACCTCGCCGCTGCTGGACAACCCGTACACGGTCACCGCGTCCACCATCGGCACCACCTTCGACCCGGCCGTCCGCGTCCTGCCGGAGGTCAAGGCCGGCACCGCGACCGCGGTGGACTGGAAGGTCACCAACGCTTCCGCCGCCTTCGACGGCACCCTCAAGGGCGGCGAGCTGGGCTCGTCCCGTACGCAGCGCCCGACGGTCAAGGAAGGCGAGTCGCAGCGGTACGAGGTCGTCGTGGGCAGCGGGGTGTCCCGGCTGGACGCCGCGATCGGCGCGCCCGCCGACGCCAAGGCCGACCTGGACCTGAGCGTCCTGCTCGACGGCAAGGTCGTCGCCTCCTCGGCGACCGGCGGCTCGGACGAGTCGGTCAGCGTGGCCAAGCCCGCGCCCGGCACGTACACCGTCGTCGTGGACGGCTACGCGGTCCCCGCGGGCAGCACCGCCTACGACTACCGTGATGTGTATTACGCCGCCGCGCTCGGCTCGCTCAAGACGGACGAATCGAAACCGGTGAAGCTGGGTAGCGGAGCATCGGCGCAGGTCACGGCCGAGGTTACGGCCGCGGGCCCGGCCCCCGCCGGACGCGAGTTCTCCGGCGAGGTCCGGCTGCTGAACCCGTCCGGCACGGTCACCGGCAGCGGCGCCGTGCGCATCGAAAAGGTCGTGCCGTAGCGGCCTGAGATAGTGGACAGTAACGGGGCGGGTGCCCTCGAAAGCACCCGTTCCGCTGCTGTACGTACCGAACAAGGAGTGCCATGAGGATCGGAATCGTCGGAGCCACCGGTCAGGTCGGCGGCGTGATGCGGGGCATTCTCGCCGAGCGGAACTTCCCGGTGGAGCAGCTGCGACTGTTCGCCTCGGCCCGCTCCGCCGGGCGTACGCTCCCGTGGCAGGACACCGAGATCACGGTCGAGGACGCGGCCACCGCGGACTACTCCGGCCTGGACATCGTGCTGTTCTCGGCGGGCGGCGCCACCTCCAAGGCGCTGGCGCCGAAGGTCGCCGACGCCGGCCCGGTCGTGATCGACAACTCCTCCGCCTGGCGGATGGACCCCGACGTCCCGCTGGTCGTCTCCGAGGTCAACCCGCAGGCGATCTCCGAGCGCCGCAAGGGCATCATCGCCAACCCGAACTGCACCACCATGGCCGCCATGCCGGTGCTGCGCCCGCTGCACGCCGAGGCCGGGCTGGTCTCGCTGGTCGTCTCCACCTACCAGGCGGTCTCCGGCAGCGGACTGGCCGGCGTCGCGGAGCTGGACGAGCAGGTCCGCAAGGCCGTCGAGCAGGACGCCACCAAGCTCACCCACGACGGCTCGGCCGTGACCTTCCCCGAGCCGGACAAGTACGTCCGCCCGATCGCCTTCAACGTGCTGCCGATGGCCGGCTCCATCGTCGACGACGGTCTGAACGAGACCGACGAGGAGCAGAAGCTCCGCAACGAGAGCCGCAAGATCCTGGAGATCCCGGAGCTGAAGGTCTCCGGCACCTGTGTGCGCGTCCCGGTCTTCAGCGGCCACTCGCTCCAGGTCAACGCCCGCTTCGAGCGCGAGATCACCCCCGAGCGCGCCAACGAGCTGCTGGCCGGCGCCCCCGGCGTCGCCCTCTCGCACGTCCCCACCCCGCTCCAGGCCGCCGGCCAGGACGCGTCGTACGTGGGCCGCATCCGCAAGGACGAGACGGTCGACCACGGCCTGGCGCTGTTCCTCTCCAACGACAACCTGCGCAAGGGCGCGGCGCTGAACGCGGTCCAGATCGCCGAGCTGGTCGCGGCGGAACTGCGCGGCTGAGACGTTTCAGCGAGCACGTGCCGCGGGGCCCGTACGGACGTCCGTACGGGCCCCGCGGCGTACACGCGTGCCGCCTTACGGCCGCCGCACCTCGAAGTGGAAGCACCCGTATTCGAGGGCGCGGACGTGCACCAGCACCACGTCCGGCTGCGCGAACGCCTCCGCGATCGCCGCGTCGAACCCGGCGTCCGGGTCCTCGGGGATCTCGAAGAGCCGGCCGCCGACGATGTGCCCGTCCGCGTCGTAGCGCCGGATCGTCCGCAGCGCCCCCGGCCGCGCGAAGGGGTAGCCGGTCCGCCCGGCGTCCGGCCCGCCGCACTCCCCGGCGTGGATGAACACCGGCCCGCACTCGTCGTACGCCCCGGGCCGGGCCCACTTCTCCTCGGCCCACCGCCGGAGCGGCGCGTACGAGACGAGCGCGACCCGCTCACCCTCCTCGACGGGCCGCAGACAGCAGCGCAGCGGGCTGCCCACACTGCTGACGTGATCACTCGCGCTCCCGGCGGCGAACGGTTCCATGGCCCGGCCGGAGTCGTCCGAGACGCGCAGTTCCTTGAGGGCCGCTTCCGGGATGGGGAGGGGTGTGTACGTCGTCATACGTACAGGGTGGGCGGGCATCCGGCCCGTTTCCGGCGGAAATCGGACGTGGAGCTGCCCGGCCCGTTCAGAGCGCCAGATGCCTGCGCAGGGCCGCGTCCAGCCCGACCATCACCCGCGCCGGAACGCTGCCGACCCGCCGCCCCAGCCGCTCGACGGCCACCGCGCGCACCTGCTCGCACTGGGCCTTGGAGTCGCGCGGGAGCCCACAGTCGTCGGCGGTCAGCAGCACCTGGAACGGGTAGACCCGGGCGACGTTGGCCGTCACGGGCACGACCGTGACCACGCCCCTCCCGGCGCGCTGCACGGACCGGTTGGCCGCGTCGTTGGACACCAGCACCGCAGGACGGTACTTGTCGGCCTCGCTCCCCCGGACCGGCTCCAGATCGACCAGATAGAGGTCACCGCGCCGCATCGGCGCTTCCGATCCCGTCCCCCGAGACCCCGTCCCACAGCAGCGCGTCGTCGCTCTCGTCCCACTCCTCCCACGCCGAGGCGTAGTCCGCCTCCAGCTCGGAGGCCCGCAGCAGCTCGACCGCCGCGTGGATCACCGCCGACCGCGAATCGGCGTCGGTCTTCTTGCCGTACGCGTCGAGGAAGGCGATGTCCTCTTCCGGCAGGCTGACGCTGATCTTCATACCTCTGATGCTACTCGGGTGGGAACGCCCTTGCTACCCCGGCGCCCACCCCTACGCTTTCGCGGACGCATACGACCTGAACCGCCGCGTGTCGACCGCGAACGAGAACGGCTCGGGCAGCGGCACCGGCTCGCCGAACCGGTAGCGGTCCACCCGGCCGTAATCCAGGTCACCGGGCTGCGAGCGCAGCTCGACGGCGCCCTCGTTCAAGTCGACGAGCAGATGGAGCGGAATGCGGCTCCGCGCGTACCACCTGCGCTTCCTGGCGTAGTCGCTGTCCCGCTCGGACACGGCCTTTTCCACGACTTCCACGACCAGGTGCACCCGCTCCGCGGGGTAGGGGTGGCAGTTGTCCTGCATGGCCTCGTCCGTGGTGACGGTGAGGTCCGCCTTCGGCTCGAAGCCGGGGACGCCGGAGATGAGCGCCTGGCCGGACAGCCCCGCCCAGCCCGCCCGCTCCATCTGGGAGCCGAGCAGAGCGACGGTGCAGGTACGGAACGGCGGCCCCGATCGCCGCATGACGATCCTCCCCTCGACCAGCTCGATCCTGAGGTGATCCAGTTCCGGGCACTCCTCCAGAAAACGCAGTAGCCCGTGGTCGTCCGGGCCGCCCATGATGAGCTCGGCGGTGTCGTGCTTCGTCCTGGCCATCGTTGCCTCCCTGCCGCGGAGCGTAGGGACAGGGACGGGCCGGCCGGGCCGGAATTCCCCGGATGCCCCCGACCGAGTGGTCGGGAGCTCCGTGGAAGGATGGCCCAAAGTCCGAAGCGAAGGAGATGAACGGGTGCCTGGCACGAATCTGACCCGCGACGAGGCGCAGCAGCGGGCGCGGCTGCTGAGTGTGGACGCGTACGAGATCGATCTGGACCTCTCCGGGGCGCAGGACGCCGGTGAGGGCGGCACCTACCGGTCGGTGACCACGGTGCGGTTCGACGCCGCCGAGGCGGGTGCGGAATCGTTCATCGACCTGGTGGCGCCGACCGTGCACGAGGTGGTGCTGAACGGCGAGAGCCTGGACCCGGGCACGGTGTTCGCGGACTCGCGGATCGCGCTGCCGGGCCTGCGCGAGGGCCGCAACGAGCTGACGGTCGTCGCGGACTGCGCGTACACCAACACCGGTGAGGGCCTGCACCGGTTCGTCGACCCGGTCGACCAGCAGGCGTACCTCTACACGCAGTTCGAGGTGCCGGACGCCCGCCGGGTGTTCGCCAGCTTCGAGCAGCCGGACCTGAAGGCGACGTTCACCTTCACCGTCAAGGCCCCCGAGGGCTGGAAGGTGATCTCCAACTCGCCGGCGCCGGAGCCGGTGGACAACGTGTGGCGGTTCGAGACGACGCCGCGGATCTCCACGTACATCACCGCGCTGATCGCCGGCCCGTACCACAGCGTGCACAGCACCTGGGAGGGCGACGGCCGGTCCGTGCCGCTGGGCATCTACTGCCGTCCGTCGCTGGCCGAGCACCTGGACGCGGACGCGATCTTCGAGGTCACCCGGCAGGGCTTCGACTGGTTCGAGGAGAAGTTCGACTACGCGTACCCGTTCGCCAAGTACGACCAGCTCTTCGTGCCGGAGTTCAACGCCGGCGCGATGGAGAACGCGGGCGCGGTGACCATCCGCGACCAGTACGTCTTCCGCTCGAAGGTGACGGACGCCGCGTACGAGACGCGGGCCGAGACCATCCTGCACGAGCTGGCGCACATGTGGTTCGGCGACCTGGTCACCATGGAGTGGTGGAACGACCTGTGGCTGAACGAGTCGTTCGCCACCTACACCTCCATCGCCTGCCAGGCGCACGCGCCGGGCAGCCGCTGGCCGCACGCCTGGACCACCTTCGCGAACTCGATGAAGACCTGGGCGTACCGGCAGGACCAGCTGCCCTCCACCCACCCGATCATGGCCGAGATCCGCGACCTGGACGACGTGCTCGTCAACTTCGACGGCATCACGTACGCCAAGGGCGCGTCCGTCCTCAAGCAGCTCGTCGCCTACGTCGGCATGGACGAGTTCTTCCAGGGCGTCCAGGCGTACTTCAAGGCGCACGCCTTCAAGAACACCCGGCTGTCCGACCTGCTCGGCGCGCTGGAGGAGACCAGTGGCCGGGACCTGAAGACCTGGTCGAAGGCGTGGCTGGAGACCGCCGGCATCAACGTCCTGCGCCCGGAGCTGACGGTCGCCGAGGACGGCACGGTCACCTCCTTCGCCGTACGCCAGGAGGCCCCGGCACTGCCGGCCGGCGCCAAGGGCGAGCCGGTGCTGCGCCCGCACCGCATCGCGATCGGCTGCTACGACCTGAAGGACGGCAAGCTCGTCCGTACGGACCGGATCGAACTGGACGTGGACGGCGAGCGCACCGAGGTGCCGTTCCCGGCGGGCACCCGGCGCCCGGACGTCATCCTCCTCAACGACGACGACCTGTCCTACGCCAAGGTCCGCCTGGACGAGGACTCGCTGCGCGTCGTCACCGAGCACCTGGGCGACTTCACCGAGTCGCTGCCGCGCGCGCTGTGCTGGGCCTCGGCCTGGGACATGACGCGTGACGGCGAGCTGCCCACCCGCGACTACCTGGACCTGGTGCTGTCGGGCATCACCAAGGAGTCCGACATCGGCGTCGTCCAGTCCCTGCACCGTCAGGTGAAGCTGGCGCTGGACCTGTACGCGGCCCCGGCCTGGCGCGAGACCGGCCTGGCCAAGTGGACCGAGGCGACGCTGGAGCAGCTGCGGGCCGCCGCCCCCGGCAGCGACCACCAGCTGGCCTGGGCCCGCGCGTTCGCCGCCGCGGCCCGTACGGACGCGCAGCTGGACCTGCTCCAGGGCCTGCTCGACGGCACGCAGGAGATCCCGGGCCTGGCGGTGGACACCGAGCTGCGCTGGGCGCTGGTCGAGCGGCTGGCCGCGACCGGCCGCGCCGACGAGAAGGCCATCGAGGCGGAGCTGCAGCGCGACCGCACCTCGGCGGGCGAGCGGCACGCCGCGGCGGCACGGGCGTCCCGGCCGACCGCCGAGGCGAAGGCCGAGGCGTGGGCCTCGGTCGTGGAGAGCGACAAGCTCCCCAACGCGGTCCAGGAAGCCGTCATCAGCGGCTTCGTCCAGACCGACCAGCGCGAACTGCTGGCCCCCTACGTGGAGAAGTACTTCGCCGCGGTCAAGGGCGTGTGGGACAGCCGCAGCCACGAGATGGCGCAGCAGATCGCGGTCGGCCTGTACCCGGCCCTCCAGGTCTCCCAGGAGACCCTGGACGCCACGGACACCTGGCTCGCCGCGGCCGAGCCGAGCGCCGCCCTGCGCCGCCTGGTCTCGGAGTCCCGCTCCGGCATCGAGCGCGCGCTGAAGGCACAGCGGGCGGACGAGGCGACCGCGTAGGCCGCGCCTCACTGAGATACGGGAAAGCGCCCCGGGCCGATCAGGCCCGGGGCGCTTCGCCGTTCATGACCATCGCCGGCCGGAGTGGCACCAAGTGCCGTCGTACCGGCGGTCGCTCAGTGGTTGTTCAGGTACCAGGTGGCGCCCGCCGCCACGGCGACGATGCCGCTGCTCAACCAGCGGAGCAGCCGCGGGGAGACGTAAAGGCTCAGTTCGAAGTGGCCGTCCAGGTACATCTCCAGGCGCCTGCGGTGGCCTTGCCGGGGGCCGGAGACGTCCGCGGGGGTGACCGGGACGCCGGCTGCCGGAGAGAGGCCGAGGGGCGGTCCGGAGGGGGTGTGTCCGGCGCTGCCCGTGGTGCTGCCGACGTCACCGGCGGCCCAAGAGCCCTGGTGCCGGTTGGAGGTCGGTTCGTTCATCAAGGTGTCTCCTGTGGTCCGGCCGACTTCGTTGTCGGCTCCCTTGGGCGAGAAACCCGTGCCACGCCTTTTCCAACGGCCAAGTAGGGAAGGCGCGGACGGAGTGAACGCTGCTCCCCCGCTGCATGCGTCCAGACCATTAAGGGTGCCGGGGCCCGCGCTGGCAACCGAATCCGGTGACCTTGGGACCGGGCCGGGCCGGCTGGTTGTCAGCGGGCCGGAGTATGCTGCGGACCCCTTGGCCGGACATATGACGCCCATTCAACTCAAAGACCATGGACACCCCTCTTTCTACTCACGGGTAGCGGGTCGACCCTTCGGGAGTCCGGGCCGCGGCACCCCAGCGCACGACCGATTCGGCCACCCCGTGCAACGAGTACGTAACGTTCGGTCATGAGGTGCGCGTTACGTGTGTGACCAACGCGACAAGACCAAGCCCACTGGCCGCAGGGCCCTTTCATGATCGTTGCAGCTTCCTGTTCGTGAACCGACCGCTCGATACGGACGACTGGTTCACCAGTGAACCTCTTCCGCCGCGCCCCACCCACGCCGCTCCCGTGCCGCGCGGTGCTCGCCGGTCGGACCGGGGTGGAAGCGGCCGACAAGGCCTCCGGGCATCGCATACGCCGACGCCATGACAGGCTCTCACGCAACCACCGGTGACTAGTGGTTCACGCCGAAAAAGGATCACCCTTGCAAAGAATTATCCGGCCACGGGAGCCCGGACGGCATCCGGTCCGGCCCGCGAAAGACCGATCAGGAAACCGCCGCCCCCTCCCTACCTTGGCCGTTGGAACAGGGGCGGCGGCTCTCGCCGGACGCGGAGACCACGTCCTGAGCTGGCCGTCGTCCCGCCACGGGCATGTACAGGACACACCTGCGGCAGCCGGCCGACGGCCGGGCCCAAGGATAGTGTCGCAACGCCGCAAATCCGCGACGAAGTGACGCCAAACACTTCACCCCATCAAACCCAGGACTATTTCAGCGCCCCAGGTTCGACGGTTTAAGATGCTCAAATTTCCCTCAAATTGTCTTTCGTATTGCGCACGTTGATATAGAAATCTGTCGACAAGTGCCGCTACCGGAGCCGGTTCAATCTACGGGCGCTCAGCTTCCCTGGCGCATAGTCACTGTCCAGCGACCTCTACCCATGGCACCGCGTGCCACGAACAGGGGCCCGGCTCCCCTCCCGCCGGGCCCGGTGCCGTGCGGCGGGTCAGCCGCCCAGTGCGTCGAAGCGGCGGACCAGGCCGGCGCGGCCCTCGTCGGTGAGGTCGCCGTGCAGGCGCATGCGGGCCACGCCGCCGTCGGGGAAGACGTCCAGCCGTACGTGGGTGGCGGTCACCGGGCGCGGAAGCACGAAGCGGTGCGGGGTGTCGGGCTGGAGCCCGGTCCGCGGCAGGATCTCGAACCAGGACGCGTCGTCGGACGGGTCGGCGGTCTCCGCGTCGCATCCGTACAGGGCCGCCCAGCCCGCCGCGTTGCCCTTCAGGTACGCGGTGTCGATCTCGACGGCGCGTATCTCGCCCTGCGCGGCGAGGCGGAAGCGTACCCAGTCGTTGGTGTCGCGCACCCGGCGGCGGCGGTTCTCCCAGCCGTCGTCCATCTTGCGGGAGAGGTCGGGGCGGATGATCTGGGTGGGCGAGGAGTAGAAGCGGTCGGAGGCGTCCTCGACGACGCCGCCGTGCAGGACGGACGCCAGGTCGACGGTGCCGAGCACGTCCAGCCACGCCGGGTCGGGCACGACCTCGCCGTGGACCCGCAGCCGGGCGATGCCGCCGTCGGGGTGCTGCTTGAGGCGCAGGTGGGTGAAGCGGCGCTCGGCCGTCACTGCGAAGCCGTTGGCGGCGTGGCCGCGGACCGGCGTACGGGGGACGATCTCCTCCCACTTCACGTCGGCGGCGAGCAGGTCCTCGGGGGCCGGGCTGCCGGGGACGGAGGTGGCCTCGACGGTGATTTGCTGCGGGTAGTTTCCGCGGAAGTGGGCGGTGTCGACGATGACGCCCCGGACGACGCCGGGGGCGGCGAGGCGGATCAGCGCCCAGTCGTGCTCATCGTCGGCGGGGAAGGGGTGGGCGCCGTCGGCCCCGCGCCGCCGCCGGGTCTCCCAGCCGTCCATGATCTTGCCCTTGTGGCCGAAGCGCTCGGGGTCGAAGACCGCGGGGCCGGGCGTCAGCAGGTTCTCGCGCTCGGCGAAGAACTCGTCGTTCGCGGCGATGACACCGGCGCCGAGGCGGCGGTCGGCGAGGTCGACGAGCGAGGTGAAGGGGAAGTCCCCGCCGCGGTAGTCCGCGTACGGGTCACCGCCGCCGTACGGGGCGGCGTCGTTGGCGTGCGGGTCGGTGGCGGATGCGGCGGCCGGAGTGGTGGTCATCTCTGCCCTTCGGTGAGGGGGTGACGCGGACTCTTCGACCTTCGCAGGATCGTTTACTCCAGGTCTATCGAAAGTTTCTGGATGTTATGTTCAGGTGAGCTGAATGAACGCGCGCTTCGGTCATCGACCGCCGCCCGCTTCCGGCCCTACGGCCGGCCCCTCCGCCACCTCCTTCAGCCCGGCCAGGACGCGCGCCAGCCCCGGCGCCTCCTCCGCCCCGCGGCGTACGGCCGCCACGACGTGCCGCCGCGGCTGGTCGGCGCGGAGCACCCGTACCGCCACCGCCGTTCCCTGTACGGGGCCGTCGCCGCGGTCCGGCCCGGACCGGCCCCGCGCCCCGGACATCGCCATCCGCGGCACCAGCGCCACCCCCATGCCCGCGCCCACCATGGCCAGGATCGCGTCCCAGTCGGCGGCGGCGTGCGCCTGTTCCGGCACGAAACCGGCGTGCTCGCACGCGGTGGTGGTGATCTGCGACCAGGGGCCGCTGCTCCCGTAGATCCACCGCTCGTCCGCCAGGTCGGCCAGCCGCAGCCCGGGCTCGCCGGCCAGCGGGTGCCCGGCGGGCAGCGCCACGTCCAGCGGGTCGGCGAGCAGCGAGATGCGGGTGAACTTGGGGTCGCGCGGCGTCGGCGCGTGCGCGGCGAGCGAGAGGGCGAGGTCGACGCTGCCCTCGGCGAGCAGTTCGTACGCCTCGGCCGCCTCCGCCTCCCGTACGGACACGTGCAGCCCCGGATGCGAGTGGCGCAGCTCCCGTACGGCGGGGACGACCAGCGCGGGGATCGACGTGGAGAACGCGCCGACCCGCACCTCGCCCGCCTCGCCCTGGAGGTAGCCGAGCAACTCCGCGTCCGCGCGCTCCAGTTGCGCGAAGACGGCATCGGCGTGCCGCAGGACGAGGTGCGCGGCGTCCGTCAGGCGTACGCGCCGGCCGTGCGCCTCCAGGAGCGTCACCCCGAGCTGCCTGGCCAGCGCGGTCAGCTGCTGCGAAACCGCCGACGGCGTCAGGTGCAGCGCCTCGGCGGCGGCGGTGACCGTGCCCAGCTCGTGGAGGGTGCGCAGGATGCGCAGCTTCTTGATGTCCCAGTCGGCCATGCGGGCAGCGTACGCAGGCGGGAAGGGGGGTCTCCCCCGCCCGCGCCGCCCGTCCCGCCTCCCGGCCCGTTACCCCCGCGCCGCCCGGCGGGCCTCCCGGGCCGCCAGCCGCTCGTCGAACTTGCGGGCCTGGTCGTCCAGCCCGCCCATGAACAGCCCCAGTTCCTCCTGGGCCCGCAGCCCGGCCGGGCCCAGGCCGCCGATCTCCAGGACCTTCAGGTAGCGCAGCACCGGCTGGAGCACGTCGTCGTGGTGGATGCGCAGGTTGTAGATGCCGCCGATCGCCATCCGGGCCGCGGCGCGCTCGAAGCCGGGCATGCCGTGGCCCGGCATGCGGAAGCCGGTGACCACGTCCCGTACGGCGCACATGGTCTGGTCGGGGGCCAGCTCGAACGCGGCGGCGAGCAGGTTCCGGTAGAAGACCATGTGGAGGTTCTCGTCGGTGGCGATGCGGGCCAGCATCCGGTCGCAGACCGGGTCGCCGGAGTGGTGGCCGGTGTTGCGGTGCGAGATGCGGGTCGCCAGCTCCTGGAAGGCGACGTACGCGACCGAGTGCAGCATGCTGTGCGCGTTGTCGGACTCGAACCCGGCCGACATGTGCGCCATGCGGAAGTTCTCCAGCTCGACCGGGTCGACGGCCCGGCTGGTGAGCAGGTAGTCACGCATGACGATGCCGTGCCGGCCCTCCTCCGCCGTCCAGCGGTGCACCCAGGTCCCCCAGGCGCCGTCGCGCCCGAAGAGGCTGGCGATCTCGTGGTGGTAGCTGGGCAGGTTGTCCTCGGTCAGCAGGTTGACCACCAGCGCGATCCGGCCTATGTCGGTGACCTTGGACTGCTCGGGCGCCCAGGGCTCGCCGCCCATGACGCCGTCGAAGTTCCGGCCGTCGCTCCAGGGCACGTATTCGTGGGGCATCCAGTCCTTGGCCGCCTTCAGATGCCGGTTGAGCTCCTTCTCGACGACCTCTTCGAGCGCGAACAGCAGCCGGGTGTCACTCCATGCGGCCTGGCCGCGCTCCTGGGCGTGGCGGTCGGGGGCGATGGTCACGGGGACTCCTGGGGACGGGGTTACCTACGGGCCCGTAGGTTACGCCATCGTAGGTTAGGTCCGTGTGAGTACCGGCCCCCGGGTGGAATCCCGCCTTCCGCACGCGCCCGGCCGCACCGCGCGCCCGCCCGCGCACAACGCGAAAAGGGCGCCCGCCGGTTCTCGCGAACCTGCGGACGCCCTCGAAGAGGTGCGGAAGTGAGCCCCGGGTCAGGCCTTGGGCTGCTTGCGGGACTTGTCGCCGATCATGACCAGACCGGCGATGACCAGGAAGAGGACGATGGGAGCGGCCACGTAGAGGCCGAGCGTCTGGGCGACGCTCAGGCCCGGGCCCGGGTCGTCACCATCGTCGCGGGTGAGCGCGAACGCGGGGGACGACATCAGCAGCAGCAGGGCGGTGCCGGCCGTGACGGTTCCGGCGCGCAGGGCGTTCTTCTTGACCAGATTGCTCACGAGGTCAACGTATCGGACGCCGTTCACCCTCGCGCGCCCGGGGTGGCCTAACGGCTGACCGGGCCGGTCGGGGAGGGTTCAGGGGGTGTTCAGGGCCGTGCCGGGACCGCCGCGCGCCGGATCACCGCCCGGCCGCGGGTCCGACGGGGTCCGGCAGCGGGTCCGGCCGCGGGTCCGGCAGGGATCCGGCAGCGGCCCGGTCACCGCCCCGTCACCACCCGGCCAGATGCGCGGTCACCGGCTTCAGATGCGGGGTGGCGCGGGCCGCCAGGACCCGTACGCGTACGGCGTCGGCGGTCACCGGCGCGGGCAGCGCCAGGATGCGCCGGTGGCCGGCCGTCGTCCCCGCGGCGATCCGCCGCCACGTCCCGCCGGTCCGCGCCTCGACGGCGAACCGTTCCACCCGCTGCCCGTGGCGCAGGTCCTCGCCGATCCCGACCCGGTCGAAGGTGACCGCGCCCGAGGCCCGGCCGCCCGCCAGCAGATCGCGGCCGTACGTCTCCCGCACGGCCCGCCCGAAGGCGGTGAGCGAGGCGGTGTCGGCCGCGCCGATCCGGCCGTCACGCCCCGGCGGCACGTTGAGCAGCAGCGACGCGTTGCGGCCCACGCTCTTCTCGTACAGGTCCAGCAGCTGTCCGGGCGTCTTGGGCCGCTCCCATGGATGGTGGAACCAGCCGGGACGGATCGAGACGTCCGCCTCCGCCGGGTACCACTGGAGGTACTTGGTGGTGGGGGCCAGCAGTTTGGCGCGGGAGCCGATGTCGGCGTCGGTGGAGTCGTTCGGCAGGCCGCCGGAGAGCACCGACCAGGGGTCGACGGCGGACGGGGTGACGCTCCACTCCGTCTCGCGCGCGACCCCCTTCTCGTTGCCGACCCAGCGCACGCCCTGCGGCCCCTGGAAGACGACGGTGCGCGGCGAGAGGCGGCGGACGGTCTCGAACCACTGGCGTACGCGGTACGGCTGCGTGATCCCGGCGTCCGCCCACGGGTTCGCGCCGTCCAGCCACAGTTCCTCGACCGGACCGTACTGGGTGAGCAGTTCGTAGACCTGGTTGAGGTAGTACGCGTCGTAGTCGTCGGCGCGGACGGTGAAGGAGGGCAGCCGCCCGCGGCGTACGGCGTCGGCGCGGTCGTCGCCGGGGACGAGGGTCGGGATGGTGCGCTCGGTGACGGGGCTGCCGTTGCCGAAGCGGCCCAGACCGGCGGGTGCCCGGCCGCGGTCCTCCAGGGCGACCCGCTCGGGCAGGCTCAGCGGCCCGCCCTCGGCCTGCTTGCGCCGGATCTCCTCGACCCAGCGCGCGTGCCAGGCGTGCGGCAGCTCGGCGCCGTCCGACGGGGAGAGGTACAGGCCCACCTTGAGCCCGGCCGCGCGGGCGGCCCGTACGTACGCGCCGACGACGTCCGGCTTCCCGGGCGCGGCGAGGACGGAGTGCGGGGTGTAGCGGCTGGGGTAGAGCACGAAGCCGTCGTGGTGCTTCACGGTCAGCATGACCTGCTCGGCCCCCGCCGCCTTGTACGCGCGCATCCACTGGGCGACGTCGACGCGCGGCGGCGCGAACCGCTTCGGGTCCTCGGTGCCGGAGCCCCACTCGCGGCCGGTGAAGGTGTTCATGCCGAAGTGGGTGAACGCGGTGACCTCCCGCTGCTGCCAGGCGTGCTGGGCGGCGGTCGGCACGACGTTGGCGGCCTTCTCGATGATCCGGGCCGGGGTGTCGCAGGGCTCCACGGTCAGCTGGGAAGCGGGGCGTACGGGGGTGTGGCAGGGGCGTGCGGCGGGCCGGTGCGCCGGAGCGGGAACGGACGGGCCGGCGGCGATGGCCGTGAGCGGGACCGGCGGCGTGAGGGCGGCGGCGACGGCGAGCGCCAGGACCGTGCGGAGGCGGGCGCGGGATCGGCTTCTTGCCATGGTTCCCTCCAACTCCCCGACCGGAATTGGTCGGATGTCTGGACGGCGTCCACGGCATGGTGCCGTACGGCCCGGTGGACCGGAAGAGCGGCGGGCGGAGCCGCTCGGCCGGTCACCGGCCGAGCGGCTCCGCCCGCGCCCCCTTCTCCTGCTTCTTCCTCTGCTTCTCCTTCTTCCGCTGCTATCGCGGCATCGCGCGCAGTTCGCTCATCAGCGCATGCAGCCGGGGCGACGCGGCGATCTCCTCCAGCGACAGCGGGCGCCCTTCCGGATTGGTGATCGGCAGGCGCCAGTTGGGGTATTCATCCCATGTCCCCGGGAGGTTCTGCGGGCGCCGGTCGCCCACCGCGTCCGGCAGCCACACCCCGACCATCCGGGCCGGGGTGCGCAGCAGGTAGCGGTGCAGCGCCTTGACCGCGGCCTCCTCGTCACCCCGGCCCTCGGGCAGCAGCCCCAGCCGTATCAGCACCGCCAGCCACTCGCCCACCTCGACCGCCTCCGCCGCCCGCTCCTCCTGGAGGGAGCGGTCCAGCAGGCCCAGGCCGTGGCGCAGTTCGGTGTGCTCGCCGGTCAGCCGGGCCGCCGTACTGGGCAGGTCGTGCGTGGTGACCGTGGCCAGGCAGCCGGCCCGCCAGCTCTCCGGCGGCAGCGGCCGGGCGGGCTCCTTCGCGTAGTCGCGCTCGAACCACAGCACGGACGTGCCGAGCACACCGCGCTCGGCCAGCTCCGTACGCACCACCGGCTCGACCGTCCCCAGGTCCTCGCCGATGACGGCGGCTCCCGCGCGGTGCGCCTCCAGGGCCAGGACGGAGAGCATCGCCTCGGCGTCGTAGCGCACGTACGCGCCCTCCGTCGGCGGCCGGCCCTCCGGCACCCACCACAGCCGGAACAGGCCCATGACATGGTCGATGCGCAGCGCGCCGGCATGCCGCAGGATGCCGCCCAGCAGATCGCGGTACGGGGCGTAGCCCTGGGCGGCCAGCGCGTCCGGCCGCCAGGGCGGCAGGCCCCAGTCCTGGCCGCGCGAGTTGAAGGCGTCGGGCGGCGCGCCGACGGACATGCCCGCCGCGAAGGCGTCCTGCCGGGCCCAGGTGTCGGCACCGGAGGGATGGACGCCGACGGCCAGGTCGTGCACCAGCCCGATGCCCATCCCGGCCTCCTCGGCGGCGCGCTGGGCGGCGGCGAGCTGCTGGTCGGTGAACCACGCGAGCCGGCTGTGGAAGTCGATGCGGTCCAGCAGGCAGCCGCGCATCCGGGCCGTACGGGCGGAGCGCGGGTCGTCCAGGCCCGTGGGCCAGCCGCGCCAGTCGGGACCGTACCGCTCGGCCAGCGCGCACCAGGTGGCGTGGTCCTCCAGGGTCGCGCCCTGCTCCGCGAGGAAGTCGCAGTAGGCGGCGCGCCGGCCGGGGCTCAGCGGCACCCTCCAGACCAGTTCCAGCGCCTCCTTCTTCAGCTCCCACACGGCGTCCCGGTCGATCAGCGCGCCCTCGCGGAGCACCGCTTCGCGCAGCTTCCGGGCGCGGACGAGCAGTGCGTCGACCTTGCCGCGGGCAGCGCCGTCGAGCCGGGTGTATTCGGGGATGTCCTCGATCCGGAGATGGACGGGATCGGGGAAGCGGCGGGAGGAGGGGCGGTACGGCGAGGGGTCGGTGGGCGCTCCGGGAACGGCCGCGTGCAGCGGGTTGATCTGCAGGAAGCCGGTGCCGAGCGTGCGCCCGGACCAGGCGGCCAGGTCGGCGAGGTCGCCCAGGTCCCCCATGCCCCAGGAGCGGCCGGAGAGCAGCGAGTAGAGCTGCACCATGAAGCCGTGGGTGCGGCCGGGCGGTTCGGGCATCCGGTCGGGGGCGACGACCAGATGCGCGCGGGCGGAGCGGCCGTCGGGCGTGTGGGCCCGCAGGGTGTGGACGCCCAGGGGGAGGCGGCCCACGTAACCGTCCGGCCCTCGGGCGCGGGTCCGGCCCCCGGCGCGGCCGCGGTGGGGCGTCCGGTCGCCGGTGCGGCCCGGGGACCGGCCGGAGGGCCCGTACGCGTACTCCTGGACGGCGGGCCCGTACGCGTGACGCTGCCCGGGCGGTCCGTGCGCGTGGTCCGGGTCAGGCGGCTCGTACGCGTAATCCGCACGGCCGCCGGGGTCCGGCCCCCAGTCCAGCACCTCGCCCGACTCGGTCTCCACCCGCAGGGCGGTGCCCTCGGGCAGCCGGGACAGCTCCGGGATGCGCCCGGGGCGCACCACGACGGTGGGCGGGAGCAGGGCGCGGCCGGGGCCGTGCTCGTACGCCTCCAGCGCGGCGCGTACGGCCTGCGGTGTCGAGGCGTCGACCCCGAGGGCGGCGAGGACGGCGACGACCGTGTCGTCACCGACGTGGACGGTGCGGCCCGGCGCGGGCTCGTAGGACGTGCACACGCCGTGCAGACCGGCGAGCCGCGGTCGGCCCATCAGACCTCCATGGACTCCGTGCCCAGGCCGGCCGCGGTGGGCTCGCTGGTCAGCGGAAGCTCGGCGGCGATCGGGGACTCACTGGTGAGCGGGGCGGCGTCGGCGAGCGGGGGCTCGCTGGTCAGGGGCGGTTCGCAGAAGCACAGGGAGCCGGAGCCGTCCAGGCCGGAGTCGGGGTCGGAGACTCCGGCGAACAGATCCGGCTCGGTGGGTTTCTCCGGCTCGGTTTTCTCCGGTCCCGGGGATTCACGCCGGGCTTCGGGGTACTCGGGGGCGGACGACAGTGCGTCGAGGAGGAGCTGAGCGGACGCGGCCACGGAGGGCCTCCCGTTCGTCGGTAGTGGGACACGACCTGCCCTACCCACTCGGGGCGGTCGCAGACGTACCCATTCAATCAACGTGGCCCAGGTCACACATCCCTCGTGCAGGCGATTTACCGGTGGCGGACGGGTGGCGGCGCAGAGATGCCCACCGGGGAGGCGTTCCGGAGGAAGTCCTCCGGGGCGGCCGAGCGGGGCGCGCCGCCGGGGCGGGGCGCCCCGGGCGCCACCCGGGCCCCGGCCCACGGCGCTCCGCCGACACGCCGCGACACGCCGGTCACACAGGGCATACCCGGCACTTCGCCTTCCGCCGTTGACACCCTCACCACCACAGTGGTGGGCTCACTGCCGAAGGCTTGTCCGGCGGGGTTCCACGGGGTGCAGGGCCCCGCCGCGAGAGTCGGCTCAGGGGCGCGCGGCCGCGGGGCGGCCGGGCAGCGGCCGGCCGGTGCGGACACCGGTCGGACGGTGTGCAGGATTACGGGGACTGAGGAGAGACCGTGCGAGTCCGGAACGGCGTTCGGGGCGCCGGAGAGATGGGCAGGCAGGGCGAGGGGACCGGGAGCGGCGGCACGCGCCCGGGCGGCGCGGGGGACGACGGCGCACACCGTACGAACGGCGCCGACCGCGCGTACCCGGCCGACCGCACATATACAGCCGACCGTACGTACCCGACCAACCGCCCGCACCCGGCCGACCGCACATACCCGGCCGGACCCACCAGCATCGGCACCGGCAGCGTCGGCCGCCTCGGCTCCGTACGGGCGCGGGCCCGTACGCGCGTCGCCGGGGCCACCGCCCTGGCCGCCGCCGTCATCGGCGGGCTGCTCGCCGGCACCGCCCCCGCCCACGCGGCGCCCGCCGACCCGGTCGTCGGCACGCCGGACCTGCCCCGGCAGAACGACGGCCGGACCACATCCGCCGGGCAGTTGCCCGCCGTGTGGCCGCGCCCGCAGTCGATGCGCGCGGGCGGCGCCGCCGTACGGCTGGGCGACGAGGCCGCCGTCGTCGCCGCGCCGGACTCCGACCCGTACGCCCTGGAAGCGCTGCGCGCCCTGCTGCGCGACGCCGGGGTCCGTACGGTCCACGACGTCGCGCCGGGGCAGAAGCCGCCCGGCGACGACCCGGTCTTCCGCGTCGGCGGCGCGGACGCGGAGACCGCGCTGCGGGCCCTGCGCGCACCCGCCCGTGGCGACCTGCCGTCCGGCGGCTACCGCCTCGCGGTCGGCGAGGTCGCGGGCCGGGACACCGTCGCCCTGGACGGCGTCGGCCCGGACGGCCTCTTCCACGCCGTGCAGACCCTGCGGCAGCTCGTCGTGGACCGTTCCGCGGGCGGCGCGGGCTCGGAAAGTGACGGCAAGGGCGGCAAGGAACTGGCGCCCGCGGTCGTCCGCGACTGGCCGGGCACCGCCGTACGCGGCATGACCGAGGGCTTCTTCGGCCAGCCCTGGACCTCGCAGCAGCGCCTGGACCAGCTCGACTTCATGGGCCGTACCAAGCAGAACCGCTACCTCTACGCGCCCGGCGACGACCCGTACCGCCAGTTCCGCTGGCGCGAGCCCTACCCCGCCGCGCAGCGCGAAGAATTCCGGGCGCTGGCCGAGCGGGCCCGCGCCAACCACGTGACGCTCGCCTGGGCCGTCTCCCCCGGCCAGGCCATGTGCATGTCCTCCGAGGACGACATCAAGGCGCTGCGCCGCAAGGTGGACGCGATGTGGGCGCTGGGGGTGCGCGCCTTCCAGCTCCAGTTCCAGGACGTCAGCTACAGCGAGTGGCACTGCGACGCGGACGCCGACACCTTCGGCTCCGGCCCGGAGGCCGCCGCCAAGGCGCACGCGAAGGTGGCGGACGCGCTCGCCGACCACCTCGCCAAGAAGTACCCCGGCGCGGCGCCGCTCTCCCTCATGCCGACCGAGTACTACCAGGACGGCTCGACCGCCTACCGGGACGCGCTCGCCGCCGCGCTGTCCGACCGGGTCGAGGTCGCGTGGACCGGCGTCGGCGTCGTCCCGCGCACCATCACGGGCGCCGAACTGGCCAAGGCCCGCCAGGCGTTCGGCCACCCGATCGTCACGATGGACAACTATCCGGTCAACGACTACGCGCAGGACCGTATCTTCCTCGGCCCCTACACGGGCCGCGAACCCGCCGTCGCCACCGGTTCCAACGCGCTGCTGGCCAACGCCATGGCGCAGCCCACGGCGTCCCGCATCGCGCTGTTCACCGCCGCCGACTTCGCCTGGAACCCGCGCGGCTACCGGCCCGGCGCGTCCTGGCAGGCCGCCGTCGACGACCTGGCCGGCGGCGACGCCGCCTCCCGCGCCGCGCTGCACGCGCTGGCCGGCAACGACGCCTCCTCGGTCCTCGGCACCGACGAGTCCGCGTATCTGAAGCCGCTGATCGAGACGTTCTGGAAGACCCGCGCCGCCGCCACCAACAGCGGCGACCGGGAGGACGACGAGCGCTACGCCCAGGCCGCCGCCCGGCTGCGGGCCGCCTTCCACACGATGAGCGGCGCCCCGGAGCGGCTCGCCCCCGCCCTGGCCGACGAAGTGCGTCCCTGGGCCCGCCAATTGGCCCGCTACGGCTCGGCGGGCGAGCGCGCCGTGGACATGCTGGTGGCGCAGGCCCGCGGGGACGGCGCCGCCGCGTGGTCCGCGCAGCGCGCCGTGCAGGACCTCCGCAAGAAGATCAAGAAGAGTCCGGCGACGGTCGGAAAGGGCGTTCTCGGGCCCTTCCTCGACCGTGCGATGACCGAGTCCGACGCCTGGACCGGCGCCGCCTCCGACAACAGCGCCCGCCCCGGCACCACCCCGCGGCCCGAAGAGGGCGCCGGCCCGGCCTCCCTGTCCGTCCCGTTCGGCCGTCCCCGCCCGCTGACCGCGATCACCGCGCTCACCGAGCCGAGCCCGTCCTCGGCCGCCGTCTCCGTGGAGGCGCACGTCCCCGACGAGGGCTGGCGCCGCCTCGGCGGCCTGTCCGACTCCGGCTGGACGCAGACCGAGGCACGCGGTCTGAAGGCCGACGCGATCCGGCTGGCCTGGAAGGACGGCACCGCCCCGCCGTCCGTGCACTCCTTCACCCCGTGGTTCGCCGACACCCCGGCGGCGGGCCTGGAACTGTCCCGGGACACGCTCGACGCCGACACCGGCGGCACCGCCTCCGTGGACGCCCGGATCTTCTCCCGCCGCCCCGCCGACGTGGAGGGCAAGCTCACCGCCAAGGCCCCCAAGGGCTTCACCGTACGGGCGCCGGAACACGTCACGGCCCCGCGCGGCGGCACCGCCACCGCCCGTATCGAGATCACGGTCCCCAAGGACGCGCGGTCCGGCACGTACGAGATCCCGGTCACCTATGGAGACCAGAAGCGGACGCTGACCCTGCGCACCTACCCGCCCACCGCCGGGCCCGACCTGGCCCGCGGCGCCACGGCCACCTCCTCCGGCGACGAGACGCCCGACTTCCCGGCCACCGCCGCCACCGACGGCGACCCGAAGACCCGCTGGTCCTCCCCCGCCCGGGACGACGCCTGGCTCCAGCTCGAACTGCCGCGCCCGGTCCGCCTCGGCCGTCTCGTCCTCACCTGGCAGGAGGCGCACGCCGCCGCCTACCGCGTGCAGGTCTCCGCGGACGGCGTCACCTGGCGTACGGCGGCCACCGTCCGCGACGGCAAGGGCGGCCGGGAAACCGTGCGCATGGACGCCGGGAACACCCGTTACATCCGCATTCAGGGCGACAAGCGGGCGACCCGCTTCGGCTACTCGCTGTGGAGCGTGGAGGCGTATGCGGTGAAGGGCTCGGACCAGCAGCAGCCGAAGCCGCCCCGGCCGCCGGGCAACTCACAGCCCGGCATACCCGCCCGGCCCACGCCCGCCGGGAACACGGCCGGTGGCGGGCCATCGGCCGACGGCATGTGGACGGGCGACGGCCGGTAGCCGACGCGCACCCCGGGCCCGGACGACGGCCGATGAACGATGCGCGTCCCGAATCCTGGACCGGGACGACGTCCGACAGACGACGCGCACCCCGGACCCCGGGCCCGGACGACGTCCGGGCCCGGCCGGGAGCGCCCCGCCATGCAAAAACCCGGACCTAAGCCGATACGGCGTCGATCCGGGCCAGCGCGTCATCCGCCCCGTACGGCTGCAGATATGGCAGCCAACGGGGGTCCCTATGCCCCGTGCCGATGATCCGCCAGGCCAGGCCGGACGGCGGGGCGGGCTGGTGCCGCAGCCGCCAGCCGATCTCGGCGACGTGCCGGTCGGCCTTGACGTGGTTGCAGCGGCGGCACGCGGCGACGACGTTCTCCCAGGTGTGCTGGCCGCCGCGACTGCGCGGGACGACGTGGTCGACGCTGGTTGCGACGCCACCGCAGTACATGCACCGGCCGCCGTCACGGGCGAACAGCGCTCGACGGGTCAGGGGGACGGGACCGCGAAAAGGCACCCGCACGAACCGCTTGAGGCGGACCACACTCGGGGCGGGCATCACACGGGTCGCGCTGTGCATCAGGGCGCCGGACTCCTCAAGGCTGACGGCCTTTTCGTTGAGGACGAGGATGAGCGCGCGGCGGAGCGGTACGACGCCGAGCGGCTCGTACGACGCGTTGAGGACCAGGACATGCGGCACGGGTGCCTCCTTGTACGCCGGCGGCGCGTGGCTCGCGCCGGGACGATCTCTCCACAGTGTCCCCCGGTGCCTGGTCGTGGCGCCACCATCACCGGGTAACGGGTCCGAGGTGTTTTCGACCACACACCTTTACTTCCCCCCAAAAAGTCCCGCAATTGGTCCGGTCACTCTCGAACACCGGCGCGGACCGCCCCCGTTGCCCCGTTAGTGTGGTTGGTCTGCCCGGGTCACGGTCCGTCCCGACCCTGGGTCTGCTGTCCCACACGGAGGTCCCTGCTGTGTTCTGGTCCGCTTCCCCAGCCGCCGCGACGCCCGGCCCGCACCGCCGGGCGTCACTCGACGACGCCACGGAGAAGGCCACCAACGCCGCCGGATGGGTGGAGGAGAACTGGGCGACCTGGCTCACCTCCGCCCTGCAGATCGCGCTGATCATCGTCATCGCCGTCATCCTGCGGCATGTGATCCGGCGCACGATCACCAAGCTCATAGAGCGGATGAACCGCACCGCGACGGCCGCCCAAGGCACCGCGCTGGGCGGGTTCCTGGTCAACGCCGAGCGCCGCCGGCAGCGTTCCGAGGCCATCGGCTCGGTGCTGCGCAGCGTCGCCTCCTTCGTCATCCTGGGCACCGCCGCGCTCACGGTGCTGTCCGTCCTGAAGATCAACCTGGCGCCGCTGCTGGCCAGCGCCGGCGTCGCGGGCGTCGCCATCGGCTTCGGCGCCCGCAACCTGGTCACCGACTTCCTCTCCGGCGTCTTCATGATCCTGGAGGACCAGTACGGGGTCGGCGACGAGATCGACGCGGGCGTGGCCACCGGTACGGTCGTCGAGGTCGGCCTGCGCGTCACCAAGCTGCGCGGCCCCAACGGCGCCATCTGGTACATCCGCAACGGCGAGGTCAAGCGCATCGGCAACCTCAGCCAGGGCTGGTCCACCGCCACCGTCGACGTCATGATCGCCCCGGACCAGGACCTGGACCGCGCCCGCGACGTCATCAAGGCCGTCGGCGAGGAGATGTCCGGTGCCGAGCCCTGGAACGAACAGCTCTGGGAACCGGTCGAGGTCCTCGGCCTCAGCGAGGTCCACCTCGACTCCGTGACGATCAGCGTCTCCGCCAAGACCATGCCCGGCAAGGCCCTCGGCATAGAACGCGAACTCCGCTGGCGCATCAAGAAGGCCCTGGACGCGGAGGGCATCACCCTGGCGCCGCGCCCCACCGCCGCCGCACTCGCCGACGAGCCCCCGGCCCCGGACCCCAGCGCCGCGGTCGCCGCGCCGTCGGCCCTCGCCAGCCCGACTTCCCCGCAGTCGCTGGCCACTGCGCCCATACCGGCGCCGAATCTGAGCAAGTAGGGCGCCCGACCGCTGAGACGGCACTGCCCCGGTCCGAGCATGTCCGGACCGGGGCAGTTCGCGTACAGCCGCCGCGCCGGGGAATCCCGGAGGCCGGTCCGGCTCCGCACCACCACGGACGCCCCCGATCGCCCCGACCGGCCCTCTGCCTTACGGGCGCATCACCCACATGCCCCCGTTTACCGCCCCCTCCCCTGGTGACTCGCCCCACCATGGAGACCGAGATCAGGCTGCGTGTCGACGGGCAGGAGCACGAGGTGGCGGTGGATACGCGGACCACCGTGCTGGATGCGTTGCGGGAGCGGCTGGGGATCACCAGTCCCAAGAAGGGGTGTGACCACGGGCAGTGCGGGTCGTGCACCGTGCTGCTGGACGGGCGGCGGGCCACGACCTGTCTGGCGCTGGCGGTGGCGCACGACGGGGCGGAGATCGTCACGGCCGAGGGTCTGGGTACGGACGGCGAACTGCATCCCGTACAGGAGGCCTTCGTGGACCACGACGCGCTGCAATGCGGGTACTGCACGCCGGGCCAGGTGTGTTCGGCGGTCGGTGTGCTGCGGGAGGCGGCGCAGGGGTGGCCCAGCGTGGTCACCGAGGTGGGCGCGGAAGGCGACATCGTGCTCGATCAGGAGGAGATCGCCGAGCGGATGAGCGGCAATCTGTGCCGTTGCGGGGCGTATGTGAACATCGTTTCGGCGGTCGCGGCCGCCGCCGAGGCCGAGGGAGCGGGCCGGTGAAGCCGTTCCGGTACGAGCGTGCCACCGACGCCGCGCACGCGGTGGCCACCGTGGCGGCGCACCCGGGGGCCGCGTTCCTCGGCGCCGGCACCAACCTCGTCGATCACCTGAAGCTCGGCATCACCGCCCCCGACCTGCTGGTCGACGTCAGCCGGCTGCCCCTGGACGAGGTGGCGGAGCTGGACGACGGCGGCCTGCGGGTGGGCGCCAACGTCCGTAACGCCGATCTGGCCGCGCACCCCGCCGTACGCGCGCGCTACCCGGTGCTCTCCCAGGCCCTCCTCTCCGGCGCGTCCGGGCAGCTGCGCAACCTCGCGACCACCGGCGGCAACCTCCTCCAGCGCACCCGCTGCGCCTATTTCCAGGACCCCAGCACCCCCTGCAACAAGCGCGACCCCGGTTCCGGATGCGCCGCCCTGGAGGGCTGGACCCGCTATCACGCCATCCTGGGGGCGTCCTCGCACTGCGTGGCCGTGCACCCCTCCGACATGGCGGTGGCGATGGCCGCCCTGGACGCCGTGGTCGTGACCCTGGGCCCGGACGGCGAGCGCCGTATCCCGGTCACCGATTTCCACCGGCTGCCCGGTGACGCGCCGCACCGGGACACGGTGCTGCGGCACGGCGAGCTGATCACCGCCGTCGAGCTGCCCGGCCTGCCGTGGGCGGCCCGCTCCCGCTACCGCAAGGTGCGCGACCGCGCCTCGTACGCCTTCGCGCTGGTCTCCGTGGCGGTGGCCCTCGATCTGGAGGACGACGGCCGCACCGTACGGGAGGCGCGGATCGCGCTGGGCGGGATCGCGCACAAGCCGTGGCGGGCCGAGCGTGCCGAACAGGCGCTGCGCGGGCTGCCGGCCACCGAGGAGAGCTGCCGTACGGCGGCCGACGCCGAGACGGCCGACGCCCACCCGCTGCGGGACAACGCGTTCAAGATCCCGCTCGTCCACAACACACTGGTCGCCGTCGTACGCGATCTCGTACCGGAGACCCCGGGCAGCAGCTTGGAGGGGGCACGATGACGAGCACATCCGGGAGCCGCCGGGCCGTCGGCGCGGATCTGGAGCGCGCGGACGCCCGGGCCAAGGTGGCCGGCAAGGCCCCCTACGCCTTCGAGCACCGCGTGGAGAACCCCTGCTACGCGCACGCCGTGCTGTCCTCGGTCCCCCGCGGCCGCATCACGGCCGTCGACGCCGAGGCCGCGCGCCGGGAGGACGGCGTCATCACCGTACTGACGTACGAGAACGCCGAGCGGCTGGCGTCCACGGAGGACGCGGAACTGGCGATCCTCCAGGAGCCCGAGGTGGCGTTCCGCGGGCAGATCGTGGCGGCGGTGATCGCCGAGACGCCGGAGGCGGCACGGCACGCGGCCTCGCTCGTACGGATCACCTACGCCACCGAACCGCACACGTCCGAACTGAAACCGGACGAGAACGAGCTGTACCGGCCGGAGTCGGCCAACGGCGGTGCGGACACGGACAGCATCCTGGGCGACCTGGACGCCGCCATGGAGGCGGCCGCGGCGGACCCGGACGCGGTGGCGCTGGACGAGACGTACGTGACGGCGATGACCCACTGCAACCCGATGGAACCGCACGCGACGATCGCCGTGTGGCAGGGCGACGAGCTGACGCTGTACGACTCGTCCCAGAGCGTGCACGGGCACCGCGACACCCTGGCCGAGGTGTTCGGCCTGGACCGCGGCCGGGTGCACATGATCTGCCCGTACGTCGGCGGCGGCTTCGGCTCGAAGGGCGAGCCGCACGCCCACTCCGTACTGGCCGCGCTGGCGGCCCGCGCGGTGCCCGGGCGGCCGGTGAAGTTCGCGCTGACCCGGCAGCAGATGTTCACCCTCGTCGGCTACCGCACCCCGACGTACCAGCGGGTACGGCTCGCGGCCGGCGCCGACGGGCGGCTGACCGGCATCGGCATGGACGCCGTCGAGCAGACCGCGCGCATCAAGGAGTTCGCCGAGCAGTCCGCCAATCCGACGCGCACCATGTACGCGGCGCAGCACCGGCGCACCACCCACCGGCTGGCCCGCCTGGACGTGCCGGTGCCCTCCTGGATGCGGGCGCCCGGCGAGTGCCCCGGCATGTTCGGGCCCGAGGTCGCCATGGACGAACTCGCCGAGCGCCTCGGCATGGACCCGGTCGAGCTGCGCATCCGCAACGACGCGCCGGTGGACCCGGAGACCGGCAAGGCCTTCTCCAGCCGCAATCTGGTGGCGTGCCTGAAGGAGGGGGCCCGCCGCTTCGGCTGGCGCGACCGCGACCCGCGCCCGGGCGTACGGCGGGACGGCCGCTGGCTGGTCGGTACGGGCGTCGCCTCGTCGGCCTACCCGGTCAACCGCGTTCCCGGCTCGGTCGCCGCGGTCGAGTACCTGGGCGGGGGACGGTACCGGGTGGACATCGCCGCGGCCGACCTGGGCACCGGCGCCTGGACCGTGCTCGCCCAGATCGCCGCGGACCGGCTGGACGTCCCCCTCGACGCCGTCGAGCTGCGCATCGGCGACACCGCCCTGCCCAAGGCGACCGTCGCGGGCGGCTCCGCCGGTACGGCGATGTGGGGTTCGGCGATCGTGGCGGCGGTGCGGACGTTCCGCAAGCGCCATGGGCACGACCCGTCCCCCGGCGACCACGCGCAGGCCGAGACCCCCGGCAACCCGCACGCCGAACGCTTTGCGATGCACGCGTTCGGCGCCCAGTTCGTCGAGGTGCGGGTGGACGCCGACACCGGCGAGATCCGCGTACCGCGCCTCCTCGGCGTCTTCGCGGCGGGCCGCATCATCAACCCGCGCACCGCCCGCTCCCAGCTGATCGGCGGCATGACGATGGGCCTGTCCATGGCCCTCCACGAGGAAACCGTCACCGACCCGCGCTACGGCCTCCTCGTCAACCACGACCTGGCGAACTACCACGTCACCGCCAACGCGGACGTCCGCCGGATCGAGGCCCACTGGATCGACGAGGACGACCCCTACGTCAACCCCCTGGGCATCAAGGGCATCGGCGAGATCGGCATCACGGGCACGGCGGCGGCCGTGGTCAACGCGGTGCGGCACGCGACGGGGGTGCGGGTGCGGGAGGCGCCGGTGATGTTGGACAAGGTGCTGGAGGGGATGGAGTCGGGTGAGGGGGCCGGGGCGGGTCTCGGAGAACGGGGCGGCACGTAGCCGACACTGCGGACCGGGTGCGGCGGCGATCCGGCAGGAGGCGGCCGTTCTCTCGCAGCCGAGCACATGGGCCCAGAACCCGGGCAGCTCGTGGAAGATCAGGTCGCTCTCGGCCTGCGGGGGCACTGCCCTGCCGAACCCACGCCCGCCGCTGCCCATGCATCCATGATCGGTTGTCAGTGCCGTGCGGTTCACTGTTCACAGCACGACGGACCGGTGAGGACGAAGGAAGTACGGGGGGGCTGACCGATGAGTGGGACTGCAACGGAAACGGGACAGCAGGCGGGCGCTGCCGCCGTGGACCGGGAAGCACTGCTGGCCGCGGCTCTGGAGCCGACGGCGGAGTGGCTGGAGTCGGTCTTCGGCGCCGGGGCGCTGTGGCGCCCCACGGAGGGCGAACTCCCCGAGCGACTGGAACACGCGGAAACCCGCACATTCCTCACCGAGGTCGGATTCCCGTCCGTCCACCTCGGCTTCGTGGACTACGACTCCACCGATCTGCCCCGGAAAGGCCCCTGGGCCGAAGACCCGGACGAACTGTTCGGCAACCGCTACCCGGACGACGACTCCCCGCCGAAGTCGTACGCCTACGGCATGGGCGAGTCGCTGAACTATTCCCTGATGCTCATGGGCAACACCGGCCGCATCTCCCTGTACGACCCCAACGGCTGGGACCACGCGGCCGGATACGCGGGCCACGTGGCCGACAGCCTGCCGCTGCTCGCGGGGGCACTGGGCCTGCTGGCGTCCTACGAGGACCGGCTCTTCGGGGATGACCACGAGGCGGTCCTGCACGAGCTCCGCGAGCTGATCGACGCATTGGAGCCGGTAGAGGGGTGCCGGTTCTGGGAGGAGATATTCCAGTGGCTGGAGGACCAGTAGCCGTCAGTCGCGGGCCGCTTTCACGGAGGCGATGAAGGCCGCCCAGGCCGGGGCGGGGAAGAGGAGGTGCGGGCCGTTTGGACGCTTGCTGTCACGTATGGGGACGGGTGAGTGGGCCGGGAGGCTGTCGGCTATCTCCAGGCATTCGCCTTGGCCGCCGCTGTAGGTGCTCTTGCGCCAGGTGACACCCGTGACGTTCACGCTCGGTACTCCTTGGAGATGATGCATTCGATCCGGGCCACGGACTCCGCGGGCGAGAGGGCCGACGTGCGGGCGTCGTCGAAGAGATCACGGTAGCGCGCGACCTCCGATTCCTGCTCCAGCCAGATGTGACCGGTGGGGTGCTCCATGAGCACAACGTCCAGAGCCGACACCTGCGGAAAGCTCAGCAGCAAGTACGGACCGAACATACCTCCATGAGCGCCACGCGAGAACGGGAGCACCTGAACCGTCACGTTCGCCAGCCCGGTCATGGCAACCAGGTGTTCCAACTGGGCGCGCATCACCTCAGCACCGCCCACCCGTTGGTGCAGCACGCCCTCCGCCATGACGGCCCAGACGGACAAGGGCTGCTCAGCGGTGAGCCGTTCCTGGCGGGCAGCTCGCACTTTGACGAACTGCTCGATCTCATCCGGCGTCTGCCAGGCTTTCGAGGCCACGGTGACAGCCCGCGCGTAGGCGGGTGTCTGTAGCAAACCGGGAATCAGCTGGCTCTGGTAGGTCCTGATGCTGTCGGACACGGCCTCAAGGGCGATGTAGTCCCGGTACGTGTCCTCCAAGACGGGCCCGTACTGATTCCACCAGCCCTCGCGGCGCCGCCGGTTGGCGGAGCGAGCGAGAGTCGTAAGCCGCTCCAGGACTTGGCCGTCACCGACACCGTATGTGTGCAGCAGCGCCATCAAGTCGGGTACCCGAACCGGAACACGGCCGTTCTCGATACGACTGATCTTCGCTTTGGTGCAGTCGAGAGCTTCGGCGGCAGCTGAGGTGGACAGCCCGGCAGCTTCCCGGTACTGCCTCAGTTCATCACCCAACTGTCGACCCAGGACGGTGGACGGCTGAACGGTGGAGCGTCGTGCGGACATGCAACCTCCCCTGGCGAGCGGCCAGTTTGGCGAACCCGCGACGAGGTCCGCAACGGAACTTCACTCTTTCGTGGCACCAAGAAACGTTGCTCGAAGTAATTGGATGGGTGCAGTCTGCTGAAGGTCCGTTCTCGCACCCTCCGAGGGGTTCGCCATGATCGAGCAATCGCTTCGCCCTGCCTCCGTGACCCACCGGTTCCCCCGTAACAGGCGAAGCCCCGGCCAGGCGCGGCGGGCCTTCCGGAAGTGGGCCGCCGCCCAGGGGCTCAGGCCCGTCACCATCGAGGCCGGTGAAGTGGTGCTCGGCGAGCTGGCCTCCAACGCCGTGCTGGCCGCCACCGGGCCCGGGCGGCGGATCGAGATCCACTTCGCCCTGACCGGCGACACCCTTCGCATCGAGGTCTCGGACGCCGGGGACGGAACCCCCGTCGTCCGCTCCCCCGGGCCCCTGGACGAGCACGGCCGCGGCATGGTGGTCGTGGAAGCGTTGGCCGACGCGTGGGGTGTGGTGGACCGCGCCGGGCCGGGTAAGACCGTGTGGGGCGCGCTCAAAGTCAATGGTCCAGACCCATTGACGTCCCGCTGACGCGGCGCTTACGTTCCTGTGCATCGATTGGAAACTTTCCTAACAGAACGCGACGGAGCGGGAATCGGGGCGGGCGTCATGGCCACAGGGCAGGGCGGGCAGGGGACTCCTGGTACGCCGCGGGTGTTGCGGGCCATGAACGACCGGGCCGCGCTCGACCTGCTCGTGGCGCAGGGGCCGCTGACCCGTACGCAGATCGGCGCGCTGACCGGGCTGTCCAAGCCCACCGCGTCGCAGTTGCTCGGGCGGCTGGAGGCGGCCGGGCTGGTGCGTACGACGGGCAATGTGACCGGACGGCCGGGGCCGAACGCCCAGTTGTACGAGGTGAACCCGGACGCCGCCTACGTGGCCGCGCTCGCCGTCGACCAGGGCGGGATCACCGCCGCGGTCGCCGATATCGCCGGGCGGGTGCTCGGGGAGGAGCGGGTCGGTACGGACGCGGTGGAGGACGACGCGCCCCGTAAGACGGCGCAGCTCGTGGCCTCCGCCGTGGACGGGGCGCTGGAGAAGGCCGGGCTGACGCGGGAGCGGCTGCACGGGGCGGTGATCGGGACGCCCGGCGCGCTCGACCCGCAGACCGGTGTGCTGCGGTACGCGCCCCACCTGCCCGGCTGGCACTCGCGGGCGCTCCAGGAGGAGCTGGCCGGCGTGCTGGGCGTGCCGATCGTGATCGAGAACGACGTGAACCTGGCGGCGGTCGCCGAGCAGCACGACGGCGCCGCGCAGGACTTCGACGATTTCGTGCTGGTGTGGGCCGACGAGGGGGTCGGCGCGGCCATCGTGCTCGGCGGGCAGGTGCTGCGCGGGGCCACCGGAGGCGCCGGCGAGATCGGCTACATGCCGCTGCCGGGCGCGCCGCTCGCCCGCGGCGGCGACCGCGACGCGGCCCGGCCGGACGCCGGCGGGGGCTTCCAGCGCCTCGTCGGCTCGCCGAGCGTCGTGGAGCTGGCGCGGGAGTACGGCGTGGCGGATGCGCGTACGGTTCCCGAGGCGCTGCGCGACGCCCGCGTACGTGCCGAGGTGGCACGGCGCCTGGCGACCGGGCTGGCGGCCGTGGTCGCCGTCGTGGACCCCCGGCTGGTGGTGCTCTCCGGGGAGGTCGCCCAGGCGGGGGGCGAGGTGTTGCGCGAACTGGTCGAGGGTGAATTCACCGGGCTCGCGCTGCCCCGGCCGGAGATCCGGATCAGCGATGTCGAGGGGAATCCGATGCTCATCGGCGCGCTGCGAACGGCGCTCGCCGAGGCGCGCAACGCCGTATTCGACACGGCGCGATGAGACGGTGCACAGGACCGGCAACGGTACGGACGGACACCGCCGCCACGGGCCGATTATCCGGCGGTCGGCGCATCGCTCGGGCACATCGCCCACACGCGTCGCCCAGACGCATCGTTCAGACGTTTTCACCCACACCATGAGCCCGGACGGCTCTCCTCGTGCCGGACGCGCCCGGTCCCGCACCGGCGCCGGAAGGCCCGCACACGCACCCAGTCGCACCACCTCCTGTCATCACCCCTGCCG
This sequence comes from Streptomyces albofaciens JCM 4342, assembly GCF_008634025.1. NCBI lineage: Bacteria > Bacillati > Actinomycetota > Actinomycetes > Kitasatosporales > Streptomycetaceae > Streptomyces > Streptomyces albofaciens. Next base: position 1,675,729 of record NZ_PDCM01000001.1, on the reverse strand, counting down.
TAAAGGAAGTCCGCCATGCCGCGTCCGCGCATGCGCATCTGCCTGTCAGCGGCGCTCGCCGGGGCCGGTCTGATTCTTTCGGGCTGCGCCAATCCGAGCGTCGGCAGCGATCGCGACGACCCGACCCAGCCCGTCACGCTGAAGTTCTGGCACGGCTGGTCCAACCAGGCCGAGGTGAAGGCGGTCGACGACAGCATCGCCCGCTTCGAGAAGCTGCATCCGAACATCAAGGTGGAGACGGTCAACAACGTCACCGACGAGACCGTGAACCAGGCGCTGCGGGCCGGCGGGGACGACGCGCCGGACGTCGTGTCGTCGTTCACCACGAACAACGTGGGGCAGTACTGCTCGTCGGGCATGTGGGCGGATCTCGACCCCTTCATGAAGAAGACGGGTGTGGAGAAAGAGAAGGTCTTTCCGAAGACGTTCCTGGACTACACGAGTTATCAGGGCAAGCAGTGCGCCCTGCCGCTGCTCGCCGACTCGTTCGGCCTGTACTACAACAAGGACGCGTTCAAGGAGGCCGGTATCGAGCGGCCGCCGCGGACCATGTCCGAGTTCAAGCGGGACGCGGCCAAGCTCACGAAGCGCAAGCCGGACGGCTCGTACGAGCGCGCCGGTTTCGTGCCCAACTTCCGGCTGTACCAGAACAGTCCGGACCGGCTGTTCGCGCAGTGGGGGCCGGCCTACTTCGACAAGAAGGGCAAGGCGCAGCTCGCCAGGGACCCGCGCACCAAGCAGTTCCTCACCACACAGCGGGAGCTGCTGGACGCGCAGGGCGGATATGCCGCGCTGGAGAAGTTCCGTACGACGTTCGGCGACGAGATGTCGTCGCAGAGTTCCTTCATGACGCAGAAGGCGGCGATGCACCTCGACGGTGAATGGCGCGGGCTGATGCTGAAGGAGGGCAAGGCGAAGTTCGACTGGGGGTCGGCGCCGCTGCCGGTGCCGGACGACCAGGCGGACACGTACGGGCGGGGCTATCTGACCGGCACCGTCGCGGGCATCGCGCACGGCAGCAAGCATCAGAACGCGGCGTGGGAACTGCTGAGGTTCCTGACGGTGGACACGGACCAGGTGGTGCGGTTCGCCAATGCCATCCACAATGTGCCGTCCACCTTCGCGGCGCTCAAGTCGCCGAAGCTCGACGCCGACCCCGCGTTCCGTACGTTCATCGACATCGCGCGGAATCCGCACAGCCAGGCGATGCCGCCGTCCATCAACGGCGGGCAGTACATCACGGCGTTCCAGGATTTCGCCTACGACGCCGAGGCCGGGAAGGTGCCCGATCTCGACAAGGGGCTGCGTGAGCTCGATGCCCAGATAGACGCCGACAACCTCCAGTCCGTGAACTGACGGAGTCCCGCCATGTCCCTCGTCGAATCCCCCGAACGCCCGGCGGCCACCGCGCCGCGCCCGAAGGCTCCCGCACTGCGCCGCAAACACCTCAGGCAGCGGCTGCGCACCCTCGGTTTCCTCTCCCCCTGGCTGGTCGGTTTCAGCGTCTTCTTCGGCTATCCGCTGCTCGCCACCGTCTATTTCTCGTTCATGCACTACAACCAGATCGAGCAGCCGTCCTTCGTCGGGCTGCGGAACTGGAAGTACGTCTTCACGCAGATGCCGCTGTTCGGGCCCGCGCTGTGGAACACGCTGTGGCTGGTCGTGGTGATGGTCGCGCTGCGGGTGGTCTTCGGGCTGGGCATCGGCCTGCTCGTCACGAAGATCAAGTCGGGCGTCGGCTTCTTCCGTACCGCCTTCTACCTGCCGTATCTCGCCCCGCCGGTCGCCGCGACGGTCGCCTTCGTCTTCCTGCTCAACCCCGGCACCGGGCCGGTCAACGAGATCCTGGAGGCGGTCGGCATCCCGGCGCCCGGCTGGTTCAACGACGCGGCGTGGGCCAAACCGTCACTGGTCATGCTCTCCCTCTGGGGCATCGGCGACCTGATGGTGATCTTCATGGCGGCGCTGCTGGACGTACCGAAGGAGCAGTACGAGGCCGCCGAGCTGGACGGGGCGGGGGCGTGGGCGCGGTTCCGGTACGTGACGTGGCCGTCGATCACGCCGATCGTGCTGTTCGCGGTGGTCACCGGGGTCGTGCAGACCATGCAGTACTACACGCAGGCGCTGGTCGCCGGGAAGCTGGCCTCCGGCGTCACCATCGGGCCCGGCACGGTCATCCAGCCCGGCTACCCGGACCACTCCACCCTCACCGTGCCGCAGCTCGTCTACTCGCTCGGCTTCCAGAACTTCAACACCGGCGCGGCGTGCGTTCTCTCGCTCGTGCTCTTCGTGATCGCCATGGCCGTCACCACCCTGCTGATGCGCAAGCGCGCCGGCCTGCTCCCGGCGGAGGACTGAACCGACATGACCACGACGACCCTGAGAGCGGGCAGCGCGCCCGCCCGCACCGGCACCACCGACCGGGGGCCCGCCGCGTCCCGCGCCCGCCGCAAGCGGCTGCTGCACTGGATAGCGGTGCACTCCGTCGCCGTCGCCGCCGCGCTGTTCTTCGTCCTGCCGTTCGTGTTCGTCTTCCTGACCTCCGTCATGAGCGACGACCAGGCGATGAGCGGCGAACTGTGGCCGCACGAATGGAACTGGTCGAACTACGCGACGGTGTTCTCCACCCCCGGATTCCTGGACTGGTGGCGGAACTCGCTGATGTACGCGGGACTGGGCACACTGTTCACCGTCTGCTCGGCGATACCGGTGGCGTACGCGCTCGCCAAGTTCCGGTTCCGGGGCCGGCGTACCGCGATGCTGCTGGTGATTTCGACGATGATGCTGCCGCCGCAGGTCATCGTGATCCCCATGTACCTGGTATGGGCGCAGCAGCTGCATCTGTCCGGGTCGCTGTGGCCGCTCATCATCCCGATGGCGTTCGGCGACGCGTACTCCATCTTCCTGCTGCGGCAGTTCCTGCTCACCATTCCGCAGGAATACATCGAGTCGGCGAAGGTGGACGGCTGCGGCGAGGCCCGTACTTTGCTGCGCATCATCGTGCCGATGGCGAAGCCGGGTATCGCGGCCGTCGCGCTGTTCCAGTTCTTCTACTGCTGGAACGACTACTTCGGACCGCAGATCTACGCCGCGCAGAACCCCGCCGCCTGGACGTTGAGTTACGGACTCGAATCGTTCAAGAGCGCGCACAGCGTCAACTGGAACCTGACCATGGCCGCGACGCTGCTCGTCATGGCACCCGTCATCATCGTCTTCTTCTTCGCCCAGAAGGCGTTCGTCGAAGGCGTCACGCTCACCGGAGTGAAGGGCTGATCGATTTCATGCTGTCGTCCGCCGGGACCCCGTCCCCATCCGCCGGGACTCCGTCCCCGTCCGCCGGGACCCCGTCTCCGTCCGCCGAGGGAGCGCCCTCGGCCGCCGGGGGCCCGCCCCCACACCCCCGCCTCAAGATCGCCGTGGTCGGCGGAGGCTCCACCTACACCCCCGAACTCATCGACGGCTTCGCCCGGCTGCGGGACGCCCTGCCGCTGGCGGAACTGGTCCTGATCGACCCGGCGGCCGACCGGCTGGAGCTGGTCGGCGGCCTGGCCCGGCGGATCTTCGCCCGGCAGGGCCACCCCGGCCGCATCTCCTGGACCGCCGACGTGGACGCCGGCGTGGACGGCGCGGACGCGGTCCTCCTCCAGCTCCGCGTCGGCGGGCAGGCGGCCCGCAACCAGGACGAGACCTGGCCCCTGGAGTGCGGCTGCGTCGGGCAGGAGACGACCGGCGCGGGCGGGCTCGCCAAGGCGCTGCGCACCGTCCCGGTCGTCCTGGACATCGCGGAGCGCATCCGCCGCCGCAACCCCGACGCGTGGATCGTGGACTTCACCAACCCGGTCGGCATCGTCACCCGCGCGCTGCTGTCGCACGGCCACAAGGCCGTCGGCCTGTGCAACGTGGCCATCGGCTTCCAGCGGAAGTTCGCGCGGCTGCTGGGCATCGCACCGGAGCGGGTGGAGCTGGAGCACGTCGGGCTGAACCACCTGACGTGGGAGCGCGCCGTACGGGTGGACGGCGAGGACGTGCTGCCCCGGCTGATCGCCGAGCACGGCGCGGCCATCGCCGAGGACCTGCACATGCCGCGTTCGCTCGTGGACCGGCTCGGCGTCGTACCGTCGTACTACCTGCGCTATTACTACCAGCACGACGAGGTCGTGGAGGAACTGCGCAGCAAGCCGTCGCGGGCGGCGGAGGTGGCGGCCATCGAGAAGCAGCTGCTGGACATGTACGGCGACCCGTCGCTGGACGAGAAGCCCGAGCTGCTGGCCAAGCGCGGCGGCGCCTTCTACTCGGAGGCGGCGGTGGCGCTGACCTCGGCGCTGCTGGGCGACACCGGCGACGTGCAGATCGTGAACACGGTCAACAACGGAACCCTGCCCTTCCTGCCGGACGACGCGGTCATCGAGGTACCGGCGACGGTGGGTGCCGGCGGGGCGGAGCCGCTGCCCGTACGGCCGCTGGAGCCGCTGTACTCCGGGCTGATCGCCAACGTCACCGCGTACGAGCACCTGGCGCTGGAGGCGGCCCTGAAGGGCGGCCGGGACCGGGTCTTCGAGGCCCTGCTCGCCCACCCGCTCATCGGCCAGATCGCCTACGCGGACCGGCTGACCGACGAGCTGATCGCGCACAACCGGGAGCACCTCACGTGGCTCTGAGCAAGGACGAGGGGGGCGGGGCGGTGCCCCGGCCGACCGGGGCACCCCGGCCGGATGGCTCACCCCGGCCGGCTGGGGCGGCCGGAGCCGACGCACACGCCGACGGGCTGTTCCTCGCCGTCGACGCGGGCAACAGCAAGACCGACGTGGCGCTGGTCGGCGCGGACGGGACCGTACTGGCGACGGTCCGCGGCGGCGGTTTCCGCCCGCCGGTGGTCGGCGTCGCACAGGCCGTGGGCGACCTGGCGGCACTGGTGGACACCGTACGGGAACGGGCCGGCGTCACCGGCCCGGTGAGCCAGGTGTCCGCCTACCTGGCCAACGCCGACCTGCCCGTCGAGGAGACGGAACTGGCCGCGGAGATCAGCTCGTACGGCTGGGCCCCCGCGGTCACCGTCGCCAACGACACCTTCGCGCTGCTGCGCACCGGACTGCCGGACAGCGGCGAACCGGTCGGCGTCGCGGTGGTGTGCGGCGCCGGCATCAACTGCGCGGGCCTGGGCCACGACGGCCGTACCGCCCGGTTCCCGTCCATCGGGCGGATCTCCGGCGACTGGGGCGGTGGCGGGCACCTGGCCGAGGAGGCGCTGTGGTGGGCGGCGCGGGCCGACGACGGGCGCGGCGAACCGAGCGCGCTGGCCTACGAGGTCCCGGCCTACTTCGGGCTGACCACCATGCCGGAGCTGATCGAAGCGCTCCACCTGGGGCACATCCCGCGCGAGCGCCGTTACGGGCTGACGCCGCTGCTGTTCGCGGTGGCCGCGTCCGGCGACCCGGTGGCGCGGGCCCTGGTGCACCGGCAGGCGGAGGAGATCGCGCTGCTGGCGTCGGTGGCGCTGAAACGGCTCGACCTGCTGGACGAGCCGACGCCACTGGTCCTGGGCGGCGGCGTACTGGCCGCCCGGCACCCGCTCCTGCACGACGAACTGACCCGCCTACTGGCGGAGCGCGCCCCGAAGGCGGAACCGCGCGTGGTGACGGAGCCCCCCGTCCTGGGCGCGGCCCTGCACGCACTGGACCGGGCCGGGGCGGGGGTGGAGGCGTATCGGCGGGTTCGGGGGGAGTTTGGGGGAGATGTTCGGAGGGGGCTTGAGGGGGCTTGAGGGGGCTGGGGGTGGGGGTGGGGAGTTTGGTGGGGGTGGGGAGTTTGGTGGGGGTGAGGGTTTGAGGGAGTGAGGGTTGACGGGATGGGTGGGATGGGTGGGATAGGCGGGATGGGCGGGATGGGAGCTTTCCGGCTACCGGGATCCTTTGGCAGGCCCGGTTCGTTCCCCCACTCAGGGGGAGTTGTCAGGCGGGATCGTTTCGCCGAGCGGGCGTTGTCGGCGCGGTCGCCCCACCTCGCGACCGCTCGTAGCGCGACAGCTCGTAAGCGACCATCCGTCTCGCGACTGCCCCTCTCTCGACCGCCCGTCTCCCAAGGGCAGGCCGGGTGGGACCCGTCGGGGGCGGGTTCCGCCCGTGCCTCGCGGCCGGGCACCGGATTCCCCGGCGAATGCCACGAATTGCGTATACGCGTGTCCTTTCGGGAACCGTGTCCGGCGGGCCGCGCGTGTTGGCGGTCGGGGGAACACGGATGCCCGCCGGACGGGAGGGTTCGGCGGGGCCTGATCCGCACATGATCCAGGCAATAACGGTGTGGTTGTCAGTCCCTGCGGCCATACTGACTGCTGGCCGTGCATCTGTTCCCGTGCGCCCGTCGCACGGGTCCGGGGCCGCCGTCCGCGACCAGGGGGAGGTTCCGTGTCCAACCCGCAGACCGGCACTGCGCCGCCGTCCGGCCGCGCCGCCGTCCCCGGTTCCTCCTCCACCGGCTTCTCCTCCGCCGCCTCCTCCACCGGTTCGGGCACGTTCGCGGGGTCCGGGTCCGCGGCAAATTCCAGCCTCTCTTCGGGTACGGGTACAGGGGCGGGGGCGGGCGCGAGTGCGGGTGCCGCCCGGCGGCGTACGGCGTGGGCCGACGGCGTGGACCAGTTGCGGGCCGCCGCCACGACCGAGCCCGGCCGGCTGCGCATCATCGGGGCCGTACTGGCCTTCCTGGTCGTGGCGTTCGGCGCCGCGACGGCCTGGCAGGTCACCGACCGGTCCGCCGCCGCGCACGACGTGGTGGAGCGCAGCCAGCCGCTGAGCGCGGACGCCGCGGACATCTACCGCTCCCTCGCCGACGCCGACACCACCGCCGCGAGCGGCTTCCTGGCGGGCGGCAAGGAGACCCAGGCCACCCGCGACCGGTACGAGGCCGACATCGCCATGGCCGCCCGACTGCTGGCCAAGGCATCGTCCAACACGAGTGGTTCGGACGCCGCGGCCCGCCAGATCGGAAAGCTCAACAGCCTCCTCCCCCGGTACACGGGCCTGATCGAGACGGCCCGCACCAACAACCGCCAGGGCCTCCCCCTCGGCGGCGCCTACCTGCGCTACGCCAACGCCCAGATGCGCGGAGAACTCCTCCCGGCTGCGCGCGAGTTGTACGTGGCTGAGACGGCGCGCCTCAGTGAGGACTACGACTCCGCGAAGGCGTGGCCCTGGCTGGCGCTCTCCACCGGCGTGGTGGCGCTCGGCGCCCTCGTCTGGGCCCAGCGGCGCAACTACCGTCGTACGAACCGGGTGTTCAACCGCGGCCTGCTGGCGGCCACGACCGCGTCCGCCGTCGTCCTGCTGTGGCTGGCGGCCGGCCACTCCGTGGCCCGCGCGGGCCTGAACACGTCGTACGAGGACGGCGCCCGTTCGCTCAGCGTCCTCAACGAGGCGCGCATCGACGCCCTCCAGGCCCGCGGCGACGAGAACCTGACCCTGGTCGCGCGCGGCGCCGTGGTCACCAAGGACCAGCAGGACTTCTACGAGGTCGGCTACCGCACCGGCATGAAGGACCTGGCGGGCGACGGCCGGAGCGGCGCCGCGGCGGACAGCAAGCTGGGCTCGGCCCTCGCGCTCGCCGACGACGAAGCGGGCCGCCGCCCCGTACAGGAAGCGGTCGAGACCGTACGGCAGTGGCAGGCGCGGCATGCCGAGGCCCGCACCGCCGACGACCAGGGCGACTACGACCGGGCACTGGCCAAGGTGATCGGCGGCGACGGCGCGACCGGGCAGTCCTTCGACCGGGTGGACACCCAGCTGGCCAGGGCGCTGGACCACGAACAGCGGCAGCTCAGGCAGGCGGCCGACGACGGGCGCGGGGCGCTGACGGGCCTTGTCACGGGCGCCGTGGTGCTGGCCCTCCTGGGCGCGACGGGCGCGGTGCTGGGCATCGGGCGCAGGCTTTCGGAGTACCGGTGATGGGGCGGCCTGGTGATGCGGACATGACGATGCGCGCGAGGGGATTGCGGAACCTGCGGGCCGCGCTGGCCCCGGTGGCGGCCGGGGTGTGCGTGATGGCGGCGACGGCCGCGGTCCTCGTCCCCGTCCTGAGCGGTGGCGGCCCGGCGCCCCGCCCCGCGCCGTACGGGACACACGGCGCCCGCGCCGATGCCGCGGCGGCGGACTGCACGCCCGCCAACGCCGCCGCGAGCCTGCGGCCCTCCCCGGAGGCCGGCCGGGCGGTGGAGGAGATCAAGGCACGGGGGCGGCTGGTCGTCGGCGTCGACCAGAACACGTACCGCTGGGGCTACCGCAACCCGGCCACCGGTGATCTGGAGGGCTTCGACATCGATCTGGCCCGGGCGATAGCCGAGGACATCCTCGGCCCGAACCCGAAGATCACCTTCCGGGCGATCCCCACCAGCCAGCGCATCCCCGCCCTCCAGAAGCGCACCGTCGACCTGGTCGTGCGGACCATGACGATCAACTGCGCCCGCAAGCGGCAGGTCGCCTTCTCGACCGCGTACTTCCAGGGCGGCCAGCAGGTGCTGGCGCCCAAGTATTCGGCGATCACGGGCTTCGACGACTCGCTGAAGGGCAAGCGGGTCTGTACGGCGACCGGTTCCACGGGCGAGTCCCGGCTGGCCGAGGACCGGCACGGCGCCCGGGTCGTGACCGTGCCGAACCAGCTCGACTGCCTGGTACGGCTCCAGCTCGGCGAGGCCGATGCCGTGGTCACGGACAACGCGCTGGCCGCCGCGCAGGCCGCACAGGACCCGACGGTGCAGCTGAAGGGGAAGCCGTTCACCGACGAGCCGTACGGCGTCGCGGTCAACCGCGACGACACCGACCTGGTGCGGCGGGTCAACCAGGTGCTGGAGGACTACCGCCGGGGCGGCGGCGAGAGCCGGTGGATGGCCGCCTACCGGAAGTGGCTCCAGGCGGACCTCCCCGGCATATCCAAGGCGCCCGAGCCCCAGTACAGCGACTGATCCGTGCGGGGGCCGGGCGTCCTGCCGTCGTCCGGCGTCGGGCCGGAGCCGGACCCGCATGGGACCTGCGTGGGGCCGACGCGGGGCCAGCCGGAGACCTGCGTGGGGCCGACGCGGGGCCAGCGTGGGACCCGCGTCGGGCCGGTGCCAGGCCGGTGCCGGGCCGGAGCCGGGCCGGTGCCGGGCCGGAGCCGGGCCGGTGCCGGGCCGGAGCCGGGCCGGTGCCGGGCCGGAGTAGAACCGGCGTTCGCCCGCCGGTGGAGTCACCATGGAGGGAACCCGCAGGCGCGGAGAAGGGCCCGCAGGCGCGGAGAAGGGGAGGAGGGAGGAAGGGAGCGGGGAGGAGGGAGGAAGGGAGCGGAGAGGGGGGAGAAGGGGGAGCAGCGGAGCGCCGGGAAGGACGCAGGAGGACAGGCGACACCGACGGAGGCGGCAGCGCCGCAGGGCCGCGGGCGCCACGCCCCCAACCGCCACCGCAGACACCACCGCAACCGCCACCGCAACCACCAACGCAGCCGTACCGCCGTACCGCCGTACGACCAGCCGCGACGGACGTGACGACCGCCGCGCACCACACGCACTTGGAGAGGTGATCGATGGGGGTCCCCGGATCCTTCCCCGGCTCGCCGGGGAAGCCCCAAGCCCCGGTGATGGACCGGGAGGAGGTGGACCGCGCCCTGGGCCGGCTCGGTGCCGAGCACGAGGCGATCGAGACCTCGCTGCTCGCCCTACAGGACCACGCGGGCCGCCGCCTCCTGGAAGGCGCCGAACTGACCGGCGTCACCAAGGACCGATGGGCCGCCACCGAACAGTCCATCACCGTCCTGTGGGCGCACTTCGACGCGTACACGGCAGCGCTCACCACCGCCCGCGAGCTGCGCGCCCGCCGCCGCTGGCCGTCCCCCGACGACCTGGCCGAACTGACCGAACTCCTCCGTGGCGCCCGCGTCACGGTCTCCGGCGCGGCCACCGTCGGCACCGCCGGAGCCGGGCAGTTCGCCGGCCCCGCGCGGCTGAGCGAACAGTTCAGCCTGGAGGAACTGGTCGGGCGGATGAACGCGCTGTACGCGGAGGCGCTGAACGTCATCGTCTCCGCCGACGCCGTGTGGTCCGCGCTGCCCGCCCGGATAGACCTGCTCGCCGCCGAACTGCGGCGCACGCTGTCCCTGGCCCGGTCGGTCGGCGTACGCCCCGGTGAGCACCCGGCCGGCGACGACCTGGAGCGGATCACGTACGAACTGACCCAGCTGCGCGCCCAGGTGGTGTCCGACCCGCTGGCCTTCTGGGTCCCGGACGCCGACCGCAGCGCCGCGCCCGGCGGCGGCCGCCCGGACACCGCCCGCTACGACCGCGCGGCGCGCGCCCTGGAGGACGCCCGGCGGGAGATCGAGGCCGTGCTGGACGTACGGCAGGACGCCGAGCGGCGGCTGATGCAGCTGCGCGACGTGCTGTCCCGCGCGGACCGTACGCTCACCGAGGCGCGGCAGGCGCGCGGCGAGGTGCTCGCGAAGATCGCCGCGTCCGAGGTGCCCGCCGTCAGCGGCCCGCCCACCGCGCTGCACGAGCAGTTGGCCACCGCCGCCGAGTACCGCCGGCACGCCCAGTGGCACCGCCTCTCGCCCCTGCTCGACAGCCTGGAACAGCGCGCCGAGGACGAACTGCACCGCGCCCGCGAGTCGCTGACGGCGGTCACGGCGCCGCTGGCCGTACGGGCCGAACTGCGCGGGCGCCTGGACGCGTACAAGGCCAAGGCCGCGCGGCACGGCCTGGCCGAGGACCCGCTGCTGACCGAGCGGTACGACGTCGCGCGGCGGATGCTGTGGAGTGCGCCGTGCGACCTGCGGGCGGCCGAGCACGCGGTGCTGCGCTACCAGCAGGCGGTGGCCGAGGCGCTGCTGCCGCCGGGACCGGATTCCGGACCGGCGGACGGACCTCAGGGGGGATCATGACCGAGGAGCACACCGGCGGCGCCCCGTGCCAGCGGCGCGACTGCCCCGGCACGTACGAGGACGTGGGCGCCGGCGAACTGTACTGCGACACCTGCGGGCTGGCCCCGGTCGTGTCACCGGACGGGATGGTGGGGTCACCGCCTACGGGGGTCACGGCGGGGCGGAGGGGCCGGGGTGGAGCAGGGGGTGGGGGTTCGGGCGGGTCTGGTGGGCCGGGAGGTTCAGGGGGTTCGGGGGGCTCGGGCGGGTCGGGGGGTTCGGGAGGGCAGGCTTCCGGTTCCGCTGCCGGATACGGTTCCGGCGAGGGATCCGGATCCGGCCCGGGATCCGGATCCGGCCCGGTATCCGGTTCCGGTGAGGGCCGGACCTCCGCGGCCTCCGCCCGTTCCGCGACCTCGCGGCGCTCCGTCTCCGGCCGGCTCTCCCGCTCCCTGCCGGGCACCGCGACGCGCTCCATGTCGGTGTCCGTGCGCAGCGTCGGCCGTGGCAGCAGCTCCGGACCGGCGCGCGGGCGGCTGGGCGCCGGGCTGGTGACGGTGCCGGAGGTGCCGCGGCCCGATCCGCGTACGGCCGTCCTGAAGAATCCGGAGGTCCCGGAGCGCAAGCGGTTCTGCAGCCGCAGCGACTGCGGCGCCCCGGTGGGGCGGGCGCGCGGCGACCGGCCCGGCCGTACGGAAGGTTTCTGCACCAAGTGCGGCCACCCGTACAGCTTCGTGCCCAAGCTGCGCCCCGGCGACGTGGTGCACGGCAGTTACGAGGTCGTCGGCTGTCTGGCGCACGGCGGTCTGGGCTGGATCTACCTGGCCATCGACCGCGCGGTCTCCGACCGCTGGGTGGTGCTCAAGGGCCTGCTGGACACCGGCGACGAGGAGGCGCTGGCGGCGGCCGCGTCCGAGCGCCGCTTCCTCGCCGAGATCGAGCACTCCAACATCGTCCGCATCTACAACTTCGTCGAGCACCTGGACCGTACGACCGGCAGCCTGGACGGCTACATCGTCATGGAGTACGTCGGCGGCAAGTCCCTCAAGGACATCGCCAACGAACGGCGCACACCGCACGGGCGCCGCGACCCGCTGCCGGTCGAGCAGGCGTGCGCGTACGGCATCGAGGCCCTGGAGGCGCTCGGCCACCTGCACAGCCGCAACCTCCTGTACTGCGACTTCAAGGTCGACAACGCCATCCAGCAGCACGACCAGCTCAAGCTGATCGACATGGGCGCGGTGCGCCGGATGGACGACCACGAGAGCGCGATCTACGGCACGATCGGCTACCAGGCGCCCGAGGTCGCCGAGTCGGGCCCGTCCGTCGCCTCCGACCTCTACACGGTCGCGCGCACCCTCGCCGTGCTCACCTTCGACTTCCAGGGCTATACGAATGTTTTCGTCGACTCGCTGCCCGACCCGGACCATATCGAGGTCTTCCGTACGTATGAGTCCTTCTACCGCCTCCTGGTACGGGCCACCGACCCCGACCCGGCGCGGCGCTTCTCCTCGGCGGAGGAGATGGCGGAGCAGCTGACGGGGGTGCTGCGGGAGGTCGTGGCGCTCCAGACGGGCGAGCAGCGGCCCTCGCTGTCCACCCTCTTCGGGCCGGAGCTGCGCGTCGTGGACACGGATGTGGTGGCGCGGGCGGAAGGGGACACCTCCCTGCTGGGAGCCCGGCCCCTGCTGGGAGCCCGGTCCTTGCTGGGAGCCCGGCCCCTGCTGGGAGCACGAGCCGGCGCCAATGGCCGTACGGGGCGCAGGGGCTGGGCCGGGTTCCTGGGCCGGCGCACGGGTAAGGCGGTGGTCGGCCCGGCCACCGGGATCGGTGCACCGGGTGGCGTCGGTGGTACGGGCGGCACGGGCGGTACGGGTACAGGCGGTACGGGTACAGGCGGCAGAGGTGCCGGCGGTACGCGGTCCTCCGGTGCTCCGGGCGGTGTCGGCGGGCCGGTCGCGGCTCCGGCGGGCCGTGGCACCCAGCCCGCCGTTCCCGCCCAGGTCGCGTACGAGGTCACATCGGCGACCGGCCCTCGGCCGGAGACCGGCGGAACGCGCGGCGCACCCACCCTGCGACCGCTCGACATCGGGCTCGCCGTGCTCGCCCTGCCCGTACCGCGCGTCGATCCGGCCGACCCGAACGCGGGCTTCCTGGCCGGGCTGCTGGCCGCCGCCCCCGCGGAGCTGATCAGCGCGCTGCGCGCGGCCCCCGCAGACACCCTGGAGACGCGGCTGCGCAAACTGCGCGCCCAGTTGGAGATGGGCGACGGCGAGGCGGCCCTGCGCGAACTGCGCGCCATCGAGGCGGAGCCGGACCGGGACTGGGCGGCGGACTGGCGGGTGGTCTGGTACCGCGGGCTGGTGGCGCTGACGAACGACGACCGTGAGACGGCGGCGCTGTCGTTCGACGCGATGTACGACGCGTTCCCCGGCGAGTCCGCGCCGAAGCTGGCGCTCGGCATCTGCGCCGAGGTGCTGGGCCAGCTCGACAACGCGGCGGAGTACTACCGGCTGGTGTGGACGGCCGACCACAGTTATGTGAGCGCGGCGTTCGGGCTGGCCCGGGTGCGGCTCGCGGACGGCGACCGGGCCGGCGCGGTGGCCGCCCTCGAATCCGTACCGGAATCCTCCATTCACTACACTGCCGCGCGCATCGCGGCGATCCGGGCCCGGCTGCGGCAACGCTCCCCGCTGGACCCGCTCCTGGAAGACCTGCGGGCGGCGGCCGGTGAGGTCGAGCGGCTGGCGGAGTCCGGGCTGGACGCGGAGCGCCGCGAGCGGCTGACGACCGAGGTGCTGGGCTGCGCGCTCGACTGGGTACTCTCCGGTAGCCGCGGTGCCGAGCAGCGGGGGCGTACATTGCCGTCCGGGGGCCAGGACCCCGGTTCCGGCGGCACCGCCGCCCGGCCCGGTCTGCTCGGCAGCGCACTGGACGAACGCGGCCTGCGCTTCGGCCTGGAGCGGTCGTTCAGACTGCTCGCACGGCTGGCGCAGCGCGGCGAGGAAAGGATCGAGCTGGTGGAACGGGCCAACCGCTTCCGCCCCAGGACGTGGGTGTGACATGGGTGTGACAGGGCCGTTCCGGTGTGCGAGCTGCGACGAGCCGCTCGAACCGGGGGACAACTACTGCGGGTTCTGCGGCGCCGACGTCGTGGCCCCCGCCGGACCGGACGGTTCCGGTGACCGTCCTACGGTTCCGCTGGGCGACGCTGCGGGACATGTGGCGGGGTCGGCGGGACCGGCGGGAGCGGTGGGGTCGGCGGGAGCGGCGGGGTCGACGGGGGCGGTGACGCTGCCCGCGGGGTTTTTGATGCCGGGGGCGGGTGGGGCGCCGGAGGCGGTGGCTGGTTCAGTACAGGCACCCGGTTCGGTTCCGGCATCGGGTCCGGTTCCGGCATCCGGTCCGGTTCCGGCTCCCGGTGTCGGCTCGGCCGCTGGCTCGGTTCCGGCTCCCGGTGCCGGTTCAGCTGCTGGTCCCGGCTCGGCTCCCGGTCCCGGCTCGGCTCCCGGACCCCGTTCGGCTCCCGGACCCCGTTCGGCTCCCGGCTCGGTTCCGGCCCCAGGCTCCGTCCCACCCCCTGAGCCGGTGGCCGCTCCCGCACCGAGCCCGGCCCCGCCGTACGCGCACGCCGCCGCATACGGTACGCAGACGCCCGCGTACGGCGCCCGGACTCCTGCGTACGACGCCCGGACTCCCGCGTACGGTACGCAGCCCCCCACGGCATACGGCGGCGCCCAATCCGGGCATGACGGCAACACCCCGTACGCGCCCGGCGCCACCCACCCGAACAGCGCGACGCCCGGCCGGCACGCCCCCGTACCGCCGCCTCCGCCCGGTTACGCGCCCGGCGGACCGCAGGCGGACGCGCAGTCGCGGGCGCCGCACGCGGAGGCGAGCGTTCCGCCGTCGTCCGGTCCCGCGCCGGGCCCGCACGGCGGCGCGCCGGATCCCCGGATCGTCGGTTACGGAGCCCGAGCTGAGGCCGGGGCCGGGGCCGAGTCAGGGCACGGCCCTTCGGGCGACCGTACGCCCGGTGCGTCAGGAGAACCGGCGCAGCCGACGCAGCCTGACCAACCATCGCAAACGGCACAACCGGCCGGGCCGGGTTCCTCCCCCGAACACCAGACCCCCGCGCAAGGCACCCGAATCTGCGCGTTGTGCCACGCGGGGACGGTCGCCCAGGACGGTTACTGCGAGAACTGCGGCCACGCGCAGCCCCGCGAGCGCGACCACATGGAGCGGGAACTGCCGGGCGTGGCGGCGGTCAGCGACCGGGGCCACCGCCACCACCGCAACGAGGACTTCTTCGCGATCGCCGAAGGCGCCCTGCCGGACGGTTCGCCCGCGGTGCTCGCGGTCGTCTGTGACGGCGTCTCCTCCGCGTCCCGGCCCGACGACGCGTCCGCCGCCGCGTCCGGGACCGCGGCCCGGTCGCTGCTGGCCGCCCTGCCCGGCGGTACGCACCCGCAGCGGGCCATGCACGACGCGATCATCGCCGCCGCCAAGGCCGTCAACGCCCTGGCCGCCGCGCCCCACCAGCCCCAGCAGCACGACCCGTACCGCCAGCAGAACGCGCCCGCCTGCACGTTCGTCGGCGCGGTGGTCGGCGGCGGGCTGCTCGTCATCGGCTGGGTCGGCGACAGCCGCGCGTACTGGGTCCCCGACGACCGCAGCGCCTCCCCCGTACGCCTCACCGAGGACGACTCGTGGGCGGCGCAGATGGTCGCCAACAACCTGATGTCGGAGGCCGAGGCGTACGCGGACGACCGCGCGCACGCGATCACGGGCTGGCTGGGCGCGGACGCGTACGAACTGGAGCCGCACACGGCCTCTTTCAAGCCCGACGGACCGGGTGTAGTGGTGGTGTGCACGGACGGACTGTGGAACTACGCCGAGGCCGCG
Source organism: Streptomyces albofaciens JCM 4342 (assembly GCF_008634025.1). Taxonomy (NCBI): domain Bacteria; kingdom Bacillati; phylum Actinomycetota; class Actinomycetes; order Kitasatosporales; family Streptomycetaceae; genus Streptomyces; species Streptomyces albofaciens. The sequence continues at coordinate 1,659,949 of NZ_PDCM01000001.1, read as the reverse complement.
GAACAGCTCGCCGCGGTACTGCCGGCCGACGCCCACGACCGGCCGCTGCACAGTGCGCGGACCCTGGTCGCCCATGCGCTCGCGGGGGGCGGCCACGACAACGTAACAGTGGCGGTGGTGCCGTTCCCGGCGCCACCGGGAGGGGCAGGATCGGCCTGAGCGCCGCCTGCCCGGACGTGCCGCCGCCCGCGCGGCGGCACCGGCGGCCGGAAGCCGGGGAGCTTCCGGCCGCGACCAGATGATCCGTAACAGCGACCGCAACCGCACCGCTACAGCCCAGCACCGCACCGCACCGCGACAGCACCGAGCCGGGCCGGACCGGACCGATCAGAGCCGGACCGAACCGGGCCGGACCGATCAGAGCCGGACCGAGCCGGGCGAACCGAACCGAACAGGCCGGTTCCCGTGAGCCGACCGGCATGCGGGCCGGCGGCCCGGCGCGCCGGCGCTCGGCGTCCCGGTGAACCGCACCACACAGACCCATCACGTGTACGGCGCCAACGGGGGGATGACCACGGGGACTTCCGCCCGACCATGTGTCTCGTCACCGCCGTGCGGCTTCCGTGACGGAGCCGCGCGACGGACCGAAGGAGCGGAACAGATGGCCAATTTCGCCAAGTCCAGCGTGCCGCGGTTCTCCGCAGAGGTCTATCAGAACGAGTATCTGCCCGAGGGCGGGCGCGAGGTGAACGCCATCGTCACCGTCACCGCCACCGGCGGCGGCACCAGCGGCGGCCTGCCGCTCTTCGCCGCCGGTACGGACGCGGGCGGCCTCGGCGCCGCGCACGGCCACGGGAACCCGGGCGCCGTCCGGCACGCGGGCGTCGTGATCATGGTGGACTGCTCCGGTTCGATGGACTACCCGCCCACCAAGATGCGCAACGCGCGCGACGCGACCGCCGCCGCGATCGAGGCCGTACGGGACGGAGTCGCCTTCGCCGTGGTCGCCGGCACGCACCAGGCCGCCGAGGTCTACCCGGGCGGCGGCCGGCTCGCCACCGCGGACCCGACCACCCGCGCGCAGGCCAAGGAAGCGCTGCGCAAACTGAGCGCCGGGGGCGGCACCGCCATCGGCACCTGGCTACGGCTGACCGACCGGCTGCTGACCGACGCGGACGTCGGCATCCGGCACGGCATCCTGCTCACCGACGGCCGCAACGAGCACGAGTCGCCCCAGGACCTGCGCGCCACCCTCGACGCCTGTGCCGGGCGGTTCACGTGCGATGCCCGTGGTGTCGGTACGGACTGGGAGGTCAAGGAGGTCACCGGCATCGCCTCGGCCCTGCTCGGCACGGCCGACATCGTCGCCGACCCGTCCGGGCTGGCCGCCGACTTCACACGAATGATGGAGGCGGCGATGGGCAAGGAGGTGGCCGACGTCACCCTGCGGCTGTGGACACCGCAGGGCGCGGAGGTCGCCTTCGTCAAACAAGTGGCACCGTCCGTGGCGGACTTGACCGGCCGCCGTACCGATTCCGGCCCGCGGACCGGCGACTATCCGACAGGTTCCTGGGGCGACGAGTCCCGCGACTACCACATCTGCGTACGGGTTCCGGCCGCCGAGGTGGGCCAGGAGATGCTGGCCGCGCGAGTTTCCCTGGTCCTCCCCGAGTCCGGCGGCGCCACCTCGCAGACGCTGGCGCAGGGCCTCGTACGGGCGGTCTGGACGGACGATATGGCCGCTTCGACCACGATTAACCCCCAGGTCGCCCATTACACGGGGCAAGCCGAACTGGCACAGGTCATTCAGCAGGGGCTGGATGCCCGCAAGTCGGGCGATGCGGACGGCGCCACGGCCAAGCTGGGACGAGCCGTACAACTGGCGAGCGCCTCCGGGAACGAGGACACTGCGAAACTGCTTGCGAAGGTGGTGGACGTCGTCGATGCGGCGACCGGTACTGTGCGACTGAAGGCGAAGGTCACGGAGGCGGACGAGATGACGCTCGAAACGCGCTCGACCAAGACAGTTCGCGTCAAGAAATAACAACCTAGACGTACTACCGAACACAATCGGTACTGAGGGGGAAGATCCGACATGCCGACCTGCCCGAACGGCCACCAGTCGGTGGCCGAAGACTGGTGCGAGGTGTGCGGCCACCGGATGGCGGGCGCTGTTCCCCCGCCGCCCTCCCTGCCCGCCGGATTCCTCAACACGCCACCGGCCGGCCAGCCGACACCGCCACCCGCTCCGCAGGGCGGTCCGGGTGCGCAGAGCGGCCCGGCGCAGGGCGGTCCGGGTGCGCAGGGCGGCTCGGGCTCGCAGGTCGGTCCTGGCCCTCAGACCGGAGGTTCCGGAGGCCCCGGAGGCCCCGGTGACTCCCAGGGCGGGCAAGGCTTCCCCGGCGGCTCCCAAGGGGGCCAGGGTTTCCCCGGGGGCTCTCAGGGTGGACAGGGTTTCCCCGGCCCCGGCCAGCCCTCGGCACCGGCCCCGGCCCCGGTCCCGCAGAACGCAGCGCCTCCGGCCCCAACCCCTCAGGGACCGGCATCCCAGGGACCGACGTCCCAGGGTCCCGCATCTCAGGGCCCTCCGCCGCCCGCGCCGCAGGGTGGGCCCGTAGGCCAAGGTCCGGGAGCGCAGGGACCGATGGGCCAGGGCGGTCCCGGCAGCAGCCAGGGCGGTCCCAGCAGCCAGGGCGGACAGGGTGGGCAGAGCGGACAGGGTGGCTACGGTTTCCCGCCCCCGGCCTCCGGCCCGAGCGTCCCGCCGCCTCCCTCTCAGGGTCCCGGCCCGGACCAGTCCGCCCAGCCGGGCCCGCCCCCGCCTCCGAACCCGCAGGGCCAGCCGGGTCAGCCGGGTCAGCCGGGCCCGCATGGCAGGCCAGGTCCGCAGGGCCAGCCAGGCCAGCCGGAGCTGTGCCCGCAGTGCCGTACGCCGCGTGAGGCCATGGCTCCGTTCTGCGAGGAGTGCCGTTACAACTTCCTGACGCACTCGGCGACCTCGTACGCCCCGCCGCCCCCCGGCCCGCAGGGCGGCCCGGGCCCGCAGGGCGGTTACGGCTTCCCGCCGCCGCAGCAGGGCCCGCCGACCCCGCCGCAGCAGTACGAGTACCAGGGCTCGCGTCCGTCGCAGATCAACCGTCCCGCCGAACCGCTCGCTCCCGAGCAGTCGGGTCAGTTCGGCATGCCTCCGCAGGGAGGCCAGCAGGGACCGGCCGGCCGGCCCGGCCACCCCACGCCGCCACCCGGGCAGCAGCCGCCGGGCCAGCAGCCCGGCGCGCCCACGGGACAGCGCGGCCCGACGCTCCCGCCCCGGGCGGCCGACGACGACTGGCCGCTGCCGCCACCCAGCTCGCAGTCCGCACCTCCGTCGCCCGCGCAGCCGGGTCCGCAGGGCGGCCCGGAGCACAGCCAGGGCGGGCAGGCCAGTCAGGGCCCGCAGGGCGGTTACGGCTTCCCGCCGCCGCAGCAGGGCCCGCCGACCCCGCCGCAGCAGCCCGGCCCGTACGAACCCCAGCAGCCTGCCCAGCAGCAGCCGCAGGGCCCCTTCGAATCACAGCAACAACCGCCGCAGGCTCCCTTCGAGCCCCAGCAGTCCGCGCAACAGGCTCCGTCGCAGGCTCCGTTCGAGCAGCAGCAGCCCGGCCCGTTCGGCCAGCCGCCGCAGCAACCGGGCCCGCAGCAGCAGCCGCAGCCGCAGCCCGAGCACCAGTGGAACGCTCCTGCTCCCGGCCCGGCCGCGCCTCCCGGGCCGCCGCCCGTCGTCGGTGACGGCTGGGTCGTGGCGATCGCACCGGACCGCGAGTACTTCATGGCCATGATGGGCCGCAGCGGCCCGGAGGCGGCGGGCCTCAACCTGCCCGCGTACTCCCCCGAGCAGCAGGTCCCGCTCGCCGGCGGCCAGATCACCATCGGCCGCCGCCGGCACAGCACGGGCGAGTCCCCGGACATCGACCTGGGCCGTCCCCCGGAGGACCCGGGCGTCTCGCACCAGCACGCCCTCCTGGTCCAGCAGCCGGACGGCAGCTGGGCGGTGGTCGACCAGAACTCCACCAACGGCACCACCGTCAACCTCGCCGAGGACCCCATCCAGCCCTACGTCCCCACCCCGCTCCACGAGGGCGACCGCATCCACGTAGGCGCCTGGACCACCCTGACCGTCCGCCGCGCGTAGTAGCGGAAACGGAAAAGGAAAAGGAGAGCGCCGGCCCCGGCACCCACGCCGCGGCCGGCGCTTTCCGATGTCCGGCGGGCGCACGCCGCGTACGGGGTCACCCTCCGCCCAGCGGCCAGCGATGGGGCCCGCCCGGCGCATCGAGCCAGGCGTACTGCTCGGCCCCGTCGACCGTGACGCCGAAGCGCTCACGGTGCGGATGCCCTTCGCGCCGCCACAGACCGAGGATCTCGTCCAGGGTGAGGCTGCCGGCGGCCAGCGACCACAGGAAGTGGAACCGGTCGTCACGCAGCACGTCGCGCGGCAGAACGTCGCGCGGGGCCCGGCGCCTCCCGCCGACGGGGGCGGAGTCCGTACGGCCATGACTGTAGCCATGACTATGGCCGTTGCCATTGCCGTTGCCATTCCCATTTCCGTTGCCGTTGCCATTGCCGTTGCCGTGATCGTGGCTGTGGGTACGGATGGGAGCACGTAGCGGTACGAAGTACGCGGGCGTGGCCAGGAAGCGGCCCTCCGCCCGTACGGCTTCGGGCTCCGACACCCGGAGCGCGATCAGCCCGGTGGCGAGGGGAGCCAGGATGAGCGCACCGGCCGTGCACTGTTCGATCCACGCCGTGGGGACGGACGGCAGCGCGCAGGTGGCGATGATCCGGTCGTACGGTGCCCGCTCCGGCCGGCCGAGGGCGCCGTCGCCGGTCACCACGGCGGGCCGGTACCCCGCCGCGGCCAGCCGGTCCCGCGCCGGGCCGGTGATCTCCTCGTCCAGGTCGACGGTGGTCACGCGGTCCGCGCCCAGCCGGTGCGCCATCAGGGCCGCGTTGTAACCGGTGCCCGTACCGATCTCCAGGACGCGGCAGCCGCTGTCGGCGCCCTCCCGCTCCTCGACCCGGAGGTCCTCCAGCATCATGGCCATCAGCGACGGCTGGCTGCTGGAGGACACCAGCTCGCCGTCCCGCATGCACGTCGCCAGCGCCATGTCCGCGTAGACGCCCGCCAGCCAGCGCGCCCGCCGCTCCGGGTCGTCGTCGGAGCCGGACAGCCGCTGGTAGCCGCGGGCCGTGGCCACGAAGAAGTACGGCACGAACAGGTGCCGTGGCACCTCCTCGAAGGCCGCGCGCCACCGCGGGTCCGCGAGGTGACCGCCCTCCCTGAGCTGCCGGACCAGCTCGGCGCGCGCCGCGGCCGCCGGTTCGCGGCCCGGCCGTGGACCGGACTCTGCACCGCTCATGTCTCCACTGTCCTACGTCGCAGGTCCTCGGCCGAGCCGGCCGGCACCGCCGAGTCGTCTGACACCATGGACGGGTGAACAAGATTCCGCGCGGCACGCTTCAGGAACAGACCTTCTACGAGCAGGTCGGCGGCGAGCCGACCTTCCGCCGCCTGGTGCACCGTTTCTACCAGGGGGTGGCCGAGGACCCGCTGCTGCGGCCGATGTACCCGGAAGAGGATCTGGGACCGGCCGAGGAGCGGCTCGCGCTCTTCCTCATGCAGTACTGGGGCGGACCCCGAACGTACAGCGACAACCGCGGCCACCCGCGCCTGCGCATGCGGCACGTGCCCTTCAAGGTCGACCGTGCCGCCCATGACGCCTGGCTCAAGCACATGCGGGACGCGGTGGATTCCCTTGAGCTGTCCCCCGAGCACGAAACGCAGCTGTGGAACTACCTGACGTATGCGGCGGCTTCGATGATCAACACGGCTGACTGAGCGTTCGCCGGCCGATGCCGACCGAGGATTCGCCGGTCGATGCCGACCGAGGATTCGCCGGTCGATGCCGACCGAGCGTTCGCCGGTCGCTACGGCCGACGGTGCCGCCGTTGAGCTCGGACGTGCGTCAGGGCCGGTACGGAGATCTTCGTACCGGCCCTGACGCGCGTCCGAGGCGACTGCCCGCCTTCCTAGGCCGGCATGACCGGCAACGCCGACATCCCGCCCGTACGGACCGCGACCGATCCGTACGGCGTCCGCAGCCGCAGCCAGCCGCCCGCGGCCAGCAGGGTCAGCGTCGGCGGCTCGGCCAGCGCGGCCCAGGCGGCGTGTCCGGTGCCCGCGGGCCCGTGACCGGCCGCCTGCGCCTCGGCCCGTACGGGACGCAGGAAACCCAGGGACTGGGCGGCGTGCGCGGCGCGCAGCGGCAGGTGGGTGTCGCCCAGCGTACGGGACCAGATCTCGCGCCCGATGCGGTCGCGCTCGGCGCGCGTACGGCGCTCCGGCGGCAGCGCCTCGTCCCGGGCGCGGAACTCGGCGACGGCCAGCGCCACGGTCCGGCCGAGCGCCTGCGGCGACGGCAGTCCCGGCACCTGCTGCCAGCCGCCGCGCGGCGGCAGGACGCCGGTCCACGGCGGGCCGGTGACGGGAGCGGGCAGCGCCAGGCTGTCCGTCGACTCGTCAATGCCTTCGAGCAGGTCACCGGCGGAAACGGTGAGATCGAGACCGGCACCGGGGGCGGTCTCGGGCGTGGGCCCGGGCAGCGCCCCGGGAGCGGTCTCGGACGCGGAACCGGGCAGCGCCCCGGGAGCGGTCTCGGACGCGGGCCCAGGCAGCGCCCCGGAAACGGATCCGGGCGCGGTCTCGGGCAGGGTCCCGGGCGCGGCCGGTGCCAGCCGGGCCGTACGGATCGCCAGCACCTCGAAGGACGGCGGGCGGCCGAACACCGCGAGCACGCCGTCCCCGGCCTGCAACCGCACCGCGGCGGCGCGGTCGTAGTGGATCAGCCGGGCCAGGAAGGCGGCGAGGTCCGCCGCCTCCCCGGCATCGGCCAGGCGCAGCGCCGTCATGCGGCGACGGCCCCCTCCTGCTGCTTCGCGTCGTCCCCGGCGCCGTCGTCCAGGTACTCCCGGAGGAACGCCTTCTCCTCCGCGGTGATGCGGCGGGGCCGCTGCTGGGCGAAGTCGTACGGGACGACGACGGTCGAGGCGCGGACGTACACCGTCTCCTCGTCCTTGATCTCGTACGCGATCGTCATCGACGCGGCGCCGATCTTCGTCACCCACGACTCGACGGTCACCGGCGCGTGCCGGTGCACCAGCGGCCGTACGTAGTCGATCTCGTGGCGGGCCACCACGGACCCGCCCGAGAAGGACGTGCTGCCCTCGCCCGGCGCCAGCCGCCACATGAAGTCGATCCGCGCCTCTTCGAGGTAGCGGACGAACACCGCGTTGTTGACATGGCCGAACGCGTCCATGTCCGACCAGCGCAGCGGGCAGGAGTAGAGGTGTCGCACGCGGCTCAGCCCCGGGTGAGCTTCTTGTACGTGGCGCGGTGCGGACGGGCCGCGTCCGGGCCCAGGCGCTCGACCTTGTTCTTCTCGTACGACTCGAAGTTGCCCTCGAACCAGAACCACTTGGAGTCGCCCTCGTACGCCAGGATGTGCGTGGCGACGCGGTCCAGGAACCAGCGGTCGTGGGAGACGACCACGGCGCAGCCGGGGAACTCCAGCAGCGCGTTCTCCAGCGAGGACAGGGTCTCGACGTCCAGGTCGTTGGTCGGCTCGTCGAGGAGCAGCAGGTTGCCGCCCTGCTTGAGGGTCAGCGCCAGGTTCAGGCGGTTGCGCTCACCGCCGGACAGCACGCCGGCCGGCTTCTGCTGGTCCGGGCCCTTGAAGCCGAACGCCGAGACGTAGGCGCGGGACGGCATCTCGACCTGGCCGACGTTGATGTAGTCCAGCTCGTCCGACACCACGGCCCAGAGGGTCTTCTTGGGGTCGATGTTGGAGCGGTTCTGGTCGACGTAGGAGACCTTGACCGTCTCGCCGACCTTGATCTGGCCGGAGTCCGGCTCCTCCAGGCCCTGGATCATCTTGAACAGCGTGGTCTTGCCGGCGCCGTTCGGGCCGATGACGCCGACGATGCCGTTGCGCGGGAGGGTGAACGACAGGTCGTCGATGAGGACCTTGTCGCCGAACGCCTTGTTCAGGTGCTCGACCTCGACGACGACGTTGCCCAGACGCGGGCCCGGCGGAATCTGGATCTCCTCGAAGTCCAGCTTCCGGGTCTTCTCCGCCTCGGCCGCCATCTCCTCGTAACGGGACAGACGGGACTTGGACTTGGCCTGGCGGCCCTTGGCGTTGGAGCGGACCCACTCCAGCTCTTCCTTCAGACGCTTCGCACGCTTGGCGTCCTTCTGGCCCTCGACCTTCAGGCGGGCGGCCTTCTTGTCCAGGTACGTGGAGTAGTTGCCCTCGTAGGCGATCGCGCGGCCGCGGTCCAGCTCCAGGATCCACTCGGCCACGTTGTCGAGGAAGTACCGGTCGTGGGTGACGGCGACGACGGTGCCGGCGTACTGGGCGAGGTGCTGCTCCAGCCACTGCACGGACTCGGCGTCCAGGTGGTTGGTGGGCTCGTCGAGGAGCAGCAGGTCGGGGGCCTCCAGCAGCAGCTTGCACAGCGCGACGCGGCGGCGCTCACCACCGGAGAGGTTGGTGACCGGCCAGTCGCCGGGCGGGCAGCCCAGCGCGTCCATGGCCTGCTCCAGCTGGGTGTCCAGGTCCCAGGCGTTGGCGTGGTCCAGGTCCTCCTGGAGCTTGCCCATCTCCTCCATCAGCGCGTCGGAGTAGTCGGTCGCCATCAGCTCGGCGACCTCGTTGAAGCGCTTGAGCTTGTCCATGATCTCGCGGGCGCCGTCCTGGACGTTTTCCAGGACCGTCTTGGACTCGTCCAGCGGCGGCTCCTGGAGGAGCATCCCGACGGTGAAGCCCGGGGTCAGGAACGCGTCGCCGTTCGACGGCTGCTCAAGACCGGCCATGATCTTCAGCACCGTCGACTTGCCGGCGCCGTTGGGCCCCACGACACCGATCTTCGCGCCAGGCAGGAAGCTCAGCGTCACGTCGTCAAGGATGACCTTGTCGCCGTGCGCCTTGCGCGTCTTGCGCATCGTGTAGATGTACTCAGCCAAGAGAAACCGTCCGGCAGTCTGGATCTGTCATGGTCAATGCGGCTCCGCCGCGTGGGCCGATGAGCGGCTCCGCCGCGCGAGGGCAGATACACCCCATCTTGCCGTACGGCCAGCCCACGATGGAAACGAGTACCTCACGGGGCGGGATCGTCGGGGTGGGACCGGGGGCGAGGTCCGGGGTCCCATGATCGGAAGAAGGGCCCGGAGCCGGGCCGGGGCCGGGGCCGGGAAACGACGACCGCCCTCCGTGGCCGAGGAGCGGTTTCGGCTCGGCCACGGAGGGCGGTGCGTGTTCTGCTGATCATCCGGGCCACGCCGGTCCGGCCACCGGGTTGCTACCGCACCTCGGCGGCCGGATGACGTACGCGCCGTGATTACTGGGTGACGCCCGCCTTCTTCTTACGGAGGAAGAAGACCGCGCCGCCGCCGACCACGACCAGCGCGACCGCGACGCCCGCGATCACCGGGGTGGCGCTGCTGGAGCCGGTCTCGGCCAGGTCGCCGCCGCCGGTGGTGCCGCTGGTGCCGGCGCTGCTGCCGCCGGCCGTGGCCGGGCTGGGCTGCGACGAGGGCTTACCGGGGGTGGTACCGGCGGTCTTGCAGTCGAGGACCCCGGTGAAGGTCTTCGTGAAGCCGCCCTCGCCCTTGACCGTGATCTCGTACGCCTGGTCCTCGCCGACCGGGACGGTGATCGTCTCGGACTTGCCCGGCGCGATCACGTGCTCCTTGCCGGAGAGCTGGAAGCGGAACGGCGCGTCACCCTTGTTGCTGGCCGTGACGTCCACGCCGCCCTTGGCGCAGTTCTTCTCCGCGGTCACGGCCGGGGCCGCGCCCTGCTTCTTCCAGGAGGCGGTGGCGGTCGCGGTCGCGGTGGACTCGCTGGAGCCGGCCAGGATCATGGTCTGGCTCTTGACGCGGCCGACGCTGCCGGTGAAGGCCCGGCCGACCGACACCTTCGTGGCGGCCTGGGCGGTCAGCGACATGGCGCCGTCCTTGGCACCGGCCGGCACGTCGAAGAAGAGCTGGGTGCCGTTGGACGCCTTGGTGACGGGCTTGCCGTCCGCGCCGACCACCTTCACACCGGCGGGGGCACCGGCACCCGGGGAGACGGTCACGCTGCCGGCGTTGGTGTGCACGGTGACCGGGCCCAGCTTGCTGCCGGACTTGCCGGAGACGGCCGGCGGGTCCAGCTTCAGCGAGGCCTCGGGCTCGCTGAGGCTCTGCGCGCTCTTCTCCAGGTAGTCGGCGAGCTTCTCGGCCGCGGGGTCGAGCGCGTCGACCTTCACGTGGTCGGAGAAGCGCCAGATCGCGACCTGCGTACCGGCAGCAGCGGTCTTCTCGCTCAGGCTCGGCGCACCGGCCTTCTTGGCAAGCGAGGCCAGGTCGTTCACCTGGGGGTACGAGTTCTGCAGGATCCAGCGGATCTTGCCGGCGTCCTTGTTGTCGTGCAGCGAGGACGCGCTCCAGGGCACCTCCTGGTACTTCGCCATCTGCTGCGTCGGCGTGCTGATGTCGATGCAGTACGTCTGGAGGGTGCCGCCGTTGTCGACCTTCATCTCGAAGAGCCCGGCGCCGATCTGCTGGTCGTGGCCGTTGGCGTGGAGCACCGCCTGGCCGTAGGTCTTCAGACCGTCCAGCGTCGCGCTGGCGCCCCCGTGAGCGGGCGTCGCATCGTCCGCGGCAGCCGGACCCGCGGTCGCTATCGCACCCGCCGCGACCAGGCCCGACGCCAGGACCGCGGCGGCAAGGCGGGCTGCGCCCCGCCTCTTCACTGAAATCATGAATTTCCCCTCTGGGCGAGGCGGGATCGATTGGGGAGAGGCCTCGCCGGAATGAACCCAAGGAACTCAAAAGCCGAATACATCAGCCCCCGTGAGTACTCGTGAGTACCCGACGGATCCTAGAGAGCGGGCGTAACAGGGTCCCCCGGAATACCGTCCCATAAGCGATCCGAATCACAATCGTTACCGACTGCACCCCCCTTGACCTGGCATTATCGACAAATCTCCGGGACTTTCCGGGCACTGACGCCTTCTCAGGCGTATCGCACACCGAGGTGGCCGGGACGGCACCGGAAGTGGTAAAGCGACGGCTCCCGGTGGCGCTCCGATTACGCATTGTCAGGCCCCGGCAACAGCGGTCTCTGACGCGGTGATTGGGTCCGGTGCACGGCAGTCGTCCACGCCTGGCGCCGACTTGTCGCCCAATTCGGCGGCCGTGCCCTGAGGCGGGCCGCTGCCGCCCGTGGCTCCGGGCTTCGCCCCGGCCATCGGTTCGGCCATCGGTTCGGCCGTGTTGCCGGTCGCCGCCGCTCCGGGGACCGCACCGTCCGGCGGATCCGGGGACGCCCATTCGGGTTCGGCCAGTGCGCGATCCCCCGGCGGCACATGCGGTGCCGCTCCGTGCGGAGACGATGCAACCGGTGGCACCGCTGTCCGAGCGTCGGGCGCCCAGGCTTCGGCGGACGGCACCATCGCCTCCATACGCGGCCGGTTGGCCCGGCGGAACGCGGAGGTGCCGCGCGTCAGGTCGTGTCCGACCGCCACCGCATCGACCTCGACCGACACCCGCCGCTGTCCGCCCTTGTCCTCGGGCAGTTCCCGGTCCCACACCCGCATGCGGCCGTGTACGACGAGTGGTTCACCGCGTGAGACCGACGCCGCGACGTTGTCCGCGAGCGCCCGCCACGCGCGGACCGTGTAGAAGCTCGGGTCCCCGTCGACCCAGCAGCCGCGCTCCTTGTCCCAGCGCCGTGCGGATGTCGCCAGGCGGAACCGCGCCATCGAAATGCCCGCCGTGGTCTGCCGGTGCTCCACCGCCGTCGCGGCGTTCCCCACCAGCGTCACCATCGTGTCGTACATCATCCTCAACTCCCCCGTCGCGGGCCCCCGGCGGGCCCTCCGCCTCCGGCCCGGTCCCGGGCCTGCTCGCGTGGAACCCATGCTGCACGGATTCGCCGGAGCCCGCCGGAGCCTGTGCGTAACCACCGGGTTGTGGACAACTGCGTCACCCGGACGGGACTCACGCCCGGCCGAGGCTCACACTCCGCCGGCGCTGCCCCGCCGGGGCTCGCACTCCGCCGAAGCTGCCTTGCCGGGGCTCGCAGCCCGCCGAGGCCCTCCTGCCGGGGCTCGCACGCGCCCCGCCGAGGCTCCCCCCGCCAGGGCTCGCCCCCGCCGAGGCGCTCCTGCCCGCTGAGGCCCTCCTGCCGGCCCCCCGGCCGGGCTCACCCCCGATCGAAAATCACACCCTGGCCGAGCATCACATCCTGGCCGAGCATCACACCCCGGCCGAGCATCACACCCCGGCCGAGCATCACACCCCGGCCGAGCATCACATCCCGGCCGAGCATCACATCCCGACGCACCGCCACGCCCACGCTCACAACCCCGCCGCCACCGCGTACTGCTCCCGTACCTCCCGGTAGCGGAACAGCTCGGCGGCGACCGGTTCCAGCACCGCGGCACGTCCGCAGACCGCCGCCGCCGTACGCAGCCGGCGCTCCGCCTCCTGGCCGTACCGGCGGGCCGGACCGCGCCCCGCCACGCCGCACGCCCACGACAGCGCCGGGCCGCCCACCATCCCGACGGCCGTCACCAGCAGCGCGGACAGCCACTCGCCCGCCTCGGCCGCGCCCACCGCCACGGCCAGCAGCCACAACACCCCGGTGACGTGCAACAACGCCAGCATCCCCTGCACCACTGCGGCCACCGACCACCACCGCGGCCGTACCTGCGGCCCGGCCCGGAGGGCTCCCTCCGAGACCGCCGCCGCCCGGTCCAGCGCCTCCGGCAGCCCCTCGGCACCCCGGGCCGCCGCCTCGCGCACCGCCTGCGCCCAAGGTCCGGGCAGCCCCTCCGACGCCTCACCCGCCACGGTCCGTACGGCCTGCTCCACCAGCGGCCGCGCCGTCGCCCGCCCGTCCACCGGAACCCAGCCGCTCACCGTTGCACGCGCCCCGCCCCCGCCCGCATCGGTGTCGACGCCGGTGCGGGCGTCCACCTCCGCACAGGCGTCCCGGTGCCACAGCCGCGACGCCCCCGTACGGCCAGGACTCGTACGACCAGGACTCGTACGCCCCAGGCCCGTACGCCCGCTGCCCGGCCGTCCGGCCCGGCCACGCGCCCCCGCCCGTCTGCGCAGCCGTAGCCGCTGCCAGGGCGTGCCGCACGCCCGCTCCGCGTGCCGCAGCCAGTCGCGCTCCGCCGCGCGCCCCATCGCTCCGGCGCCGACCGCCTCGGCGAGCCAGTCCTCGAACTCCTCCCGGGCCGGTTCCGTCAGTCCGTACCGCCCGTCCGCCACGTACGCGGGCCACAGCCGGCCCGCCGCCGCGTCGACGTCCGCGGTCAGCCGCCGGTCCGCGGCGCCCCGCTCCGCCACGAACTGCCGCAACATCTCCCTCAGTTCCCCGACGCCCTCCCCCGTGGCCGCCGACAGCGCCAGTACGGCCGCGCCCGGTTCGCCGTGCTCCCCGAGGGCCAGCCCGTCCTCGTCCAGCAGCCGCCGCAGGTCGTCCACCACCTGTACGGCGGCGTCCCCCGGCAGCCGGTCCACCTGGTTGAGCACGACGAACGTGACCTCGGCATGGCCCGCCAGCGGCCGCAGATACCTTTCGTGCAGCACCGCGTCCGCGTACTTCTCCGGGTCGACGACCCAGATCACCGCGTCCACCAGTTCCAGCATCCGGTCGACCTGCTCGCGGTGCCCTACGACTGCCGAGTCGTGATCGGGCAGGTCCAGGAGGACAAGGCCGGGCAGTACGGGGGCGCCGGGCGCCGGCGCGTACCGGCGGCGCGCCGACACCCCGAGCCTGTCCAGGAGCGCTTCCGCGCCCGGCCAGCCGCCGGACCACACACAGGCCACCGGTTCCGCGGTCGTCGGCCGACGGGCGCCCACGTCCGACCGGTCCGCACCCACAAGCGCGTTGAACAGCGACGACTTGCCGCTTCCGGTCGCGCCGGCGACCGCGACGACGGTGTGCTCACCGGACAGCTGGTACCGCTCGTCCGCCGCATCCAGCACCCGCCCCGCCTCGGCCAGCGTGGCCCCGTCCAGCCGCGTCCGGGACAGCCCGATCAGCTCACGCAGGGCGTCCAGCCGCGGCCGCAGCCGCTCCGCCGGGGACCGCCGCTGCCTGATGGGCGAGGGCCCGTACCCCTGCATCTCCGACAGGCGATCCCGTCTGCCCCGCGGCTCCTGCACAGGTTCCCCGGGCTCCTTCAGTACGGACAGCACGGCTTCGAGCTCGCTCTCCCCCTCGTCCTCCCACTCCTGCCAGTCCCGCTGCCTGCGCCACTCGTCGTCGTCCAGCCACTCGTCCTGCGCGAGCCACTGATCCCGCTCGTCCCACTCCCGCGACTCGGCCCATTCGCGCCACTCAAGCCGCCCACCGCCACGGGACTCCGCCGCCGCGCCCGACTCGGACGCGGGACGGCGCCCGCCGGCGTACTTCGCGTCGGAGCCGCCTTTCGCACGGCGGGCGATCAGACCGTCGTCCCAGGAGGAGGGGCTTTCGGAGGTGCTGGGGGACGGGGCGACATCCGGGGGTGGGGCGGCTTCCTGAGACGGGGCAGTTTCCGGGGGTGGGGCGGTTCCTGAGGATGAGGCGGTTCCCGGGGATGAGGTGGTTCCCGGAGGTGAGGCGGTTCCCGGGGATGAGGCGGTTCCCGGGGATGAGGCGGTTCCCGGGGATGAGGCGGTTCCCGGGGATGAGGCGGTTCCCGGGGATGGGGCATCTGAGTGCGGTGCGTCCGGTCCGGTGACTTCCGAGGTCAGGGCGGGCTGGGGGGCGGGGGCGAAGGCGCCGGTGTCGGGGTCGGCGTCGGCGTCGGCGTCAGAGGCGGGGGTCAGGGGCGGGGTCGGGCTCAGGATCGGGTCCGGGCCCGGCCTCGGGTTCGAGTTCGGGTTTGGGTTCGGGCTCGCGTCGGGCTCGCACCTGGGCGCGGTCTCCCGCAGTGCGCCCTGTACCGCCGAATCCACACTCGCCGAATCTGCCTCTTCGGGAGCCCCTACCGGGGCCCCGGTAGGCCCCCCGCCCCCCTCCCCGTACTCTCCACGCTCCCCATGATTCCCCCACTCCCTCCGCCGCCTCCCGAACTCCCCCTCAGAACGCCCTACAGAAGCAGTCACCGCGTCACCCTCTCCTTCTGAAGTTGAGACAGCGCGGCGATCAGCGCGGCCTGGTGGTCCGGCCGTACGCCCAGCGACTCCAGCGGCGCCAGGCGCCGTTCCCGTTCGCCGTCCAGCGCGCGCTGAAGGTACGTTTCGAGCAGTCGGCTTCCCCGGTCGCGCAGCCGCGCCCCTGCCTGAGCGCCCATCAGGTCGGCGAGCGCCTCGCCCGCCGTACGGGCCCGTCGGCCGCCCAGCAGTGTGGTGGCCAGCAGGGCCGCCGCTTCTTCGGGGTCGGCCGCGGCCTTGGTCCGTTCTCCGGCCCGCACTGTCCCGCGCCCCGCGCGCCCGCCGCGGGCCGCGCGCGCCTCCCGTACGCCCTCCTCCGCCAGTTCCTCCAGGCAGCGCCGCCAGCGCCGTACGACGACGCCCAGGCGGGCGGCGGAGGCCGTCGCGTCCGCCGCCTCGGCCAGCGGCGCGTCCGCCGACGCGGGGTCCCGGCCCCAGGCCTCGGCGGCCCGTTCGTCGGCCTGTTCCACGGCGCAGC
Source organism: Streptomyces albofaciens JCM 4342 (assembly GCF_008634025.1). Lineage (NCBI taxonomy): Bacteria > Bacillati > Actinomycetota > Actinomycetes > Kitasatosporales > Streptomycetaceae > Streptomyces > Streptomyces albofaciens. The sequence goes on along the minus strand of NZ_PDCM01000001.1, from coordinate 1,644,290 downwards.
GCAGCAGGGAGGTGAGGCCGTGGGTGAGCGCGTCCAGGAGTTCGTCGGGGCGGCCGCCGAGTTCGTGGTCGCGCCAGTGGGCCCGCGCGTCCCCGGACAGCACCTCCCCCTGTTCGATCTCCCGCCGCACCCGCGCCGCCGCCGCCTCGTACGCCTGCTCCACCTGGTCGGCCAGGCGCAGCGCGGCCGCGTGCTGGGCGGCGGAGGCGCCGGCGAGAGCGGGCATACGGGAGCGCAGCGAGGCGAGGACCCCGGCGGTGGTACGGGCCGCCGCCGCGTTCCGTACCGCGATGTCCTGGGCGTGCCGTTCCAGCCAGCGCCGCAGCGCCGCGACCGCCGTAGCGGGCAGCAGGCCACTGCCGCCACCGGCCGACTCGGGCAGTTCGGGGATCGTGAAGCGGGGCACGTCGCCGAGGCCCGCGCGGGTCAGCAGGGCCGCGTACCGGGCCGAGATGTCGGAGGCGATCTGGTGCGGCACCCGGTCCAGCACCGTCACCAGCGTGACGTCGTACTCCTTCGCCGTACGCAGCAGGTGCCACGGCACCGCGTCCGCGTACCGGGCGGCGGTGGTGACCAGAACCCATACGTCGGCCGCGCAGATCAGCTCGGCGGCCAGTTCACGATTGCGCGCGACGAGCGAATCGATGTCCGGTGCGTCGAGGAGGGCCAGGCCGCTGGGGAGCGCCGGGTCCGTCTCGACCCGCAGAGGGGCCACGCCCACCGAGCCGGCCACGCCCCCGGCCACGCCCCCGGCCGCTCCCTCAGCAGCCGGCCTTCCGCCCGCCGGGGACTCTCCCTCCTCATACGCCCCTGCCCCGCCGTACGGGCACGTCGCGTCGTACGGACCCGTCCCGTCGTACGGCCCCGTCCCGTCGTACGGACCTGTCTCGTCGTACGGGCGCGTCTCGTCGTACGCCTCCGTACCGTCGTACGGTCCCGTACCGTCGTACGCCTCCGTACCGTCGTACGCGTCCATGCCGTCCGGGCCGTCCTGCTCGGGCACCCGGACCCGGGTGAACCGCGGCAGTACGCGCCGGTCGGCGAACCAGTGCCGGTCGTCCGGATGGCACACGAGCACCGGCGTACGTGTCGTCGGGCGCAGCACACCGGCCTCGCTGACCCGGCGGCCGACCAGCGAATTGACCAGCGTGGACTTGCCGGCCCCGGTCGATCCGCCGACGACCGCGAGCAGCGGGGCCTGAGGAGAGCGCAGCCGGGGCATCACATAATCGTCGAGCTGGTCCAGCAACTCGGACCGGGTACGCCGGGCGCGGGCGGCGCCGGGCAGTGGCAGCGGGAAGCGCGCGGCGTCGACGCGGTCGCGCAGCGCGGACAGAACGTCAAGGAGCCGGGGTTGTACGTCCAAGGTTGCCACACGTGCAGAATGCCCAATTTTGGCGGGTTTTTGAAGCGTATAGCCCTCTGTGCGCGCCGCATAAATCGACACAGAACGGGATCAGCGACGCATGAGGCAGTCGCGATCAGAGGGACGCAGGCATAACGAGTGCACAACACCCGACGCGTGAGGCGCCAAAAACGGTGCAGAATTCGTACCTGCCTGCGATTATCGGGACCGCTTCACCGAACCTCCACAACGTGCCACGGAGGTGAAGCAACCGGGACGAGGCACACGGAGCCCTATCCTTGTCGGCGGCCCGTGATCCACGCCCACCACCTGGCCCCCGTAGCTCAGTGGATAGAGCAGGTGCCTTCTAAGCACTTGGCCGCAGGTTCGAGTCCTGCCGGGGGCGCCACGTCTCCCCAGGCGAGGGAGCATTGTGAACCCTTCGCAAGAGCGCTTGTGAAGGGTCTCGGGCAGCCATGCGCCACCTGCGAAGACCGAGCCGTGTGACGGCTGAAGCTTCGGCGCCCCCGACTGGCGTCCGGAGCCGCCGACCCAGGTCGGTCCGTAGCGCCTCCGCCGACGGTGACGACCTGCCCGGTGATCGCACATCGACGTCCCGAAGACCGCGTCGAACGTTTTGTCGCTCAGGTCGGCCGAGGGGCAGGACCGTCGTCCCGGCGCACCACGTCGCCCGCTCCCCTCCCCCTCCCCGTATGGAACGTCCCCCTGTACGGACCGCCCTCCCCGTACGGACCGTCCTCCCCGTACGGACCGCCGCCTACTTCCCCTGCTCGCGCTTGAGCGCCCGGCGTTCGCGGGCGCTGGGATGGCGGATCACGACGCCGGCCATGCCGACGGAGCCGGTGAGGCGGATCAGCGGGGTGCCCGGGAGCCGGTCGGGGGTGGTCTTGTCCCTGAGGGTGCCCATGCCGGGGGTGATGCCGTCGGTGTCCGCGGCCCAGCCCTCGGGGATGATCACCGTGACGCCCGCCATCTCGCCGTACGCCTCCACCTCGACCTCGGGGAGCCGGCACTCGGTACGGGTGAAGTCCAGCCGGACGCCGCCCATGCCGCCGTGCGCGGTGATGTGCGCGGGTACCTGCCAGCGCCCCGTCCGGGCGGCGCCGTGGAAACCGCCCTTGAGGACCAGCGGCTCGCCCGGGTCCAGTACGGAGGCGGAGCGGGGCAGGTCCGCGGTGAGCGGGGTCAGGTCGGCGAAGGTCTTGGCGGTGAGCGCCTGTTCCAGCCGGGCTTCCAACTCGTCGAGGTCGAGGCGGCCCTCGGCCGCCGCTTCCCTGAGCCGCTCCACCACGGCCTCCCGGTCGGCGTGGGAGGCGCGCAGCTCGCCCCAGGCGGAGGAATCCGGAGTCTTGGCGGTCATGGGGCCGATGATACGAACAAAGGGGCGCTGTAGGGCGCGTGCCCGCTGCGCACGCGCCGCCATGAGGGGCGCGTGACCGTTCCGCCCGCGCCCCATGGGGTGCTGGCACCCAGGCGTACGGGAGGGTTTGCCCCACCACGATCGGGGCCCTGGCCCGACTGTATTCCGCCGCTCCGCGCACCAGCATGGAAGGCGATCGGCGATCACCTTCATGACGGACATCCGACCGGCCCGCGACACCCCCGCGGGCCGGTCGTGTGCGAGGAGAGGAATGCTGCCATGCCGCGTCCCGCTGTGCGGTGCCCCACCATTCCGCGTACCGCCGTGCCATGTACTGCCGCGCGGGGCACTGCCGCGCCGCGCCCCACCGCGCCGCGCCCCACCGCGCCGCGCCCCACCGCGCCATGTGCCGCCGTGCCGCGCCCCACCGGAAGAGCGGGTGCCGGAGCATGAGCCTGGACGAACGGGCCCGCCCCCGCACTCCGCGCCCCGACCCGACCACCGGCAATCCCTACCCGACCACCGGCGGCCCCGCCCCGACCACCGACAGCCCCTACCCGACCACTGGCGGCCCCGCCCCGACCACCGGCAGCCCCGACCCGGTCCGGCGTGACCGGGCGATCGACGGGCTGCGGGCGCTGGCGCTGCTGGCCGTGCCGACCGGCCATTGGCTCATCGGCGGGTTCGTCCGCGACGCCGACAGTTCGCTGCACAACGCCAGCCCGCTGTCCTGGTTCGCCCCGCTGGCGCCGATCACCTGGGTGCTCCAGATGCTGGGCATCTTCTTCCTCGTCGGCGGCTACGCCTCCGTGCTGTCCTTCCGGCGCGCCGCCGAGCGGGGCACGTCGCCGAGCGCCTGGCTGCGCGGACGGCTGGCCCGGCTGCTACGCCCGGCCGTCGGCGTCACCGCCGTCTGGGCCGTGCTCGCCGCCGCCCTGTACGCGGCCGGTGTACCCGTCACGACGCTGCACACGGCCGCCACTCTCGTCGTCCAACCGCTGTGGTTCGTAGGCGTGTACGCGGTGGTGACGGCACTGACTCCGTACTGCATGGCGGCTTCGCGACGGCTCGGGGCCTGGGCGGCGGCGCCACTGGCGGCGGTCATCGCCGTCATGGACTTCCTGCGCTACGGCCCGTTCGCCGACTCGATCCCGTACTGGGTGACGCTGATCAGCCTGATACCCGGCTGGATGTTCGGCTACCAACTGGGCGTCTCCTGGGGCGAGAAGCGGCTCGGCAGACGCGGCGCCTGGCTGCTGTTCGCCGGAGGCACGACGCTCTTCGCTCTGCTGCTGGTCGTCTTCCACTACCCCGTGAGCCTGGTCGGCGTGCCCGGATACGACCGTACGAACTCGCATCCGCCGTCGTTGCTCGTGATCGCCCTGGCCGCGGCGCAGTCCGGCGCGGCGATCCTGCTGCGCGACCGGATCGCGGCCCTGCTGCGACGGCCCGCGCTCTGGGCGCCGGTCACGGCCGTCAACCGGTCCGCGATGACGATCCTGTGCTGGCACCAGACGGCGATGCTGACGATCGCCGTACCGGCCTCCTTCATCGGTACGACGGTGCAGGGCCTGACGACCGCCCCGGACTTCCCCGCCTGGATGGCGACCCGCCTGCCGTGGCTGCCGCTCTTCGCCGTGGCGCTCGTGCTCATCGCCCGGGTGGCGCGGCGGCTGGAGATGCCGTGGACAGGGGTGTCGCGAGGGCGGCGGGTATGCGCGGGAGTGCTGGCGGTGGGGTTCGCGGCGTTCGCGCTGCGGTTGACGCTGGTGTAGCGGCGGGAGAGGGACAGGGCAGGGAGGCGGAGCAGGAAGAGCCTGGGGAAGCGTGAATGGGAGGTGCCACCCCGCGACGGGGTGGCACCTCCCATTCACTACGCGCGGTCGACGGCCAGCCCAGTCGCGCTCGGCGCGGCCTGCCCGGGCGCACTCGGCGCCCGACCGGTGCCGTCCGTACGCGGCAGCGGCTCGTACTCAGTCGGCCATGGCCTCCGCCAGGCTGCGGGGCCGCATGTCGGTCCAGTGCTCCTCGACGTAGTCCAGGCACGCCTGGCGGCCCTCCGGGCCGTACACGCTCTGCCAGCCGGCCGGGATCTCCGCGAACGCCGGCCACAGCGAGTGCTGGTTCTCGTCGTTCGTCAGGACGTGGTACTGCGCCTCCGGGTCTTCGAAGGGGTTCGTCATGCGGGTGACCTCTCGGTGAAGGAGTTACCGGTGAGATTTGGATTATGCGGGAGGAGGCACCGGTACCGAAGCGCAGGGAAGGGATTCAGGGTTATTTGGGCGAATTCGGCAGATTCGTCGGCCGTTCGGTGGCATGCTAGGAGCTTCTCGAATCCCCTCGGCCTTCCCCGGCTCTCTCCAGCCCCCTCAGGCTTCCCCGGCTTCCTCCGGCCCCTCAGCCTTCCTCAATCCCCTCCGGCCCCCTCAGGCTCCCCCGGCCCCTCCGACTCCCTCAGCCCTCTCCGATCCCCTCCGACCCCCTCAGCCCCCTCCGGCTTCCCCAGGCTCGCTCAGATCCCCGGCAGTCGGCCCCGGCCCGCCACGAGCGAGCGGAACCGGCTCAGTTCACCGCCAGCGAGTGCAAATACCGCATCAGCGTCATCAGCACATCGCGGCTGGAGGACCGCAGCCGGGCGTCGCAGTCGACGATCGGCACCTCCGGGGGCAGGTCGAGGGCACCCCGTATCTCCTCGATGGGGTGGACCGGCGCGTCCGGGAAGGAGTTGATGGCAACGACGAACGGGACGCCACGCTCCTCCAGACGCCCGATGACGTCGAAGCTGACCTCCAGGCGGCGGGTGTCGATGAGGACCACCGCGCCCAGCGCGCCGTCGAACAGGCCGTTCCACAGGAACCAGAAGCGCTGCTGGCCCGGCGTACCGAACAGGTACAGCACCAGTTCCTCGTTGAGGCTGATGCGGCCGAAGTCCATCGCGACGGTCGTCGAGGTCTTGCGTTCGATGCCGACGATGTCGTCCACGCCGACACCGGCCTGGGTCATCGTTTCCTCGGTGGTCAGCGGGCGGATCTCGCTCACCGAGCCCACCAGGGTCGTCTTGCCGACCCCGAATCCGCCCACGATCACCACCTTGACCGCGGCGGCGGCCGTCTCGGGCAGTTCGTCCTCGCTCCGTGGCCCCTGGGCGGGGTGTTCGACAAGCATCTCAGAGCTTTTGAAGTCCATGGATCACCGCCTCAATAAGGGCACGGTCGGGAAGTTGGGCGGGTGGCACGGGCGCGCGTGCCACCACCCGCCCGTCAGCCAGCAGGTCACCGAGCAGGACGGTGACCACGCTGACCGGCAACTGCAGGTAGGCGGAGAGTTCCGCCACGGACAGCGGTGAGTGGCACAGCCGGACGATCGACGCCTGCTCCGGCTGCATGCCCGGTGTGGGTCCGGTTTTCGACACGATCAGCGTGACCAGGTCGAGGGAGGCGGTGTGGCCGGAGGCGCCGCTGCGCCCGCCGGTGATCACGTAGAGCCGCTCGGGGCTCTGGTCCTCCCAGTCCTGGTCCGCTCCGCTCATGCCGTGTCCCCGCTTCGCCCCGCCGTGCCCCCGCGCGGCCCCGGCCGCCTGCCGATCCGTTCGCCGCCCTGGGTCATGCGCCCTGTCCGTCGTGGCGCGGTGGGCTGCTGAGGTGCTCGCCGATACGGGCCACCAGGTCCCGCATCCGCTGCCCTATCAGCCCGGCGTCCACACCCTCATCGGCCAGGACGGCCAGGTAAGCGCCGGCGCCCGCCGCCATCAAGTAGAAGAAGCCACCGTCCAGTTCGATCACGACCATGCGCATCCGGCCGTCGCTGTGCGGGAACTCCGCGGACACCGCGCCCGCCAGGCTCTGCAGGCCGGCGCAGGCCGCCGCCAGCCGGTCGGCGGTATCGGTGTCCGTACCGTACTGGGCCATGCGCAGGCCGTCCGAGGACAGCACGACCACGTGACGGGTCTGCGGAACGCTCTCCGCGAGATCCTTGAGCATCCAGTCCATGTTGGGCCGGTGCTGAATCATGGCTACTCACTCTTTTCCGACGACTCGTCACTCTTCTCACTGGCTGCACTTGCGGCACTGACTGAAGTCCCCGTACCGGCCGTGGAGGCCGGGTTGCCGGTCCGGTCGGTGACCGGGCCGAACTGCTCGGCGGGCAGGCCCGGGTGTACGTGCCCCGGCCGGTCCGGCGAATCCGGGTGGCCGAAACGTTTCGGCTGACCCGGAAGGCCAGGCTCATTCGCCCGTACTGACTGGTCCGGCAGTCCTGCCTGGTCCGGCTGTACTGCCTGATCAGGCTGACCTGACCGGCCCGACTGCCCCGAATTCCCCGCTTGCCTCACATTCCCCGACTGATCCGTGTTCCCCGACTGATCCGTATTCCCTGACCGGCCCGTATTCCCTGACTGGCCCGAATGGCTTTCGCCGGACAGGCCGCTCTGGAACGCGGCGAGCCACATACCGGGCTGCACCGGCGCGGCGTCCTCCGCCCCTCCGGTGGAGGGGGCGGCGGAAGAGGAGGTGGCGGGAGCCGCGTGCGCGCCGGGGGCCACCGGGGGCATGGGCGCGGTGACACGGGACTTGCGGCGCCGCTGCGGAAGCCCGTTGGCGGTCCGCTCGGTCACCACGGGGAGGTCATCCTGGGTCTCCTCCCGGACGGCGTCCCGGTACTGCGGGGGCGCTGCCGCTGCGGCAGGGGGCGTGGACGGCGCGAACGGAGCCGAAGCCGGGGGCTGCGCTTGGGCCTGAGCCGGGAATCCGTTCTGGGCCTGAGCCGGGATGCCGTTCTGAGTGTGAGCCGGGAAGCCGTTCTGGGCTTGAGTCGGGAATCCGTCCTGCGCTGGGGCCGGGCTTCCGTGACGGACCTGGGCCGGCACGGTGTGCTGCGGGCCGGTGGCCTGCGGAGCCGCGCTCACCTCGCGGCGTTCCGTACGGGACGTACGCGCCGTACGCGGGCCGGAGGACGCGCCGATGCCGTGCGCGCGGCCGGTTGCGGCGGCCGTGGTGATCAGGTCCTGCGGAACGATCAGTACCGCGCGCACACCACCGTAAGCGGAAGGCCGCAGCGAAACCTGGAAGTTGTACGCCTGCGCCAGCCGGCCGACCACCGCGAGGCCGAGGCGCGGGGTCTCGCCCAGGTCGTTGACGTCGATGCCCTGCTGCGCCTGCTGGAGCATCCGCTCGGCCCGCCTGCGGGCCTCCTCGCTCATGCTGACACCGCCGTCCTCGATCTCCACGGCGATGCCGGACTGCACCTCGACGGCGGTCAGGTGCACCCGGGTCTGCGGCGGGGAGTAGCGGGTGGCGTTGTCGAGCAGCTCGGCGAGGGCGTGGATCAGCGGCTCGACGGCGGTGCCGACGACCGCGACCTCCGACACGGAGTGCAGATCGACGCGCTGGTAGTCGATGATCCGGGACATCGCGCCACGCAACACGCTGAACAGCGGAACCGCCCGGCTCCACTGGCGGCCGGGGCGCGCGCCGCCGAGGACGGCGATGGAGTCGGCGAGGCGGCCGATCAGGGCCGTACCGTGGTCCAGGCGCAGCAGGTCGCCGAAGACGTCCGGGGACTGGCCGTGCCGGTCCTCCATGTCCCGCAGTTCCTGCGCCTGTTGGTGGACGATCGCCTGCACTCGACGGGCGATGTTCACGAACGCGCGCTGGGCGGACTCGCGCAGGTCCTCCTCGCCGACGACGGCGTCGAGGACGGAGCGCAGTACGGCCTGGTGCGCCGCGGCGAACTCGGGTGTCAGGCCCGCCTCACGTGCATGACGCGTGATCCGCTCGGTCATCGCGGCGTACACGTCCTCGGGGAACTCACCGCGTCCGAGCCGGGCCACCACCTCGGGCAGCAGTTCCTCGGCCAGCCGGACGGTCTCGGTCTCCTGCCGGCCGAGTGCGACCTGCTGTGCCGCGGTCCGCTCACGGAGCGCGGCGAGCGCACGGCCGCGACGAGTGACCTCGCCGGTCACCAGCGCGACGGCCACCGTGGCGACCGCGCCGATCCAGATCACCGGCGTGCTCGCCTGCGAGGGGACCGTCGTGGTGGCGACGGCCGCGGCCACGGCGGTGGCCGCGGCGGGCAGTATCCACGCGAGAACCGAGGTAGGACGCGGCCCCTCGGGCGACGATCCTTCTCGAACCATCTGCACCCTAAAACCCTCAAAACATCGACAGATCACAGGACGTCTAGCGGGCCCCAGCTCCCCGTACGGCGCCGCCACAGAGTGACCTGCGGTAACTGCCTTCATACACTGGGCCGGTAGTAGCATAACCGCCCTTGATCAAGGACTGACGCCAGGTCATGACACGTCAGTGGCAGGCGGATCGGGTCACTCCGCCAGGGCCGTTGGTCCTTTGCCGACGGTACGGACGGACCTTGTCACGCGAACGACCGGTCGGCGAAGAATGCCACCTTTAACTGGACCTACGAGCTGCGCGCGCGTGGTGGGTGCGCCTTGGTGGCTGGCTTGGGCGGGCTACTTGGTGGGGGCGGGCGGGTCCCTTCGGCGGGCGGCAGAGGGCGGTTTCGGAGGGCTGCGGGGGGGGCTTGGGAGCTGGTCCGCTCCGAGTGGCACCTTGACGGGATACGCGGGTTGACGGGATACGCGGGTGAGAATGACGGCATGACCACCCCGACTCGATTCCGCATGTACTACGAGGATGAAGACCTGTGGCTGTACTTCGAGACGGATGAGGAGGGATGGGCAGCTCGGCATATCGAGATCCGCGGCAAGGACGCCCGCCCCGTGACGGCTGCCTCCCTGAAAGAGGTGCTGCACCTGCGTGACCACGCAGGAGTCCCGGCAATGCTCCGCTACGAGCGCCGGTACGGCATCCTGGCCGAGGGCCCCCTGGACGGCTGGCAGGATCAGCCCCACGCAGCCGAACTGACAGCGGAAGAGTTCGACCGTCTCTGGACTGAAGCAAGGCAAACGTTGGACGCCCGGGCCGAACTGGCCAAGGAGTCGCCGTAGAACGCCGCTGCTCTCTCCCCTCCCGTAATTTCTCTGTTTCTCTGCGCACAGCCCGTCGGATGCGCTGTGGGCAGCGCGGCAGCGCCCGCTTGAGGCCGTACCCCCGTCGCCAACCTTCTTCGAAACAACAACGGGAAGTCCCGCAGCCCCCGTCTCATATTTCGGGACTCACGCACGCAGCCCCCGCCCCTCCCCTCCCCCCTTCCCCCACCCTCCCCCTTACCCCCGCCCCTCGGCCTCGTATGCGCGCAGCTCAATGGCTGCGGATATGTCCTCGCCCTCCTGGAGCATCGCGGCCACGGCCTGCGGGTTGTTCAGCAGGTCGTTACGGGCGTCGATGGCCTCCTGGGTGGGTGGAGCCAGGAACTCGCCGGCGCGACGGCCGCCCTCCTGGCACTGCGTGACGAAGGGTCGCAGCCGCTCCTCGTAGCGCGCGAACGCCCTGCCGTGGTCACCACCGGCCGCCGCCAGTTCGCCGGCGAGGACGTACGCACCCACGACGGCCGCCCCTGTGCCCATGCCTCCGACAGTGGCGCCGTACGCCGCATCGCCGAGCAGGGCTATTCGGCCCGTGGACCAGCGCGGCACGTCCACCCGGCTGATGGAGTCGAAATAGAGCCCGCCGGTGCCCCACACCGTCTGTGCCAGTTCCTCCGTCCGCCAGCCGCTTCCCTGGTACGCCCGGGTTATCAGCTTCTTCTGCCCTTCCGCGTCCCGTCGGTCGTAGGTCAGCTCATCCGAGGCGAAGACGCAGAACGTCTCGCCCGCGTATCCCGGCTCGCCTGACCGTCTGGCCGTGCGGCCCACGCTGATGAAGCGGCCGGGCTCGTTGTAGCCGACGGGCCGGGCTCCGAGATCTTCGCTGCCGGCCGGCAGGTCCCAGCCCGCTATGTAGTAACCGAGGTGGCTGACGAACTCTTCTTCGGGAGCGAAGGCCAGGCGCCGCACGGTGGAGTGCAGACCGTCCGCGCCGATCACAAGGTCGAAGGTGCGCGGGGCTCCCCGTTCGAAGGTGACGTGCACACCGTCCGCCACCTCGGTCAGGGAAGCTATGGAGTCGCCGAAGACGTACTCGACAAGCGGCGCGTTCGCTGCGCTGCCCTCCTCCGCGAGCGGTTCGGCACCGTACTCCTCCGGCCCGCGCTCAGGCTGCCCGCACGGATCGGAGCCGGAGCGGGCGTGACCGTACAAGCTGTGCTCGTAGAGGATGCGGGAGAGGTCGGAGCGGAGGAGCTCCACTTCTCCTCCGGTGAACTCTGGGGGGAGCGCGGCGATCTCGCGTCCGCGATCGTCGATGAAGCTCATCGGGCTGCCGCTGGTGCGATGCCGCCGGATCTCGTCCAGCACCCCCATCCGCTCCAGCACCGTCAGGCTCGCTTTGCCGCGGAAGTCGACCGCGAACCCACCGCCGCGCAGCGCCGGGGCCACTTCGATCACGGTCGGGCGGTAACCGTGGCGCCTGAGCCAGTAAGCCACGGCCGGGCCGGCGACGCTTGCCCCCGAGATCAGCACGGTCGGCCCGTCGGCCGCGCATGTCGTCTTGTACGTCATCACACGCTCCCCACGTTGAGTCGCCACTGCGACAAGAAAAACTGTATCCGTCGGACACTGTTTTGTATACCCCGGACACAGTTTTAGGATGCGGAGGTGGGCGGAGACGGGACGAGCAAGAAGATCGAGAAGAGCCGGAAGAGCCAGAGCGGCGAGGACACCGGTGAGGGGACCGGGCAGATTCCGGAGGTGGCGGCCGATGTGTTCGCGGAGCAGGCGGGGAGCATCGAGTTGCTGTGGGGCGGTCGTGAACGGCCGAGCCGCGGCCCCAAGCCCGCGCTGAGCCTGGACCGGATCACACGGACGGCGATCGCGCTCGCCGACGCGAGCGGGCTCGCGGCCGTCTCCATGCAGCGGATCGCGGGCGAGCTGAACTTCACCAAGATGTCCCTCTACCGCTATGTCCCGGGCAAGACCGAGCTGGTCGCCCTCATGATCGACACCGCGATGGGGGAGCCGCCCGCCCCGCGCACCGGCTCGGGCTGGCGGCCCGCGTTGCGCGCATGGGCCGAGAGCCTTTCCGCCGTCTTCCACCGCCACCCTTGGCTGCTGCCGGCGACGGTGGGCCCCCGCGTCATGGGCCCCAACGAGCTCGGCTGGGTGGAGAGCGCCCTCGCCGCCCTCGCCGACACCGGCCTGAACGGAGCCGAAAAACTGGACGCCGTGGTCGTGGTCAACGGCCATATCCGCACCCTCGCCCAGGTCGCCGTGTCCATGGGCGTCGGCAGCACGCGGGCAAGGAACCCCGAGCAGGTCATGAGCGCGGCGCTGAACGAACTCCTCATCGGCCGTTCCGACCGCTACCCCGCGCTCACCGCCGCCGTCGCGTCAGCCGCGGCCGACGACTCCCATGACCAGGCACTCGAATTCGGTCTGGAGCGGATCTTCGACGGCCTGGAGAGTTTCATGCACCGCCGGACGGCGCGGCACGCCAAGCCCGAGGCCGGGGCCGAGCCCGGGGCGAAATCCGGCGCTCCCTGAGACGACACCGGACTGCTCGCCGGCACGCCGGTAAGCCGGTAAGCCGGTAAGCCGATACACCAGTACACCGTACGTCGACACAAAGCCAGCACACCGGTACGCCAGCACAGAGCAGCCCACCGGAGAAAATGGGCGATCGCAACACGCCTTCAGCGAGCACCAGCACCCGCACCCCCTACCAGCCCCGCGGCACCTAGAACCCCATCAAAGTTCCTCGCCGGACAGCAGCGGTTCGAAGCGCTGATAGGCGGCGTAGTCACGGAAGTGCCGCGCGTACAGGTCGGCGTCCTGTGTCAGGTCCTCGTCGAGTACCGCACTCACGTCCACCACGCGCTTGAAGCTCCAGGACACCGTTTCGCCCCGGTCGTTGAGGTAGCTGGTCTCCCGGGAACGGGCCCTCCGCTCGGCCCGGACCCGGGCGTCCGACTCGTCCGCCGCGTACACGAGGATCACGCTCTCCTCGTACAGCGGATCGCTGCCGCCCGTGCCCGGCGATTCCATCAGCACCACCGCGATGTGCGGCCGAGGTCCCCGCACCGTGCCCCCCTTCCGTTCGGCACCCGTAGCAAGGGCGCGCCCCGTATCCTCTGCGGCCGACCGGCCGTGCGCGACTGCCCAGCGGCGTGGCGGCACGGAATCCGTCCGCACCCGTTCGGCCGGCTGGAGAACCTTTGGATTCAGCATGGGAGTCAGCTTCCAAAGCCGGATGTGGACGTACGCACCTCTTCGGGCCCGTGTCCGGGCAGAGGCACATGTACATGTACGGGCACACGTACAGGCGCAGGCACATGCACAGGGGCGATCACGGCCCAGCCGGCCGGCAATCGCGCCGTCCCCGCTACGGCGGGCATGACCGGCCTCGCACCGATCGTGAGCGCCATCCCGTTCGGCATGACCGTTCCTCCCAGGGCGACGGTTACGCACCGCGACCGGCCTCGCGGCCGGCGCAATCATCTTCACCCGTTCCGGGGGTTACCGCATGTCGGCGCGTCCGGTGGCCTGCGGACGGGAAGGCGCCGCCCGCGCCGCTCACCGGGAGCCGCGGCCCACCCCCGACAACCCCGCCCCAGGACGGCCCGGAAACCAGCCGGTCCAACCTCTCAAAGCCGCACGGCCTTCCGGGGCTGCTCCATAGCCCCCGCCAACAGCCCCTGTAGCGACGCGAATTCGTCCACGCACCGCCCCGTGCCGTTGACCACGCAGTCCAGCGGATCGTCGGCGACCACCACCGGTACACCCGTCTCCTGGCGCAGCCGCTGGCTCAGGCCGCGCAGCAGTGCGCCGCCACCGGTGAGCGCGATACCGCGCTCGATGATGTCGCCGGAGAGCTCGGGCGGGCACTCGTCGAGGGTGCGGTGCACGGCCTGGACGATGGCGTCCACCGGCTCGGCGAGCGCGGAGCGGATCTCCTCCTCGGTGATCTCCTGGATGCGCGGCAGGCCGCTGACGTGGTCGCGGCCGCGCACGGTGTAGGACGTGCGGCGCTCGGGCTCGCCCTCCTCGTCCACGTCGACCGGCGTCCAGGCCGCCGACCCGATCGCGATCTTGATGTCCTCGGCGGTGCGCTCCCCGATCGCCAGCGAGTGCTTCTTCTTGACGTACGACATGATCGCCGCGTCCAGCGCGTCGCCCGCGACCCGTACCGACTGGGCGGTGACGATGCCGCCCAGCGAGACGACGGCCACCTCGGTCGTGCCGCCGCCGATGTCCACCACCATGCAGCCGACCGGCTCGGCCACCGGCAGCCCGGCGCCGATCGCCGCCGCCATCGGCTCCTCGATCAGGTGCACCTCGCGGGCGCCGGCGCTGCGCGCCGAGTCGATGACCGCCCGCCGCTCGACGCCGGTGATGCCGGAGGGCACGCAGATCACGACCCGCGGCCGGGAGAAGCGGCGGGTGGGCAGCGCCTTCTTCATCAGGGCGCGCAGCATCTGCTCGGCCGCGTCGAAGTCGGCGATCACGCCTTCCTGGAGGGGACGCATCGCGGTGATGCCGGACGGCGTACGGCCGATGGTGCGCTTGGCCTCCGACCCGACGGCGATCACCTCGCCGGACGCGTTGACGGCGACGACGGACGGCTCGTTCAGGACGACGCCCTTGCCGCGTGAGTAGACCAGGGTGTTGGCCGTGCCCAGGTCGATGCCTATGTCGTACGTACCGGACGAAGTGCTGGACGCCATGGGAGGTTCGCTTGCTCTCTCTCGACTGGACGACAGGGCCCCGCACGCGGCGCCCCCGAACATCGCGCCCCCGGGCGGCGCGCGTGGCTCGCGGAGCCGGTGGCACGGGGAGCCCACCGGGCTCGTCGAGCTCGCCAATGGCGCCATTTGCGGGCAATTATCAAGACTACAGGCGCCGCCGAACGGTTCCGGGTGGGCGCGTTTCAGCTCTGCGGGGAAGACGGGAGCCGTGCGGACCGGGAGGGCGGGGCGCCGTTCCCAGCGGTGGTCCCCCGCGCCGCGCGGTTCTTGCCGCCCGGCCCCCGGGACAGCGCCTCGGCCAGGTCGTCCAGCGCGTCCAGCAGCAGTTCGGCGCCGCGCAGCGCGACCCCACGGGTCTCGGACCGGGCCTCCCACCGCTCCCATACGGCGCGCAGCGAGCTCCAGTCCAGGCTGCTCCGCTCCCGTACGGCCTCGGCCGCGCGCGGCAGTGAGGCGCGCAGTTCCTCCGTGAAGGCGTGCGCGTCCGGTGAAGGTTCCGCCTCCTTGTCGGGGAGGTGGGCTTCCAGGATCATCGTCACCCGCCCCATCGTGGCCAGCGCGGACTGCGCGGACGCCGCCGCGCTCAGGGAGAGCCCTCGGTGGCGCACCGGTTCCTTCTCCGCGCGGGATTCGCTCTCCTCCCAGGCGGCGCGGGCCGCGCGGGCGTCCAGGAGGGCTTCGCGCACCTGGCGGGGGCGGCGCTCGGCGGGCCGCGCGTAGCTGTCGAGCACGGCGATGGCATACCGGCCGTTCTCCTCCAGCCACTGGGCCAGCCGTTCGCGCAGCCGCGGCGTCTCCCAGGCGGGGAAGATCGCGTACGAGAGCATCGCCAGGAGGCCGCCGACGAGGGTGAGGACGACGCGTTCCTGGACGGTCTGTTCCCAGCCGGCGCCCGCGATGCCGAGCAGGAAGACGACATACGCGGCGACGCACGCCGAGGTCACCGACACTCCCGTACGCATCAGCAGGTACATCGCCAGGACGCACACGATCGCCAGCGCCGCGCTCACGTACAGGTTGGGGTGGGTGAGGCCCATGATCGTGCCGCCCACCGCGACCCCGACCAGGGTGCCGATGAACCGGGCGACGCCGCGCGCGTACGTCTGCCCGAAATCGGGCCGCATCACCATCACCGAGGCGAGCGGCGCCCAGTAGCCGTGCCCGAAGGGCAGCGCCTGTCCGAGGAGGTAGCCGGCGGCGGCCACCGTGCTGACGCGCAGCGCGTGCCGGAAGATACGGGAGGACCAGCGCAGCTCACGGCGTACGGAACGCAGCGCCACCGGCACCAGCTTCGGCACGCTCGGGCGCAGCAGGTGCCCGCGTTCCGCCTCGGTGGTGGGCCGGGTGGCCCGGACGGGCTCGTCGGTGAACTCGACGGCGTCGGCGAGCAGCGAGATCAGCCGCAGCGCGGAGCGGCGGGCGGCGCCGGTCAGCCGCGGCCCGTCGCCGTCCTGCGGCATTTCGAGGGTGGCCATCGCCTCGGGCGGCAGCCGTACGGGTTTGCCGCGCCGGATGGCGGTCGCGACGGCGTCCAGTACGGTGCCGGCCGCGCCGAGCAGTTCCCGCGCCCGGTCCCGTTCGGGGCCTTCGACGGGCGCGCCGACGACCGGGTCGGCGAGCGAGGCCAGGACCGGTCTGACCTGTTCGGCCAGTGCGCGCGGGCCGTGCAGCTGGACCGGCCGGCGCTTGGCCTGACGCGGGGTCACCGCGGAGGCGAGGCGCGCGTTCATCAGGGGCTGCGGGTCGAAGGGGGCGACCGGGTCGTGCCGCAGGCGGCGCGCGTAGTCCGCCTCGGCGGCCAGCGCGTCGGCGAGCGCGTCGCGCTGCGCGCCCCAGGGCCGTACGGGGAAGAGCACGATGAGCGCCGCCTGGACGAGGCCGCCGAACGCGATGAGCGCCGCGTGCTCCAGCGCACCGAGGATGGAGGTCGGCAGCGTGACGGTGACGAGCATGACCGAGACGGTCTGCGTGCCGACCAGCCCGGACACCGGCCCGACCGACCAGGCCAGCCCCGCCAGGAAGGTCCACAGGGAGAGCAGGACCAGGAAGCCGACGATGTGCGCGGCGGCCAGGTAGCCGAGGAAGGTGGAGACCGAGAGGCCGCCCGCGACGGCGAGGGCCAGGACGGGGCGCGGGCGCCAGCTGCGCTGGAAGGTGGCGATGCCGGCGGCGAACGCGCCGAAGGCCGACGAGACCGCGAGGGCGGGGCTGCCGAGGTAGAGGCACAGGCCGATGACGATGGCGACGCCGACCGAGCCGCGGATCGCGATCAGCGGGGTGAGCTTGGCCTTTTCGATGGTCAGCCCGGAGCGGGCGGTCTTCATCAGCGCTCGCGACCAGGTCATGAATCCGAGAATACGTATTCGAGGTCGGCGAACCGGAATGATCGGCGCCGGTTCCTGGGCGGGTCGCGGGCCCAGTCTCGGGCGGGGCGCGGGGCGAGGCGCGGGCGGGTAGCGGGGCGAGGCGCGGGCAGGTAGCGGGGCGAGGCGCGGGCCGGGCGCCGGACGGATCGCGGACCGGATTCCGGACGGGTCCCGCACAGACCGCGATCCGAGCCCCGGACGGGTCCCGCACAGGCCGCGATCCGAGCCCCGGACAGATCACGAGCCGAATCCCGGACAGATCACGAGCCGTACCCCGGAGCGGATCCGGCGCTTCGCCCTCGACCGGATCCCTTCGCCCCCGACCGGATCCCTTCGCCCCTGACCAAATCCCGTACTTGTCCCGGCCCGCCCGCGGGCAGGCATGAACTGCCCCGCGCCGTACGCCGTCGCCCCGCCCCGCCCCGCCCCGCCCCGCTCACGGTGACCCGCCGTGAAAATCACGGTCAAGCCCGTTTCCGCTGCGGGTAAACCGCCCAGGTCAGCGACGTATCGGCCGGTACGGGCGGTTTTTCGCGGGCAACGCAACATGCCGCGACGGGAAACCCCGGCCCCGGCCGTGCCCTCTTGCTCACCAGCCGGATACTCCGGCCCGCTCAGCAAGGAGAAGGTCCCGTGCGCAAAGCCCTGCTCACCCCCGTGGTCGTAGTGACCACCCTGGCCGCCCTCGCCGCCACCGCCGGCTGCGGCTCGGGCGGCTCCGACGACGACAGGCCGGTGCGTTTCGGGGACCCGACGGGTTCCGGTTCGAGCGGCGCCGCCCGGCCGGGCCAGGGGGTGCTCGCCCAGATGCCCACCCACCCCATCAGCTTCAAGGAGCAGCGCAAGGTCGGCGGCGCCGGCGACGGCACCCCGATCGGCGTGGCCACGTACCACGGCCCGAAGTCCGGGTTCACCGGGAAGGTGTGGGTGTGGGCGCCGCCGGAGTACTACGAGAAGAAGAACGCGAACAAGGGGTTCCCGGTCCTGATGGCGCTGCCCGGCGCCGAGGGCTACCCCGTCAACTACTGGATCGGCGGCGACCTCAAGCTGGAGGAGAACCTCGCGCAGTGGTCGAAGGAGGGCAAGAGCCTGCCCTTCATCGTCGTGATGCCGGTGCTCAACCCCAACGCCAAGCAGTACTACGACGCCAGCGACATTCCCGGCCAGCCGAAGATGGGCACCTGGCTGAACGAGGACGTGCCCGACTTCGTCCGGCAGAACTTCCGTACGCTCAAGGGCCGCGACGGCTGGGCGATCATGGGCTCGTCGTCCGGCGGTTTCGCCGCGCTGAAGAATGTTCTGCAGCACCCGCAGACCTTCAAAGCCGCCATACCGAGCGGCCCGGACATCGTGCCCGACTCACCCCTGTGGCGCGGACACGCCAAGGAGGAGCGGGAGAACAACCCCGAGGTCCTGGCGCAGCGGCTGATCAACAAGGGCGGGCCGGAGGTCTACCTCGCCTTCCAGGACGGCACCAAGGAGTCGACGATCGTGCCGAAGGTCAGGAAGTTCATCGCGCGGTACGGTCGCGGCCCGGTCAAGACGCGGCTGCAGATGGTGGCCGGCGGCATGCACGGCGCCGACACCTATGTGAAGGGCATGGGGGAAGGCACGATGCAGTGGATCAGCGAGCACATGCAGGGGCCTGCGGAGTAGTCCCGCCTCTCCCCCGCGCCGCCCACCGCATCGAGTCCCCTCCTCCTCGTCCCGTGCCTCACACCGAGCAGGACACGTCCAGCAATTCGATGGGCCGCGTGGCGTCCAGGTCCACGTAAGCGGTGAAGTGCTGCTTACGGTTGCCGCTCCAGTGCGTGGTGATCGTCGCCCAGCCGACCCTTGCGGACTGCGCGGTGGTCACCTTGCCGACGGAGATGTCGCGCGGCGTGTTCTGGGCGCACAGCAGCAGGTCGTAGTCGGGCGTCTCGGCGGCCTTCTTCTTGAGCTCGGCGGAGACCTGGTGCTCGCGCTGCCAGGCGTTCGGGCCGTGCTTTCCGTAGAAGGAGACCAGAAAGCGGCGGATCTCCTCGGCGGTGTAGCGGCCGTTCGGGTCGGTGCGCAGGTCCGCCCGGGACGGCTGTATGGAGGCGCCCGGGGCAGCGGCGACAGCCGGAGCCGCGGACGCGGCGGTCAAGGTGAGGCCGAGAGCGACTGCGGTCGCGGTGGCGAGGGCGGTGGCGGTGGCGGTGGCGGTGGTGCGCGAAGCGTGACGGAGCATGAGATGTCCTCGACTTCCGACTTCTGTTCTTTGTGCGCATTGCCGGTCTTCACCGAATGAGACAACCGAGGCCGCCGCTTGGTTGCGCGGCACGGTACACGCCACCCGGTTGGCCCAACGGACCCGCCGCCCGCGAGCACGACGGCGCGTTTCCGCCGGTACGGGACGGCCGCGGACGCTTGGCTGGCGCCATGACACAGCCCGACGCGAGCACCCCCTCGTACCCGTACGAACATGGCGCCAGCACGCCCCCGCACGCGTACGGACACGTCGCGAGCACACCCCCGCACGCGTACGGACACGTCGCGAGCACACCCCCGCACGCGTACGAAGACGGCTACGAAGACAACAGCACCCGTACCCGCGCCCTACTGGAGCGGTTCTACGAGGCGGAGCGCGCCTACGTCGCGGCGGGCGGCCCCGGCCGGGCGGATTTCTCCGCCCTCGCCGCCTGCCTGGCCCCGGACGTCGTCCTCCACCAGTCCCCCGGCCTGCCGTACGCCGGCGAATGGCGCGGCCCGGCCGGCTTGGAGCGGTTCATGGCCGTGATGGGCGGGCTCTGGCAGTCGATGGAGTTCCTGGAGCAGCGGCAGTCGGTGGACGGGGAGGAGGTTGTCGTCACCAGCCGGGTACGGTTCACGGCCCGCGCCACGGGGCGGGTGCTGACCACCACAATCGTGCAGCTGATGTCCGTACGGGACGGCCGTATCCGCGAGGTCCGGCCGTTCTACTGGGACCCGGCGGCCGTGACGGAGACCTGCGGCCCTGAAGCGGTCAGGGACGTCTGCGGCCCTGAGGCGATCAGCGATGTCTGCGGACGTACGGCGGTCAGGGACGTCTCCGGCCGTACGGCGGTGTCGGGGACCTCCGGTCCGGCGGCCGACCACCCGGCCTGACCGGCGTCCGCCCCGAACCCTCCCCGCCTTCTCCCCGAACTCCGCCCCCAACTCCCTCGCCACCCCTCTCCCCACAGCCTCCGCCCCGCACCCCCGCCCGCCCGCCTCCTACGACACGATGTCCTTCCTCCCGAACCCCCGGAACGCCAACGCGAACAGCACCAGCGCATACGCCACCGATACCGCCGCTCCCTGGATCATGCCGGTGGCGTCCAGTTGCGGTTGCAGGGCGTCGGCCCACGCGAACTGCCAGTGGGCCGGGAGAAAGTCGCGCCACTGCTCAAGAGCGGTGACCTGGTCGAGCACGTTGCCGACGATGGTCAGGCCGACCGCGCCGCCGACCGCGCCCAGCGGCGCGTCCGTCACCGTCGACAGCCAGAAGGCGAGCGCCGCGGTGACCAGCTGGCTGACGAAGATGTACGCGACGGCCAGGGCGAGGCGGGGCAGCGCGTCGCCCGCCGCCAGGGCGCCGCCGGTGGGCAGTTGCAGCGGCCCCCATCCGTACGCGGCCGTGCCGACGGCGAGCGCGACCAGCGGCAGCAGCACCATCGCCGCCGCGCTGAAGATCAGCGCGACGGTGAGCTTGCTCAGCAACAGCCGGGTGCGCGGAACCGGCGCCGCCAGCAGGTACCGCAGCGAGGACCAGCTCGCCTCCGACGCGACCGTGTCCCCGCAGAACAGCGCCACCGGCACGACCAGCAGGAAGCCGGCCGAGACGAACAGCACGGTCGCGGTGAAGTTGGCGCCGGACGCGGTGGCGGTGTCCATCAGCGTGATGCGGTTGTTCCGGCCGCCCGGTTCGCCGCCGATCGCGAAGGCCGCGACCAGGACGAACGGCAGCGCGGCCAGGATCGCCGCGATGACGAACGTCCGGCGCCGCTTGAGCTGCCGCAGCGCTTCGACGCGCAGCGGGAGGGTGCGGTGCGGGCGGTAGCCGGGGGCGTGCGGCGCGCCGGGTACGGACGCGCCGGCGGGGCCGCCGGACAGCGGGGACGGCCCGTCGGTGCCGGGCTCGGTGACGGCGGTCACCGGTCACCTCCGATCATGGTGAGAAAGGCGTCCTCAAGGCGCCGGTGCGGGCCGATACGGGCGACCGGGATCTCCAGCCGCAGCAGTTCCGGCAGCAGCTCGGGGGTGCTCGTCGTGCCGTCCAGCGTGACGAGCAGGCCGTCGTCGGCCCGGCCGGCGGTGGCCACCCCGGGCAGCGCGGCCACCTTCTCCAGGAGGACGTCGGACAGCGGCGTGCCGGCCGCGACACCGACGAGCAGGGTGTCGCCGGTCCCGACGATCTCGGCGACCGGGCCCGCCTGGACGAGCCGGCCACGGTCCATGACGACCAGATGCGTACAGGTCTGTTCGACCTCGGCCAGCAGATGACTGGAGACGATCACGGTACGGCCGCCGGCCGCGTACCGGATCATCACGTCCCGCATCTCGCGGATCTGCGGCGGGTCGAGTCCGTTGGTCGGCTCGTCCAGGATGAGCAGGTCCGGCAGGCCGAGCATGGCCTGCGCGATAGCCAGGCGCTGCCGCATGCCCTGCGAGTACGTACGGACGGCGCGCTCCAGCGCGTCGCCCAGCCCGGCGATCTCCAGGGCCTCCTCGACGTGCGCGTCCTCGGCCGGGCGGCCGGTGGCCCGCCAGTACAGGTCGAGGTTGGCGCGGCCGGACAGGTGCGGCAGGAAACCGGCGCCCTCCACGAACGCGCCGACCCGCGACAGCACCGGCGCGCCCGGCCGGATCGCGTGCCCGAACACCCGAATCTCACCGGCGTCCGGCCCGATCAGGCCCATCAGCATGCGCAGGGTCGTGGTCTTGCCCGCGCCGTTCGGGCCGAGCAGGCCGAGCACCTGGCCCTTCTCGACGCGGAAGGAGAGGTCCTGTACGGCGTAGCGGTCGGCGGACTTGGCGTACCGCTTGGTCAGGCCGGTGATCTGCAGCGGTACGTCCGCCAGGTCCGGGTCGGGGGCGCGGGCCGCGGACCGCCGCCTGCCGACGAGCAGCACGAGGACGGCGATGACCGCGCCGGCGGCGGGCAGCGCCCAGGTCCACGCGGGCAGCGGCGCCGCGGCGCTCTTGACCGCGGGCGCGGTCGGCACGTTCAGCACGCCGTCGCCGTCGAGGGAGGCCGTGTATGTGGCGGGCTCGGCGGGCGAGGCGTACGCGAGGTCCGTCGAGGAGAGGACCAGGCGCAGCCGGTGCCCCGCCGCGAACTCGTGGTCGATGGCGGGCAGCCGCAGTTCGACGGTCCTGCCTTCCTCGGCGCCGGTGATGCGGTACGGCTCGGCGAGTCCGGCGGGCAGCACCGGACGGCTGCTGCCGTTCGGTCCGATGTCGTAGACCTTGGCGAAGATCACCGCTTCGTCGCTGGTGGCGCGGAGGCGTACGCGGGTCGTCGGCGCGCCGGTGACGCGCAGCGGTCCGGCGAGCGGCCGCGACTCGAATCGGGCGTACTGGCCCGGGGAGTCGAGGGAGAGACCGGCGCCCACGCTGGACAGGCTGTTGAGGGCGCCGACGCCGGGCACCGTGGAGATGGACGGCGGGCTCGCCCCGGCCGGATTGCTGAAGCGCTGTTCGCGGCCGGTCAGGCGGACCCGGCGGGGGTCGTTGTCCAGGCCGGGGTAGGCGTCGGCGCTCGCGCCGCGCAGCCGGGCGGCGCCGTTGGTGGAGTCGACGGCCCCGCCGCGGCTGACGCGGAAGGCGGGGCCGGTGTCCGCGTTCGCGTCGCCCTTCAGGTAGTGGTCGAACCATGCCTTCGTACGGTTCGCGACGCGGCCGGACTCGCGGTCGCCGCCGTCGTGTCCGCCCGCGAGCCAGTCGACGGATACCGGGGCGCCGTTCTTGCGGAGCGCCTTGTACAGGGCGTCGGCCTGGCCGAGCGGGAACAGCGAATCGGTTCTGCCCTGCATGATGAGCGTCGGGACCTTGATGCGGTCCGCTACGGCCACGGGGCTGCGGGCTTCGAGGAGTTCGCGGGCGGCGGCGTCGGGCTTGCCGGAGACGGCGATCCGCTCGTACATCTCGCAGAGCCGCGGCTCGAACCGGCCGCAGCCGTCGGCGGCGTTCCGGGCCGCGGATTCGGCGGAACCCGCGGATCCGGCCGCGTCACCCGCCTCGCCGCCGGATGCGGATTTCCCGCTGCCGCCGGTGCCTGCCCCACCGCCGCTGGTCTCTTCGCGCATACCGTCACCGCCGGTCGCGCCGTTGCCGGAGCCGCCGTCCATGCCGGCCGAACCGACCGACCCGGTGGAGAAGAACATGCCGGCCCACAGCTTCTTGAAGACGCCGTTGGGGAACAGCGCGTCGGCCAGGTTCCAGTACGTGATCTGCGGGGCGATCGCGTCTACCCGCTTGTCGTACCCGGCCGCCAGCAACGCGACGGCGCCACCGTACGACGCCCCGGCGACACCGACCCGCGGATCGCCCTTGCCGTCGAGCCGTACCTCGGGCCGCGTGGCCAGCCAGTCGATCAGCCGGCGCACGTCGGACACCTCGCGGTCCGGGTCGTTGAGCCCGATCTTCCCGGTCGACTTGCCGAAGCCGCGCGCCGACCAGGTCAGTACGGCGTATCCGTCGCGCGCCAGCTGCTCGGCCTGCTCGCGTACGGATTCCTTGCTGCCGCCGAAACCGTGGCCCAGGAGGACAGCGGGGCGGGGGCCGGTCCCGCCCGCGGTGAAGAAGGACGTGTCGATCCGGACCGAGCCGCCGCCGGCCGCCGCCTTGTCGCCCCCGGTCCCGCCCCCGGTCCCGCCCCCGGAGTCGCCGCCGACGCTCTCCGGCATGGTGAACGCCCGGTCCTCCCGGTGCACGGCGGGCGGGTCGTCCGCGGCGACCGCCGCCCATGTACCGGACCCGGCGAGCACCGCCAGTACGGCCGCCGTCGCGTACAGCCGCCGTCCGCGGAATCGGAAAGTCATACGGTGAATCCTAAGGACGCCGTCCGGCGGACCACCGGGCCACCGGGGCGAACCCGCGCACCTCCCCCGGCAGTACGGGCGCCGCCGCACATACCGCGCCCGCAGTACGCGCAACGCGCCCGTGCGCCCCGTGGCCCTCTGTACACCGCACAAACCCGCCGCTACAAAAGACGATGTGGGGCGGGCCGGTTCGGTCCAGGGGAGGCGCAATGCGCAGGATCGCCATCGTCGGCGCGGGGCAGGCGGGGCTCCATCTCGCCCTCGCGCTCCTGGCCGCGGACTACGACGTCACACTGCTCACCGACCGTACGGCGCAGCAGGTCCGCGCGGGGCGGGTGATGTCCTCACAGCTGATGTTCGGCCCGGCGCGCCGTCTGGAACGAACCGCCGGACTGAATCTCTGGGACGCCACCGCACCCGCCGCGACCGCGCTGCGGGTCACGGTGTGGGACCCGCCCGGCAAGTCGGCGCTGACCTTCACCGGGCGGTTCGACGAACCACCGCACTCCGTCGACCAGCGGGTGAAGATGGCCGGCTGGCTCAGCCTGTACGAGGCCAGGGGCGGCCGCGTCCGGTACGGCCCCGTCTCCCCCGCCACACTCCCCGCGCTCGCCGCCGACCACGACCTGACGGTCGTCGCCTCCGGCCGCGGCGACCTCACCCGGCTCTTCGCGCGCAACGCGCTGTACTGCCCCTTCGACCGCCCGCAGCGCACCCTCGCCTGCGTCTACGTGCGCGGTGTCGCGGCGCCCGCCGACCATCCCGACCCGCAGGTGCGGACGAATGTGGTGGCCGGGGCGGGTGAAGTGTTCGTCATGCCGGCGCTGACGACGGGCGGGCCGTGCGACATCGTGCTGTTCGAGGCGCTGCCCGGCGGACCGTTCGACTGCTGGCACGACCAACCGTCGCCGGGCGGCTGTGTGGCCCGGGCGCTCGACCTGCTGCGTACGTACGCGCCGGGCGAGTACGAGCTGTGCAAGGACGCCGTGCCCACGGACGCGGGCGCGACGCTGTACGGCGCGATCACGCCGACGGTCCGGCACCCGGTCGCCGAGGTCGCGCCGGACACCTACGTCCTGGGGATGGCCGACACGGTCGTCATCAACGACCCGGTCACCGGCCAGGGCTCGAACAACGCCGCCCGCAGCGCGGCCGCCTACCTGAGCGCGATCCTGGAGCGGGGCGACGCGCCCTTCAACCCGGAGTGGATGCGCGCGGCCTTCGCCGCGTTCTGGCGGCACGCGCGGCAGGTCACCGAATTCACCAATCTGATGCTGGAGCCGCCGCCGCAGCACATCCACCGTCTGCTGGCGGCCGCCGCCGAACACCCGGCCGTGGCGCGCCGTTTCGTCAACGGCTACGCCGATCCGGCGGACTACCACGGCTGGCTGATGACGGCGGCCGACGCGGACGCCTATCTGGCCACCGCCGGCAGCTGACGCGCCGCCGCCCGCCTCGTGGGACGGCTTGTTTGCGGACGGCTTGTTTGCGGACGGCTCGTACGGGCGGTTGGTGTCCGGACGGCTCGTATGGGCGGTTGGTGTCCGGACGACTCGTACGGGCGGTTCGTACAGGCGGTTCCTGTCCGGCCAGCTCATACGGGCGGTTCGTGCCCGGCCGCCTCACACGAGCGGTTCGTGTCCGGACGACTCGTACAGGCGGTTCGTGTGCGGACGACTCGTACGAGCGGCTCAGGTCCGGACGGTTCGCACAGGCGGTTCGTGTCCGGTCGCCTCACACGGGCGGCTTGTGTCCGGTCGGGGGGCCGGACACCGGCCTCCTCAGCTCCTGACGCCCGGCTCCAGCGCCAGGGTGAAACGTTTCTTGTCCTTGCGCGTCGCACCGAACCGGTCGTAGAAGCGGATCGCTCCGGCGTTCCAGTCGGGCGTGTTCCACTGCATCTCCGCCACGCCCAGCGCCTTCCCCTCGGCGATGACCGCCTCGACCAGCCGGGCGCCCAGACCGAGGCCGCGGTGTTCGGCCCGCAGGTAGAGGCAGTCCAGGTGCAGGTATGCACGCCCCTGCCAGGTGTCGAAGGCCGTGGCGCAGGTGGCGTATCCGGCGAGTTCGCCGCCGGACAGTTCGGCGACCAGGCAGCGCAGCCACGGCTGGCGCGTGCCGAAGAGGGCCTCCGCGAGCCGGTCCTCCAGGTCGGTGGCGGGCGGCGTGGCCCGCTCGTACGCGGCGTGCTCCGCGGCGAGCGCGGCCACCTCCGCCAGATCCGTACGCACCGCGTGGCGGATGACCGGTGCCGCGGTCATGGCGCACCCGCCACGGCACAGAGCATCTTCACGGCCCCCGTGGGCTGTTGTTCGTCATTCATACGCAGCATCATGCGCCACATCCGGCCCGAACGGTTCCCCGTATGGCGGCGGGATTTCCGGGATCGCCGGGAGCGGTGCGCCGCCGGAGGCCCCGCCGCCCGGCGGCCCGTCCGCTCGCGCGGGCCGCCGGGTGCCGACGGTGTCAGTGGTTGCTGGGGAAGCCCAGGTTGATGCCGCCGTCGGAAGGGTCGGGCCAGCGGGTGGTGACGACCTTGCCGCGGGTGTAGAAGTGGATGCCGTCGTTGCCGTAGATGTGGTGGTCGCCGAAGAGCGAGTCCTTCCAGCCGCCGAAGGAGTGGTAGCCCACCGGCACCGGGATCGGCACGTTCACGCCCACCATGCCGGCCTCGACCTCCAGCTGGAAGCGGCGGGCCGCGCCGCCGTCCCGGGTGAAGATGGCGGTGCCGTTGCCCCAGGGCGAGGAGTTCATGAGCGAGATCGCCTCGTCGTACGTCGCCACCCGGACGACGGACAGCACCGGGCCGAAGATCTCGTCGCGGTAGGCGTCCATCTCGGGCTTGACGTTGTCGAGCAGCGAGACGCCGATCCAGTGGCCGTTCTCGTGGCCGGGGACGGTGAAGTCCGTACCGTCGATCACCACGTCCGCGCCCTGGGCCGCGGCGCCGGTGACGTAGGAGGCGACCTTGTCCCGGTGGGCCTTGGTGATGAGCGGGCCCATCTCGGAGGCCGGGTCGTCGCCGGGGCCGATGGTCAGCGCGGCGGCCCGCTCCTTGATCTTCTCGATCAGCGGGTCGGCGGTGTCGCCCACGGCCACCACGACGGAGATCGCCATGCAGCGCTCGCCCGCCGAGCCGTACGCGGCGTTGATCGCGGAGTCCGCGGCCAGGTCCAGGTCGGCGTCCGGCAGGACCAGCATGTGGTTCTTGGCGCCGCCGAGGGCCTGGACGCGCTTGCCGTTGGCCGTGCCCGTGGTGTGGATGTAGCGGGCGATGGGGGTGGAGCCGACGAAGGAGACCGCGGCGATGTCCGGGTGCTCCAGGATGCGGTCCACCGCGACCTTGTCGCCGTTGACGACGTTCAGCACGCCGTCCGGCAGGCCCGCCTCGGCGGCCAGCTCGGCGAGCTTCAGGGCGGCGGACGGCACCTTCTCGCTGGGCTTGAGGACGAAGGTGTTGCCGCAGGCGATGGCCAGCGGGAACATCCACATCGGCACCATGGCAGGGAAGTTGAACGGCGTGATGCCGGCGACCACGCCGAGGGACTGGCGGATGGCGGCCACGTCCACCCGGGTGGAGACCTGCGTGGACAGCTCGCCCTTGAGCTGCTGCGGGATGCCGCAGGCCAGCTCGACGATCTCCAGGCCGCGGGCCACCTCGCCCAGCGCGTCGCTGTGCACCTTGCCGTGCTCGGCGGTGATCAGCGCGGCCAGCTCCTCGCGGTGCGCGTCGATCAGCTCGCGGTAGGCGAACAGTACGGCCGTGCGCTTGGCCAGCGAGCTGCTGCCCCAGGTGCGGTACGCCTCCTTGGCGGCGGCCACGGCGGCGTCCACCTCGTCCACGGAGGCGAAGGCGACCTGCTTCTCCTGGGCACCGGTCGCGGGGTTGTAGACCGGCCCGAAGGAGCCGGAGACACCCTCGGCGGGCTTGCCGCCGATCCAGTGATTGATGGTCTTCATGCTGGGGCCTTTCTCGGGGACGACGTGAGCGGGGGCTGGTCGGTAGCGGTGGGGGCGGACGGTCGGTCGGAAGCAGTGGGACGGACGGTCAGTCGGAAGTGGTGGGGGCGGACGGACGGTCGGAAGCGGTGGGGGCGGACGGACGGTCGGAAGCGGTGGGGGCGGACGGACGGTCGGAAGCGGTGGGGGCGGACGGTCGGTCGGCTGGGGGCTCGGAGTCCTGCGGGTGTTCGCGGTCCTGCGCGGGTGTTCGGAGTCCTGCGGTTGTTCGCGGTCCTGCGGGGGTGTTCGGGGTCCTACAACGATGTTCGGGGCCGTTCGGTATCAGAGATGGCGGCGGCGCTCGGCGGCGTGCCGGTCGTACTCCTTGCGGGCCTCGACCGCCGCCGGGCGCGTCGCCGTCTCGGCCACGGGAACATCCCACCAGGCCTGGGCGCCGGGCGCGCCCGGCACAGTGTCGGCCGTTGCGGTCTCGACGTAGACACATGTGGGGCGCTCGTCGGCGCGGGCGGCGGCGAGCGCGGCGCGCAGTTCGGCGACGGTCGCGGCGCGGATGACGTGCATCCCCAGGGACGCGGCGTTGGCGGCGAGGTCCACGGGCAGCGGGTCGCCCGTGTACGTACCGTCGGCGGCGCGGTAGCGGTACGCCGTGCCGAAGCGTTCGCCGCCGGTCTGCTCGGAGAGGCCGCCGATGGAGGCGTAGCCGTGGTTCTGGAGCAGCACCACATTGATGTTGATGCCTTCCTGGACCGCGGTGACGATCTCGGTGGGCATCATCAGGTACGTGCCGTCGCCGACCAGGGCCCATACGGGACGGTCCGGCGCGGCCAGGCGGACACCGATGGCGGCGGGGATCTCGTAGCCCATGCAGGAGTAGCCGTACTCCAGGTGGTACTGGCGGCGGGAGCGTGCCCGCCACAGTTTGTGCAGGTCGCCGGGGAGCGAGCCGGCCGCGTTGATGACTACGTCCTGCTCACCGACGGTGGCGTCCAGCGCGCCGAGGACCTGCGTCTGGGAGGGGCGTACGGAGTCGTCGGGCGCGGCATAGGCGGCGTCGACCAGGGCTTCCCAACGGGCCTTGGCGGCGCCGTACTCCTGCTCGTAGGCCGGTGCGACGCGGTGTCCGGACAGGGCCTCGGTGAGCGCTTGCAGGCCGGCGCGGGCGTCGGCGACCAGGGAGGTCGCGGCGAGCTTGTGGGCGTCGAAGGAGGCGATGTTCAGGTTGACGAAGCGGACGCCGGGGGCGGCGAACAGGGTGGCGGAGGCGGTGGTGAAATCGGTGTAGCGGGTGCCGACCCCGAGGACGAGGTCGGCGCCGCGGGCCAGCGCGTCGGCCGTGGCCGTGCCGGTGTGGCCGATACCGCCCACGTCGGCCGGGTGGTCGTGGCGCAGCGAGCCCTTGCCGGCCTGGGTGGAGGCGACGGGGATGCCGGTGGCGTCGGCGAGGGCGCGCAGCGCGTCCTCGGCACCGCTGTGGTGGACGCCGCCGCCCGCGATGATCAGCGGCCGCTCGGCGGCCCGTACCGCCCGTACGGCCTCGGCGAGCGCGGCGGCGTCGGGCGCCGGACGGGGCACCCGCCACACCCGGTCGGCGAAGAACTCCTCGGGCCAGTCGTACGCCTCCGCCTGGACGTCCTGTGGCAGCGCGAGCGTGACGGCGCCGGTCTCCACGGGGTCGGCGAGCACCCGCATGGCCTGGAGGGCGGCCGGAATCAGCGCCTCGGGACGGGTGATCCGGTCAAAGTAGCGGGAGACCGGGCGCAGGGCGTCGTTGACCGACACATCCCCGGCATACGGGACTTCGAGCTGCTGGAGCACGGGGTCGGCGGGGCGGGTGGCGAAGGTGTCGCCGGGCAGGAGCAGCACCGGGAGGCGGTTGACCGTGGCCAGGGCCGCGCCGGTGACGAGGTTGGTGGCGCCGGGGCCGATGGAGGTCGTCACGGCGTGGGCGGACAGGCGGTCGCGCTGCCGGGCGTAGCCGACGGCGGCGTGCACCATGGCCTGCTCGTTGCGCCCCTGGAGGTAGGGCATCGTGTCCGGCCCCGACTCCAGAAGGGCCTGGCCGATACCGGCCACGTTGCCGTGCCCGAAGATGCCCCAGCAGGCGCTGATCAGACGCTGCCGGACGGGCGCGCCGTCCTCGCCGCCGGGGGCCGCGGCGCCGTCCCGCTCCGTGTACTGGTGGGCCAGGAACTCGACCAGGGCCTGCGCCACCGTAAGGCGTCGAGTGGTCATCGTGGGTCTCCCGCGGGGGCTTCGTAGAGGGGCAGACGGGGGTCCACGGGCTGGTCGGGCCAGGTGCCGCGGATCCAGCCGTGGTCGGGGTGGTCGCAGATCAGCCAGGCGCGTTCCTCGCCCGGTCCCGCCATCACGTTGAGGTAGTACATGGCGTGTCCCGGCACGGCGACGGACGGGCCGTGCCAGCCGTCGGGGATCAGGACGGCGTCACCGCTGCGGACCTCGGCGAGCACATCCGTGCCGCGGCCGTTTCCGGACGGGGAGACGCGCTGGTAGCCGAGTCCTTCGGTGCCGTGCGCCGAGGCGATCTCGAAGTAGTAGATCTCCTCCAGCTCGCTCTCCTCGCCGGGCCGGCACTCGTCGTGTTTGTGCGGCGGATACGAGGACCAGTTGCCGCCCGGGGTGAGCACTTCGACGGCGATGAGCTTGTCGCACTCGAAGACACCGGCCGCGCCGAAGTTGTTGACCTGGCGCGAGCAGGAGCCCGTACCGCGCAGTTCCACGGGCACCTGGCTCGCGGGGCCGTACCGGGCCGGCAGCCGGCGCGTGCAGCGGGCGCCGGTCAGCGCGAACCGGCCGCCGGCCGCGCTGGCGATCTCCACCTCGGCGTCTCTCGGTACGTACGCGAAATCCGTGACCCCGCTGAACACGTCCTCGCGCCCGGCCAGTTCGAAGGGCGCGCCGCCGTCGGCGGTGACCGTACAGCCGCCGTTCAGGGGCAGCACGATCCACTCGCTGTCACCGGTGGCGAAGGTGTGGCTTCCGCCGGGCGGCAGCCGCAGCACGCGCAGGGACGAATAGCCCCAGCCCGCCGTCTCCGGCGCGATGACCAGCTCGTACGGCCCGTCGGCCGCGTCGCCGGCCCTGAGGTGGAATTCGGTGGTGTTCCTCAGCTCGCTCGTCATGCCTGCAAGTCTCCTCCTGACCACTGACAGTCACCGCTGGAGCAGTGACACGGCGGTGTCCACGGCCGCCGTCACGTCCCCGTCGGCCGGGTAGAGCAGCGACCGGCCCGCCACCAGTCCCTGTACGGTCGGCAGCCGCAGCGCCTTGCGCCACTTCTCGTACGCCGCTTCCTGGTCCGCCGCGGTGCCCTTGATGTCGCCGCCGAGCAGCACCGTCGGCAGCGTCGAGGTCTCGCAGACCTGCGCCATGGCGTCGGGGTCGTCGGTCACCGGCAGCTTCAGCCAGGTGTACGCGGAGGTGCCGCCCAGCCCGGAGGCGATGGCCACGGATTTCGTGACGGCCTCCGCGCTCAGGTCGTTGACAACCTTTCCGTCCACCCGGCGCGAGAGGAACGGCTCCACGAAAGTGGGCAGTTCCCGCTCCGCCATGGCGTCGATCGCGCGCGCCGTGGACTCCAGGGTGGCCAGCGAACCGGGGTCCTCGTAGTCGATACGCAGCAGCAGCTTGCCGGCGTCGAAGCGGAGCCGGGCGATGTCCTGCGGGCGGTGGCCGGTGAACCGGTCGTCCATCTCGAAGGAGGCACCGGCGATACCGCCCCGGTTCATGGAGCCCATCACGACCTTGCCTTCGAGGGCGCCGAGCAGCAGCAGGTCCTCCAGGATGTCGGCGGTGGCGAGCACGCCGTCCACACCGGGTCGCGACAGTGCCAGGCACAACCGTTCCAGCAGGTCGACGCGGTTGGCCATGGCCAGTGCGCGGTCGCCGACGGCGAGCGCGCCGCGCGCCGGATGGTCGGCCGCGACGATCATCAGACGGCCGCTGTCGCCGATCAGGGGGCGGCGGGTACGGCGCGCCGCGGCCTGCGCGACGGCTTCCGGATGCCGGGCCCGCAGCGTCACGATGTCGGAGATCCGAGTGGTCAAGGCGGTTCTCACCTTCTGGTGGGACGGGTTCGTACGGGCGCCGCCGGGCGGGGCGCCCGGTCGGGCACTCGGCGGGCGTGCGGTGGACGGGGTGGGCGTGTGGTGTGCGGGACGGGCGCTCGGTGGACGGGGTCGAGCGTGCGGTGCCCGGGGCGGGCGTGCGGTGTCTGAGGCGGGCGTGCGGTGCCCGGGGCGGGCCTGCGGTGTCTGAGGCGGGCGCTCGGTGGCGTTGGCGCGATGTCGTCCGGTGGCGCCGGGGCGGTGTCGTCCGGTGGTGCCGGGGCGGGGCGCACGGCGGTCCGCACTCGACGGTCCGTACCCGACGGTCCGTACCCGACGGTTCGTACCCGACGGTCCGAAACCAGCGATCCGCACCCACCGGTCCGCACCCGAGGCTCAGCGCGCGGCGAGGAAGTCCTCGACCTCGTCGCGCGTCGGCATGGCGGACGAACAGGCCAGCCGCGACGCGACGATCGCGCCGGCGGCGTTGGCGTACCGCATCATCGGCTCCAGGTCCCAGCCGGACAGCAGTCCGTGGCAGAGCGCGCCGCCGAAGGCGTCCCCGGCGCCCAGGCCGTTGACGACCTCCACGGGCGTGGGCGGCACCTCGGCGGTGCGGCCGTCGCGATGCACGGCCAGCACGCCCTTCGGGCCCTGCTTGATGACGGCCAGTTCGACGCCCATGTCGAGCAGTGCCTGTGCGCACCGCTTCGGTTCACGGACGCCGGTGGCGACCTCGGCCTCGTCGACGTTGCCGACGGCGACGGTCGCGTGTGCGAGCGCGGCCTCGTAGTACGGGCGGGCCGCGGCCATCGCGGCGGCCCCGGTGGCACCGCCGTCACCGGACGCGCCGCCCTCACCGCCCCAGAACATCGGCCGCCAGTCCAGGTCGAAGACGGTGATGCCCGCTTTGGCGCGGGCCTCCAGCGCGGCGAGGGTGGCGCCGCGGCTGGGCTCCTCGCACAGGCCGGTGCCGGTCATCCAGAAGATACGGGCGGCCCGTACGGCGTCGCGGTCCAGTTCCTCGGGGTGGATGACCAGGTCGGGGGCCTTGGGGCGGCGGTAGAAGTAGAGCGGGAAGTCGTCCGGCGGGAAGATCTCGCAGAAGGTGACGGGCGTCGGGTACTCCGCGACGGGCGTCACCCAGCGGTCGTCCACCCCGAAGTCGCGCAGCGCTTCGTGCACGTAGTCGCCGAAGGGATCGCGGCCGGTACGGCTGATGACCGCGGTGCGCCGCCCCAGCCGGGCGGCGGCGACCGCGACGTTGGTGGCCGAGCCGCCGAGGAACTTCCCGAACGTCTCGACCCGGGACAGCGGAACGCCGGTCTGCAGCGGATAGATGTCCACGCCGATGCGGCCGAGGGTGATCAGGTCGTACGGGTCGTGCGGGTACGGGTCGTGCGGGTCCTGCGGGTGCGGGTCGTACGGGTCGTGCGGGCTGCCCGGATGACCGGACATCACGGCCTCGTCGGTCCGTCCGGTGGCTCCGGTCTGCCGCGGCTCGCTCATGTGCGCCCCTTCGGTTCGTCGCTGACCACAGGTCTAACCGGGCTTCCGAGGCACTGTCAACACTTTGTCCTTACATTCTGACGTCGGCGATGACTCGCGACACCGCCCCATCACCCCGGCCATCACGCGCCTCCACGACCTACTCCCGAGTCACAAAGTCCTTAAGTCCTTATGTCAGGACGAAGTCTTGACACTCTCCTGACCGGGATGGAGGCTGTGCCCCACAACCCAGCCCCGCGCCTTCCCGGTCACCGTCGACCGGCGAGAGGAGAGCCGCAGCATGTCCGTTCCCCATGCCGTCCCGCGCGTTCTCGACCGCCTGCGCATCGGATCGGCCCCCGACTCCTGGGGAGTCTGGTTCCCCGACGACGACCAGCAGGTCCCCTGGCGGCGCTTCCTGGACGAGGTCGCCGAGGCCCAGTACGAATGGATCGAACTCGGCCCGTACGGCTATCTGCCCACCGACCCGGCCGTCCTCCACGCGGAACTCGGCCAACGCGAGCTGAAGGTCTCGGCCGGCACCATCTTCACCTCGCTGCACCACGGCCCGGACGTATGGGACAAGACCTGGGCACACGTCAGCGAGGTCGCCACCCTCACCCGGGCGATGAACGCCAAACACCTCGTGGTCATCCCCTCCTTCTGGCGCGACGACAAGACCGCCGAGGAACTGGAGCCGCGCGAACTGACCACCGAACAGTGGCACCACCTGAACAGCGGCATGGAACGGCTGGGCAAGCAGGTACGCGAGGAATTCGGCCTCGACATCGTCGTGCACCCGCACGCCGACACCCACATCGACACCGAGGAACACGTCGAGCGCTTCCTCGACGGCACCGACTCGTCCCTGGTCAACCTGTGCCTGGACACCGGGCACTACGCGTACTGCGGCGGCGACAGCGTCAAGCTCATCAAGACCTACGGCGAACGGATCGGCTACCTCCACCTCAAGCAGGTCGACCCGGACATCCTCGCCGACGTCGTCGCGAAGGGCACGCCCTTCGGGCCCGCGGTCCGGCAGGGCGTGATGTGCGAACCGCCGCTCGGCGTGCCCGCGCTGCCGCCCGTCCTGGAGGCCGCCCAGGAACTGGACGTGGACCTCTTCGCCATCGTCGAGCAGGACATGTACCCCTGCCCCGCCGACCAGCCCCTGCCGATCGCCCGACGCACCCGCCGCTTCCTGCGCTCCTGCGGCGCCTGAGAACCTCCCGTACGGAGCAAGGAGTTCTGCCACATGAGCCAGTACGCAACACTCGGCGTCGCGGTCATCGGCACCGGCCGCATGGGCGCCGACCACGTACGCCGCCTCAACGACGTCATCAGCGGCGCGCGGGTGGCGGCCGTCGTCGACATCGACGCGGACCGCGCCAAGCGCGTCGCCGACGGCATCGAGGGCTGCACCCCCCACACCGACCCGGCCGCCGCCATGGCGGACCCGGGCGTCGACGCCGTACTGATCGCCTCACCGGGCGCGGCCCACGAGGACGCCCTGCTCGCCGCGTTCGCGCGCGACCTCCCGGTGCTGTGCGAAAAACCGCTCACCCCCGACCCGGCCTCCGCGCTGCGCGTCCTGGAAGCCGAACAGCGGCTGGGGCGCCGACGGGTGCAGGTCGGCTTCATGCGCCGGTACGACGCCGACTACCTCAAGCTCAAGGCCCTGCTCGACCAGGGCGCGTACGGCCGTCCCCTGATGCTGCACAACAAGCACCGCAACGCCGACACACCGCCCGGCTTCACCAACGCCATGATGATCCACGACTCGGTCGTCCACGAGATCGACGTGACGCGCTGGCTGCTGGACGAGGAGATCACCGCCGTACGCGTGCTGCGCCCTGCCCCGACCGGCCACGCGCCCGAAGGCCTGAGCGACCCGCAGCTCATCCTCTTCGAGACCGCGGCCGGGCAGATCGTGGACACCGAGCTGTTCGTCAACTGCGGCTTCGGCTACCAGGTCGGCTGCGAGGCCGTCTGCGAGGGCGGCACCGCCCGGATCGGCGACGACCACGGAGTGTTCGTCAACGCGGCCGGCAAGTGGGGCGGCTCGATCACCCCGGGCTTCGTGGAACGCTTCGAGGAAGCGTACGACCGGCAGGTACAGCGCTGGGTGGACGCCACACGGCGCGGGCAGGTCGAGGGTCCGAGCTGCTGGGACGGCTACGCGGCGGCCGCCGTGTGCGAGGCGGGCGTACGGGCCCAGGTCACCGGCGAGCGCGTCGAAGTCGAGCTGGTGGAGCGGCCCGCGCTGTACCGCTGAAACGACGGCGGATGAAACAGCGGGGATGAAACGACGACGGACTGGTCGCTGAGCCCGCGGCGGGGGCTGGGGCTGCTACCGCGGGGGGCGGTTCCGACTGCGGCTGCGGCTGCGACTGCGACTGCGACTGCGTTCGATTTGTGTCAGGGCCGGTGAACTGTTCCGCTCGTCGGGCGGCATGTCGGCTCTTGTTACGGCTGACGCGCCGGCTCGCTTCTCTCTCGGTGTGCCGTGCTGCCCTATGGCCGGGGCGCCGTGCTGGTGTGCAGTGCTGCCGTACGGCTGGTTGGCCGTCTTGGTGACGTGACCGGTATGCCGCCTTTGCGAGGTGGTCGGTGTCCGAGCTGCCGTTCGGACGGACCGAGCGGAGTTGCCGCTCGCGTACCGCCTCCGTTCCGTCTCCGCCCCGCCTCCGTTCCGTCTCCGCCCCGCCTCCGTCCGGGACGCGGGCCGCGGCCCGCGTCCTCACTCGAACGATCTCCCCTCAACAGGTCTGGCAACAGGCCTGGCCTTGGTAGCTCCCCGCAGAAAGCCCCCCTCGGTAGGTCCCCCCTCGGTAGATCCCCCCGGTAGATCCCCCCGGTAGATCCCCCTCGGAAGGTCTCCCCCTCGTGAAGATCGCTCTCGACCCGTACATGTTCCGCGACGTACCGCTGCTCGAACTCCCCGCCCTGGTGGCCGAGCTGGGCTACGAGTGGATCGAGCTGTCGCCACGCGACGACGTGAACCCGTTCTTCCTCCACCCGCGCATCGACGACGCCACCGTCCGCCGGTTCCGCAGGGAACTGTCCGCGGCGGGCGTCGGCATCTCCTCCGTGCTCCCCCTGTACAAGTGGTCCTCACCGGACGAAGACGAGCGGCAGGCCGCCGTCCGCTACTGGAAACGCGCCATCCAGATCACCGCCGACCTCGGCGTCGACGCCATGAACTCGGAGTTCAACGGCCGTCCGGAGCGGGCGGACCGCAGCGAGGGCCAGTTCTGGCGGTCGCTGGAGGAACTGCTGCCGGTCTTCGAGCGCGAGGGCATCACGCTCGCGCTCGAACCGCACCCGGACGACTTCATCGAGGACGGGCACGCCGCCGTCGACATGATCCGCGGCATCAATTCCCCACTGGTCTCCTTCCTGTACTGCGCGCCGCACACCTTCCACCAGGGAAACGACGCCCCGGGCATCCTCGGGCGCGCCGGCGGGCTGACCACCGCGGTCCACCTCGCCGACACCTTCGACCACACCGCCTCGTCCGGCCTGCGCTACATCGTCAACCCTCCCGGCTCGGCCGTACGCGTCCACCAGCACCTGGACATCGGGCAGGGCGAGGTGGACTTCGACGAGCTCTTCCGCGAACTGGCCGCCAACGGCTTCGACGGCACTCTCGTCTCCTCCGTGTTCGCATGGGAGGAGCGCGCGAAGGAGTCGGCCCGCTTCATGCGCGAGCAGATCGACACGTACGTCAAGAAGAACTGGAGCCGATGACGATGGCCGCACCGAGCAGATCGGCGACCTCCGCAGATGGGGCGGAGGGAGCGGACGGGGCACGCGAGTCGGGCGGGCCGGGCGGCCCGGACGCCACGCGTTCGGCCGCGGAGGGCAACGCAAATGTCCGTACATCCGCATCCCCCGCCGACGCCTCTTCCCCACCGGCTTCCACCCCCTCACCTCCCTCCTCTGGCCGGAACGCCAAACGCTTCATCCTCGCCATCGCCGCCATCGCCGCGCTCGGCGGAGCCCTGTTCGGTTATGACACCGGCGTCGTCTCCGGCGCGCTCCCCTACATGGAACGGCACTTCGGTCTCACCTCGCTCGGCGAGGGCGTCATCACCAGCGCCCTGCTGATCGGCGCGGCCTTCGGATCGCTGGCCGGCGGGCGGATGTCGGACCTGCTGGGCCGGCGAAACTCGCTGCTGTGGGCGGGCGCGGTGTTCATCGGCGGCGCCCTGGCGGTGGCGCTCGCGCCCACCGTTCCCTTCATGGTCGTGGCGCGCTTCGCCTTGGGCCTGGCGGTGGGCAGTGCCTCGGTGATCACACCGTTGTACCTCTCGGAGATAGCACCGCCGCACATCCGCGGCCGGCTGGTCTCCTTCAACTCCCTGATGATCGTCAGCGGCCAGCTGCTGGCGTACCTCATCAACGCCGTCCTCGCCCAGTGGGAAGCCTGGCGCTGGATGCTCGGTCTCGCGGCGCTGCCCGCGGTCGCCCTGTTCACCGGGCTCTTCTTCCTGCCCGACACGCCGCGCTGGTACATCAGCAAGGGCCGTACGGAACAGGCGGCGCGCGTGCTGCGGCGCACGCTGCCCGCCGACGAGGTCGAGGGGGAGCTGAGCCGCATCAACCAGGCGCGTGCGCTGGAAGCCGAGGCGCAGCGCGGCGCCTGGCAGGAACTGCGTACCCCTTGGGTACGGCGCATCCTCCTCATCGGTGTCGGGCTGGCGATCGTCCAGCAGATCACCGGAGTCAACGCCGTCATCTACTTCGCGCCCAAGATCCTGCAATCCACGGGGCTGGGCACCAACGCGGCGATCACCGCCACCATCGCGGTGGGCGCCATCTCCGTCATCGCCACCGCGATCGGGATGTCGCTGATCGACAAGGTCGGGCGGCGGCCGATGCTGCTCACCGGCCTCTCCGGAATGGCCGTCTCACTGGCCTTGCTGGGCGCGTCCTTCCACCTTCCGAAATCCACCGGCGTCAGTTGTCTCGTGCTCGCCCTGATGGTCCTCTACATGGGCTTCATGCAGGCCACCTTGAACACCGGTGTCTGGCTGCTGCTCGCAGAGATGTTCCCGCTCAAGGTGCGCGGCCTGGCCATGGGCGCCGCGGTGTTCGTGATGTGGCTGGTCAACTTCACGGTGGCGCTGGTCTTCCCGGTCCTTCTCGACGCGGTGGGCGCGGGTGTGACGTTCTGGGTCTTCGGCCTGATGTGCGTACTGTCCCTGCTCTTCTGCAAGCGCTACGCGCCGGAGACCAAAGGCATGGCCCTGGAGGACTTGGAACACGAACTGCGAAAAGCGGCCGAAGGAACGGAAGCCTGAAGGCAGCCGACGGCCTACACCCCTACCCCCATCCTTATCCCCTCTCACCTCCCCCATCTTCCGGATCCCGTGACGGTGATGCCCCGAACGTCACAGCTGTCACCACTACGCGGGTCTTCCGTCACAGCCGATCAACAGCCCCTCGCCCTTGCTCACTCAGAGTCGTTCACCGGGCACAGGCTGACTGATCACCAGACCGCGCGCAGTTCTTCCGTCGGCTCCCCCGCCGTCGCTGCGGGCGGCTGAGGGAGGTGCAAGACCTATGACCGACCGCAGACTCTGGTCGTACAAGGAGATCGCCGCACACATCCGGGTCCAGCCGGACACCGTGCGCTCCTACCGCAAGCACGGCCTCCTGCCGCAACCCGACCTGGTGGAAGGCGGGAGACCGTACTGGTTTGCCGACACCATCCGGGCCTGGGTCGCCCAGCGCCCCGGCCACGGCGGGCGCCGCGACAAGGACTGACACCACCTCCTACCGGGCCCCGCGCAGCCAGTGCGCGGGGCCTCCGCAACCGCCACCCGACCTCTTAGGCTCGGTGTATGCCGCCGATAGCCGCACCCTCCACACCCCACCGCATCGCCGTGATCGGCGGCGGCGCCATCGGTGGATTCGTGGCGACGCTCGCCCACCGGGCGGGACACGACGTCACCCTGTGCCTGCGCACTCCGCTGAACCGGCTCACGCTCGAAACGGACGGCGAAACCCTCGACGCCGCCGTACGCTTCGCCGTCGACCCGGAAACGGCCGGCCCCGCGGACTGGGTGTTCCTGACCACCAAGGCCCAGGACACCGCCGGTACCGCCGGCTGGCTGCACCGGCTCTGTCACCCCGGCACGGTCGTCGTCGTACTGCAGAACGGCATCGACCACACCGAACGCGTCGCCCCGCACACCCCCGACGGTACGGACATTCTGCCCGCGGTCATCTACGCATCGGCCGAGTGCACCGCCCCCGGGCACGTCCGGCACTATGCGGGCAACGAGATTCACGTTCCCGACGGTCCGACGGCCGCCCGCCTCGCGGAGCTGTTCACCACGGACCGCCTCAAGGTCGTGCCCGTGCCGGACTTCACGACGACCGCCTGGCGAAAGCTTTTCACCAACCTCGCGGCCAACCCGCTCACCGCCCTCCTCCAGCAGCGCATGGGCATCTTCACCGATCCCGGCATGGCCGCGCTCACCCGCGACATCCTGCGCGAAGCCGCCGCCGTGGCGCGGGCCGAGGGCGCGGACATCCACGACGCCGACACCGACCGCGTACTGGAAATGTACGGACTGGTTCCGGCGGACGGCGGCTCGTCGATGCTCTACGACCGCTTGGCAGGCCGCCCCCTGGAGCACGAACACATCACGGGCGCCGTGGTACGCGCCGGAGAACGCCACGGAATTCCCACGCCTCTCAACGGCATGCTCCTCACCCTCCTGCGCGCCGTCGACCGCGACATCCGGGCGGGCAAGGACGCGGACGCCGCCCAGCTCGCCAACCCGTAAGCACAGGCCGAACCCTCACTCCGGCCAGACGAGACCGAGCCCGTGGCGCATGCGTCACGGGCTCGCGCCGCGACACGCCCCCGGCCGCCTGCGCACCCGCCTGTCTCCGCCCTACCCTGACAACAGGTATTGACATACAAACATCCTGACATGCACTCTGCGGCGGAGCCCAAGAGAGCGTCGTCGATCCCGACCCCGGTCCCGATCTCGATGCCGCGTCCGCGGAGCGATGTGACACCGCCTCACCCGTTCCCGTTCGCCCATCCGCCGCTCAGGTGCGGAAACGTTCCACCGCCACCTTCGCGCCTCTCCACGACGCTCCGACCATTCCAGTTCTCCCCCGGCTCTCGCCCCCGCCCCCAAACGACAGGAGTTGCCACATGAAGATCGGCCTGATCGGCACCGGACGCATCGGAGCGTTCCACGCCGAGACGCTGAAGTCCGTCCCCGGCGTGGACCGCATCGTCGTCGCCGATGCCGACGCCGCCCGCGCCCGCGTCCTCGCGGACACGCTCGGCGTCGAGGCCGCCGAAACCCTTCCCCAGATGTACGCGGACGGCCTGGACGGCGTCGTGATCACCGCCGCGACCAGCGCGCACGCCGAGCTGATCCACCAGGCGCTGGACGCCGAGGTGCCGGTCTTCTGCGAGAAGCCGGTGGCACTGGACGTTCCCGGCACGGTCGCCGTCGTGGAACGCGCCGAGTCCGGTTCCGTCCCCGTACAGATCGGCTTCCAGCGGCGCTTCGACCGCGGCTACCAAGCGGCCAGGGACGCTCTGCGGTCGGGCGACCTCGGCTGGGTACACACCCTGCGCGCCTGCACCAGCGACCAGTCGCCGCCGCCCGCGGTCTACATCCCCACGTCCGGCGGGCTCTTCCGCGACTGCAGCATCCACGACTTCGACATCCTGCGCTGGCTCACCGGCCGCGAAGTGGTCTCCGTGTACGCCCAGGGCGCCAACCGGGGCGCGCCCTTCTTCGCCGACGGCGACGACGTGGACACCTGCGCCGCACTGCTGCGCTTCGACGACGACACGCTGGCCACCGTCACCGCCACCCGCTACAACGGCGCGGGCCACGACGTCCGCCTGGAGGTCTGCGGCTCCAAGGGGGCGCGAATCGTCGGACTCGACGACCGTGCCCCGCTGCCGAGTGCCGAACCGCACGTCTCCTGGCAGCGGTCCGCCCCGTACACGACGTTCATGGAACGCTTCCACGACGCGTACGTCACCGAACTGGGCGCCTTCGTGGACGTGGCCGCCGGCCGCGCGGAGAGCCCGTGTTCGCCCGCCGAAGCCCTGGAGGCGCTGTACATCGCCGAGGCGTGTGACCGCTCCCGTCGCACCGGCGAGCCGGTGCGGGTCGCGGACGTACGTATCGCCGGGGGCGAGGCCGGCGCGCACGCCGCTGGAGCCTCGCGCACTTCAGGCGTCGCGCGCCCTGCGGACACGGTGCATTCCTCAGGCGCCGTCCGTGCCCACGCTTCTGGCATGTGACCGACCCGGGCGTCCTCCAGTTCGGCGCGCTGGTGGCGGCCGCCCTGCTCGTCGGCGTCTCCAAGACGGCCGTCAGCGGCGTCGGTGCCATCAGCGTCTCCGTCTTCGCGGCCGTACTGCCCGCGAAACAATCCACGGGGGCGCTGCTGCCGCTGCTTCTCGTGGGCGACGTGCTGGCGGTAAGCGCTTACCGGCGGCACGCCGACTGGTCCGCGCTACTCCGCCTGCTGCCCTCGGTGGCCGTGGGCGTGCTGCTGGGCGCGGTGTTCGTGGCCCACGTCGACGACGCAGCCATGCGTCGCGCCATCGGCGTACTGCTGTTGACGATTGTTGCGCACCACTTGTGGCAGCGCCGAAGGACGCGTACGGCGAGCGGCGGCGGGGCAGATGCAGTAGGCGCGCCGGAAGACCGCGCACGTACGGACCGCGGCACGGCCTTCCCCGGCACCTCGGCTCCTCGCGCCCAGCACGGCCGTGTCCTGGTCTTCGGGCTGATCGCCGGTTTCGGCACGATGGTCGCCAACGCCGGTGGCCCCGCCATGTCGCTCTATCTGCTTTCCGCCGGTTTCACGATGCTCGGTTTCCTGGGCACGGCCGCGTGGTTCTTCCTGATCGTCAACCTGGTCAAGGTGCCGTTCAGTACGGGGCTCGGGCTGATCGACGCGGATGTGCTCGCGCTGGACGCCCTGCTCGTACTGGCCGTGCCGGTCGGTGCGTTCCTCGGGCGGGGCGCTGTCCACCGTATCGGCCAGGCGGTCTTCGAGCGGCTGGTGCTCGTCTTCACCGCGCTCTCCAGTGTCTATCTGCTGTGGTGAGGCGCGGAGGACAGACGCGGGCCGCAGCCGCTCACCAGGACTCCGAAGCCCCCTCCCGCGGCCCTTCCGGCAGCGGTGCCAGCCCTTCCGCTCCGGCCCGCAGCCGCATCGCCACCAGCGGGAAGACCAGTACGGAGATCATCGCCGCGCCCACCATGGCCGCCGCTTCCCCCGCGTCGAGTACGCCGCTGTCCTGGCCGATCGTCGTGATCGCGACGACCAGGGGCAGTGCCGTCGATCCGTACAGCATCAGCGCCGCGCGGTCCTTGCGACCCAGGTCACGGGGTGCGAGCAGGACGAGCGGGAGTCCGCGTACGACCAGCAGGAGGACGAGGAAGAGCGGGAGGAGCAGGAGCGAGCGGCCGTTCTCGAAGAGGGACGACAGGTCGAATTCGACGCCGGTGACGATGAAGAACACCGGCACCAGGAAGCCGAAGCCCATCGCCTCCAGCCTTCCGAGGATTTCCTGACTGCTGTCCGGTGCCGCCTCTTGCAGTACGAGCCGCATGATGATTCCGGCCGCGAACGCGCCCAGCAGAATGTCCAGCCCGAACACCTGAGAGATGCCGACCATGACGGCCAGCAGCAGGACGAACAGCCGGACAGCGAACTGGCCGCTGCTGTGCAGGGTGCGCGCGATGATCCGGTAGAACCACATCGGGCTCGGCTTCAGGGCCCAGTAGACGGCTCCGGCGGTCAGCAGCGCGAAGGCGAAGAGCAGGATGGCCGACTCGCCGGGGTTGCGGCCGCTGAGCAGCAGCCCCATCGCGATGATCGGTCCGAACTCGCCGACCGCCCCGGTAGCCATCATCACCGAGCCGAAGCGGGTGCCCAGGTCCCCGGAGTCGCGCAGTACGGGCAGCACGGTACCGAGGGCCGTACTGGTGAGCGCGGTGCCGACGACGATCGCCTTGGTGAGGTCACCGGCGGCGAAGCCGAAGGCGATGGCCAGGCCGAGGGCGAGCGCGACGATCCAGGCGCAGCCGGCGCGCTTGAGGGTGTCGCCGCGCACCTTGGCGAACTCGATCTCGTACCCGGCGATGAACATCAAGGTGGCCAGTCCGAGGTCGGACAGGACGTTGACGGCTTCTCCCGGGTGCGCCCAGCCGAGGACGTCCGGGCCGATCAGGATGCCCAGCACGATCTCGAAGATGACCAGTGGCACGGGCAGCCAGCGGCCGAGGCCGTATGCGAGGAGCGGGGCGGCCACGGCGATCGCCATGATCAATACGAGCGTTGCGGACTGCGACATAAGCCGCTTTTCTACCA
Source organism: Streptomyces albofaciens JCM 4342 (assembly GCF_008634025.1). Lineage (NCBI taxonomy): Bacteria > Bacillati > Actinomycetota > Actinomycetes > Kitasatosporales > Streptomycetaceae > Streptomyces > Streptomyces albofaciens. The sequence goes on along the minus strand of NZ_PDCM01000001.1, from coordinate 1,600,578 downwards.
CAACGGGCAGCGCGATCCCGTCTCGCCAACCGCCTGGCCCGGCACACTCGCGACCGCGACGCCTTTTGCGGCTCGGCACCACGTGCGGACGTTTCCGTATGCCGCCGAATGCGCGCGCCCTGGAGGCACGCCGTCCGGTCGAATCGCCGACTGAACCGCTCGCTTCACCGCGCGGCGCAGACTTGCCGATATGACGCGTCCGCGGCAGCCATCACGAGGTGAGCCACCAGGCGAACACCGTTGCCGTACAGCGTGTTGCCTGCCGCCTCGAACTACACCACAAGCCGCCTCATCTGCGATGACGCCCACTTCAGAAGCGCCGCTCGCCACGCCCGCCGAAGCATCCAGGACCGTACGGGACCGCCGAAGCACCACGCAACCAGGCGCATCAGCCAACAACAGCCGCACAAGGAGAGCACACCCACAGCCCTCCTCTCCCCCGCCTCCGCCCCCGTGGCCGAACCCTCAAGGTCGACGCGCGGCGGCACGCTCGACGGCGCGGTCAGGGCGAACACCTGGCATGGATACCCCCTAGGGGTATAGAGTTACGGACATCAGGAAACACCGGTGAACTCACGGGTTCCCGGGTTCCCCCGTCATACGTGCCTGAGAGCGAACACTTCGAGCACGGCGACCACACGCAACAAGGAGAAAGCCATGACTGCCGAAGCGACCAACGGCTCCTGCTGCTCCCCCGAAGGCTCCTGCCACTCGGGTGCCGCCGACGTCCAGGTCGGCGACGTCACCACCACGTACAAGGTCAGCGGTATGACCTGCGGCCACTGCGAGGGCGCCGTCTCCTCCGAGATCTCGGAGATCCCAGGTGTGCACTCGGTGCAGGCGTCCGCCGCCACCGGTCTGGTGACCGTCGTCTCCAAGGCACCGCTGGACGAGTCGGCCGTACGCGCGGCGGTTGACGAGGCGGGCTACGAACTCGAAGGCCCGGCGGCCTGAGTCCGATGGCCGGTACGACCGCACAGGCGCGGGTCGAGCTCGCCATCGGCGGCATGACCTGCGCCTCGTGCGCGGCGCGCGTGGAGAAGAAGCTGAACCGGATGCCGGGCGTCAGCGCCACCGTGAACTTCGCCACCGAGAAGGCTCGGGTCGAGTACGGCGACGGGGTGTCCGTGGACGACCTGATCGCGACGGTCGAGAAGACGGGCTACACGGCGCGGCGGCCCGAGCCGGCCGAGCCCGCGAAGACGGCTCGGGCCGGTACCTCCGAAGGATCCGCCGACGAAACCGCCGCCGGGAACGGCGCTGCTGCTCACGACCGGGAGCTGGCCGGGCTGCGCCAGCGGCTCACTGCCTCTGTCGTGCTGGCCGTTCCCGTCGTTCTGCTGTCGATGGTGCCTTCCTTCCAGTTCGACAACTGGCAGTGGCTGTGCCTGACGCTGGCCGCGCCCGTCGTGGTCTGGGGCGCGTTTCCCTTCCACCGAGCCGCCTGGACGAACCTGCGGCACGGCGCCGCCACGATGGACACCCTGGTCTCCCTCGGCACGCTCGCCGCCTTCGGTTGGTCGCTGTGGGCGCTGTTCTTCGGCGACGCGGGCGCTCCCGGTATGCGGCACGGCTTCGACCTGACCGTGGCCCGTACGGAAGGCTCTTCCGCCATCTACCTGGAGGCCGCGGCCGGTGTGACGGCATTTCTGCTGCTCGGCCGATACCTGGAAGCCCGTTCCAAGCGGAAGGCCGGCGCCGCGCTGCGAGCGCTGATGGAGCTGGGAGCGAAGGACGTGGCGGTGCTCCGGGGTGGGCGTGAGGTTCGCGTTCCCGTGGAGCAGTTGGCTGTCGGTGACCGGTTCGTCGTACGCCCGGGCGAGAAGATCGCCACGGACGGCACGGTCGCCGAGGGCCGAGCCGCTGTGGACGCTTCGATGCTGACCGGCGAATCGGTGCCGGTCGACGTGGCTCCTGGCGACAGCGTGACAGGCGCGACGCTGAACACCAGCGGCCGCCTGGTGGTCGAGGCCACCCGGGTCGGCGGCGACACACAGCTGGCACGGATGGCCGCGCTGGTCGAGGCGGCACAGAGCGGCAAGGCCGAGGTGCAGCGGCTCGCCGACCGGGTCTCCGCCGTCTTCGTGCCCGCCGTGCTGGTGATCGCTGTCGGCACTCTGACCGGGTGGCTGCTGGCGACCGGCGACGCGACCGCTTCTTTCACGGCCGCCGTCGCCGTACTGATCATCGCTTGCCCCTGCGCGCTCGGTCTCGCGACGCCGACCGCTTTGTTGGTCGGTACGGGGCGCGGCGCGCAGCTCGGCATTCTGCTCAAGGGCCCCGAGGTACTGGAGTCGACCCGGCGCATCGATACCGTCGTGCTGGACAAGACCGGCACGGTGACCACGGGCCGGATGAGCCTTTACGAGGCCGTACCGGCACCGGGTGTCACGGAGGACGACCTGTTGCGGCTGGCGGGCGCGCTGGAGCACTCGTCGGAGCACCCGATCGCGCGCGCCATCGCAGAGGGGGCCCGCGAGCGCTTGGGGAAGCTGCCGGAGCCGGAGAGCTTCGAAAACGTGGCGGGCCTGGGCGTACGGGGTGTGGTGGACGGCCGCAGCGTCCTCGTCGGGCGCGAGCGGCTGCTGCACCAGGAGGCCGCGGAAGCGTCTTCGGCCGGGGCCCTGCCCGAGGCGCTGACCGCCGCCAGGGACGCCGCTGAGGCGGGTGGGCGGACGGCAGTACTCGTCGCCTGGGACGGGCAGCCACGCGGCCTGCTGTCGGTTGCCGACACCGTCAAGGAGAACAGCGCCGAAGCGGTCCGCCGGCTGCGCGCACTGGGGCTCACGCCCGTACTGCTGACCGGGGACAACAAAGCGGTGGCCGATGCGGTGGCGGCGGAGGTCGGCATCGGCGAGGTCATCGCGGAAGTATTGCCGGAGGACAAGGTCGCGGCCGTCGAGCGGTTGCGAGGCGAAGGCCGCAGCGTGGCGATGGTCGGCGACGGCGTCAACGATGCCGCCGCCCTGGCCGCCGCCGACCTGGGGCTGGCGATGGGGACCGGTACGGACGCCGCCATGGAGGCCGGAGATCTCACTCTCGTACGCGGTGACCTGCGGGTCGCGGCCGACGCCATCCGGCTGGCCCGCCGGACGCTCGCCACGATCAAGGGGAATCTCTTCTGGGCCTTCGGCTACAACGTCGCGGCGGTGCCGCTCGCGGCGGCCGGACTGCTCAACCCGATGATCGCGGGGGCGGCGATGGCCTTCTCCTCGGTCTTCGTGGTCAGTAACAGCCTCAGGTTGCGGCGCTTCCGCTGACGGAATGTAGGTGGCGGCAAAAATTTTCGCCTTCACAACTTCCCTACATCTGACACAACACCCATACTCAAGGGCCTCGATCTCCAGATCGAGACCCTTGACCGTATTCGCCCCCTTATGGCAAGAGACCCAGATCACAGCGATTGGAACGTAACCATTGCGGGGGGTCGCGAGTCTAACCGGGCGGTGCAGGCACCTCGGCGGGGCTTGCACCGCAACGGCCAGGCTGGTCTTGGGGGACCACGCCCGGCAACGCGTGGCCGGGGCGACGTGCCCGGGGAGCTTTGAGCGGCCCTCCCGTACGTGCGCGTCCCGGCAGATCGCGGTACCACCATGAAGCGCCCGGACGGATCCCGTGGGGGGAATCCGACCCGGGGAACAAGGGAAGCGCCCCGCGCTCCGGACCCGTGGGGGGATCTGGAGGCGGGGCGCTTTCTGCTGGCGGACCGGCTCGGGCCGCCACGTGGGCGGCCGGCCGGTCAGCAGCCGTCCCGGAACCCGGGAGGACCTCAGCGCTCCTCGACCGGGACGAAGTCGCGCTCGACGACCCCGGTGTAGATCTGGCGCGGGCGGCCGATACGGGAACCCGGCTCCTTGATCATCTCGTGCCACTGGGCGATCCAGCCGGGCAGCCGGCCGAGCGCGAAGAGCACGGTGAACATCTCGGTCGGGAAGCCCATGGCCCGGTAGATCAGACCGGTGTAGAAGTCCACGTTCGGGTAGAGCTTGCGCGAGACGAAGTAATCGTCGGAAAGCGCGTGCTCCTCCAGCTTGAGCGCGATGTCCAGCAGCTCGTCGCTCTTGCCGAGCGCCGAGAGGACGTCGTGCGCCGCCGCCTTGATGATCTTCGCCCGGGGGTCGAAGTTCTTGTAGACGCGGTGCCCGAAGCCCATGAGCTTCACGCCGTCTTCCTTGTTCTTCACCTTGCGGATGAAGGAGTCGACGTCACCGCCGTCGCGCTGGATGCCCTCCAGCATCTCCAGCACCGACTGGTTGGCACCGCCGTGCAGCGGGCCCCACAGCGCGTTGATGCCGGCCGAGATCGAGGCGAACAGGTTCGCCTGCGAGGAGCCGACCAGGCGCACGGTGGAGGTCGAGCAGTTCTGCTCGTGGTCCGCGTGCAGGATGAGCAGCTTGTCCAGGGCGCTGACCACGACCGGGTCGAGCTCGTACTCGGCGGCCGGCACGGAGAAGGTCATGCGCAGGAAGTTCTCGACGTAGCCGAGGTCGTTGCGCGGGTAGACCACCGGGTGGCCGACCGACTTCTTGTACGCGTACGCGGCGATCGTCGGAAGCTTGGCCAGCAGCCGGATCGTCGAGATGTGGCGCTGCCGCTCGTCGAACGGGTTGTGGCTGTCCTGGTAGAACGTCGACAGCGCGCTGACCACCGAGGACAGCATCGCCATCGGGTGGGCGTCCCGCGGGAAGCCGTCGAAGAACCGCTTGACGTCCTCGTGAAGCAGGGTGTGGTAAGTGATGTCCTGCTTGAAGTTCGCCAGCTGGTCCACGGTGGGCAGCTCACCGTTGATCAGCAGGTAAGCGGTCTCGACGAACGTGCTGCGCTCTGCGAGCTGCTCGATCGGGTAGCCGCGGTACCGAAGAACACCGTTCTCACCGTCCAGGTAGGTGATCGCGGATTTGTACGCGGCAGTGTTGCCGTAACCGGAATCCAGGGTCACCAGACCGGTCTGGGCGCGCAGCTTCGAGATGTCGAAGCCCTTGTCGCCGACGCTGCTGTCGACGACCGGGTAGCTGTATTCGCCGTCCCCGTAACGCAGTACTACAGAGTTGTCGCTCACGTCATCCCTCACCGACGTTGTGCCTCTTCTTCGAGGTGCCCTGACTGCCTATACCTTCCCCCATTTGGACCTTGCCTGTGCACTCGGGGTCGGCCATAGGGCCTCCGGACGGCACTCAGTGCCGTTTCAGCTGCCCATCCTGCTCCCCTTCGCCCCGTTTGGGGAAGAGGTGACCACGCACTGCGCCTGCGAGTCGGTGACGAAGCGCGGTCCACCTCCGCCCGGCCGATACGGTGCGTACAGCCTGCCCCAGAGCCTTACGGGAGCCGACCAGCACCACGAGCCGTTTTGCCCGCGTAACACCCGTATAGAGCAGGTTTCTCTGCAGCATCATCCAAGCGCCGGTGGTGACCGGAATCACCACCGCCGGATACTCGCTGCCCTGGGAGCGGTGGATGGTCACCGCGTAGGCGTGTGCCAGTTCGTCCAGCTCGTCGAATTCGTAGGAGACCTCCTCGTCCTCGTCCGTGAGCACCGTGAGCCACTGCTCGTCCGAGTTGATCTTGGTGACGACGCCGACGGTGCCGTTGAAGACGCCGTTGCTGCCCTTCTCGTAGTTGTTGCGGATCTGCGTCACCTTGTCGCCCACCCGGAACACCCGGCCGCCGACACGCCGCTCCGGCACGTCCGGCCGGGCCGGGGTGAGGGCCTGCTGGAGGAGCCCGTTCAGCGTGCCGGCGCCGGCCGGGCCGCGGTGCATCGGTGTGAGCACCTGCACGTCGCGGCGCGGGTCCAGGCCGAACTTCGCGGGGATACGGCGAGCGACCACATCGACCGCGACCCGCCCGGCCGCTTCGGAATCCTCCTCGGCGAAGAGGTAGAAATCGGTCATGCCTTCCGTGATCGGGAACGCACCCACGTTGATGCGGTGGGCGTTCGTGACCACGCCCGACTTCTGAGCCTGGCGGAAGATCCGGGTCAGCCGTACGGACGGGACCGGGCAGCGCTCGGCGAGCAGATCGCGCAGCACCTCACCGGCGCCCACCGAGGGCAGCTGGTCCACGTCACCCACCAGGAGCAGGTGGGCACCCGGCGGCACTGCCTTGATGAGCTTGTTGGCGAGCAGCAGATCGAGCATGGACGCCTCGTCGACCACGATCAGGTCGGCGTCCAGAGGACGGTCCTTGTCGTACGCGGCGTCCCCGCCCGGCTTGAGCTCCAGCAGCCGGTGCACCGTGGACGCCTCGACGCCCGTCAGCTCCGAGAGTCGCTTGGCGGCCCGGCCGGTGGGGGCCGCGAGGACCACTTTGGCCTTCTTGGCTCGGGCCAGCTCCACGATCGAACGGACCGTGAAGGACTTCCCGCACCCCGGGCCGCCGGTCAGCACCGCGACCTTCTCCGTGAGCGCCAGCCGTACGGCGGCCTCCTGCTCGGGCGCCAGGCTCGCCTTCGTATGCTCGGCGAGCCAGGCCAGTGCCTTGTCCCAGTTCACGGTCCGGAACGACGGCAGGCGGTCCTCGCGCGTGCCCAGCAGCCGTAGCAGCTGGGCTGCCAGGGACGTCTCGGCCCGGTAGAAGGGAATCAAGTAGACGGCGGTGATGGGGTCCCCGCCGTCCGGAGCGGGCACGGTCTCACGGATCACGCCTTCCGGATTCACCGCCAGCTCCCCGAGGCAGTCGATGACCAGTCCGGTGTCGACATGCAGCAACTTGACCGATGAGGCGATCAGTTCCTCCTCCGGGAGGAAACAGTGCCCCTGGTCGGTGGACTGCGCGAGGGCGTACTGCAGCCCCGCCTTGACCCGTTCCGGGCTGTCCTGCGGGATGCCGATGGCCTGGGCGATGCGGTCGGCGGTCAGGAAGCCGATGCCCCAGACGTCGGCGGCCAGGCGGTAGGGCTCGTTCTTGACGATGGAGATCGAGGCATCGCCGTACTTCTTGTAGATGCGCACCGCGATGGAGGTGGAGACGCCCACTCCCTGGAGGAAGACCATGACCTCCTTGATGGCCTTCTGTTCTTCCCAGGCATCGGCGATCAGTTTCATGCGCTTCGGCCCGAGGCCGGGCACCTCGACGAGGCGCTTGGGCTCCTGCTCGATGATGTCGAGAGTGTCCAGACCGAAGTACTCGGTGATGCGGTCGGCCATGACCGGGCCGATGCCCTTGATCAGGCCGGAGCCGAGGTAGCGCCGTATGCCCTGGATCGTGGCGGGCAGGACGGTGGTGTAGTTCTCGACGGTGAACTGCCGTCCGTACTGCGGATGGGAGCCCCAACGGCCCTCCAGGCGCAGCGACTCCCCCGGCTGTGCGCCCAGCAGCGACCCGACGACAGTGAGGAGATCGCCGGAGCCGCCCGTGTCCAGGCGCGCGACCGTGTAACCGGTCTCCTCATTGGCGTAGGTGATCCGCTCCAGGACCCCTTCGACCACGGCTGGAATGAACATGAAACGACCGTACCGCCAGCGTCCGACATCGCGTTCGGGCCTGTGGATAACTCGTATCGGAGCTGGCTGTGGAGGCTTTGCGGTGAGGTCCGCCGCGGGCGGTGCACAGCTGGCGCGGCTGACGCAGCGAACACTTCGGCAGCGGATCCGGCGGCCTTGGCGACGGCCCCGCCGTGAACGCTTCGAGGGGCCCGGCCTGGCGCCCGGACCCCTCGACTCCCCCTTTGTTCGGCCCCCTGATCCCCCCTCGGATCCCCCCGGTTCCCTCTCCCCTTGGGAGCCTGACGACATGTACGACCCGCCCGGCCCGGGAACGGTTGCATGGATTCGGTGAGTTATTTCATCGTTACCTGGTGTGCATGAGGTGAGTGGTGAAACGCTCGACGACTTCGGCCAGCACTTCGGCCCCCGGTCGCTCCCACAGCGACGGGTTGAAGATCTCAACCTCGATGGGTCCCCGGTAGCCGGCGGCGTCGACCTGTTCGCGGAACCACTGCAGGTCCACCGCGCCGTCACCGAGCTGACCGCGTCCGAGCAACACCCCCGCGGGCAACGGTGTGATCCAGTCGGCGAGTTGGAGTGCCGCGATGCGCCCGGCAGCCCCTGCGCGTTCGATCTGCGAGCCGATCGTGTCGTCCCACCACAGGTGGTACGTGTCCACGACCACGCCCACCCGCTCGGCCGGGAACCTTTCGGCCAGGTCGAGGGCTTGGGCGAGGGTGGAGACGACGCAGCGGTCCGCTGCGTACATGGGGTGCAGTGGTTCGAGCGCGAGCCGCACTCCCGCATCGGCCGCGTAGGGTGCCAGTTCCTCCAGTGCGCTGGCGACACGTTCCCGAGCTCCGTGCAAGTCGTGGCTGCCGGACGGCAACCCGCCGGATACGAGAACGAGGGTGTCGGTGCCGAGCGCGGCCGCTTCCTCAATGGCTGCCCGGTTGTCGGCCAGCGCGTCCGCGCGTTCCTTGGGATCGGAAGCGGTGAAGAATCCGCCGCGGCACAGACTCGTTACGGCCAGCCCCGCGTCCCGTATGAGCCGGGCAGCGGCAGCCAGCCCGTACTCCTGTACCGGGGCACGCCAGAGGCCGACACCGGGTACTCCCGCTCGGGCGCAGCCGTCGGCGAGTTCGGGCAGGGACCATTGCTTGACGGTCTGCTGGTTGAGGCTGAACCGGGCGAACAGACCGGCCCGTTCTTCCATTCCGCCATTGGCTCCAACTCTCATGCCACGCCGCCTCCGAAAACCGAACACAGTTGACGCATGCGAGACTTCGCCAGTTCGGGGTCCGGGAACAGCCCCAGGCCATCGGCCAGTTCGTACGCCCGCTCCAGGTGCGGCAGCGAGCGGGCCGACTGGAGGCCGCCCACCATCGTGAAATGCGACTGGTGCCCAGAAAGCCAGGCCAGCAGGACGACACCGGTCTTGTAGTAGCGCGTCGGCGTCCGGAAGAGGTGCCGGGAGAGTGTGACGGTCGGATCCAGCAGCTTGCGGAAGGCGGCCGTGTCGCGGCTGTCGAGCAGGCGTACGGCATCCGCCGCCAGCGGAGCGAGGGGGTCGAAGATGCCCAGCAGGGCATCGCTGTGTCCGTGTTCGTCGCCGGCGATCAGCTCGGGGTAGTGGAAGTCGTCACCTGTGTAGCACCGCACACCGTCCGGGAGACGACGGCGCAGTTGAACCTCACGGTCGGCGTCCAGGAGCGACACCTTCACGCCGTCCACCTTGGCCGGGTGCTCGGCGATGATCTGCAGGAACGTGTCGGTCGCGGTGTCCAGCTCCGAGCTGCCCCAGTACCCCTCCAGCGCCGGGTCGAACATCGGGCCGAGCCAGTGGAGGATCACCGGCTCGGCGGCCTGGCGCAGCAGATGCCCGTACACCTCCGCGTACGATTCCGCGCTTGTGGCCGCCGCGGCGAGGTGCCGGGACGCCATGACGATGGCCTGGGCTCCTGCGTCCTCGACAAGGGCCAGCTGCTCCTCGTAGGCGGCTCTGATGTCGGCCAGGCTCGCCGAGGAGACTTCCAGTTGGTCCGTGCCGACACCGCATGCGATGCGACCGCCGACCGCCGCTGCCTCGGCGGCGGATCGCCGGATCAGCTCGGCCGCCGAGTCCCAGTCGAGTCCCATGCCTCGCTGCGCGGTGTCCATGGCTTCGGCCACGCCAAGGCCGCTCGACCACAGGTGGTGGCGGAAGGCGAGGGTGGCGTCCCAGTCGATGGCGGCGGGGTCGCCCGGGGCGGTGTCGGCGAAGGGGTCGGCGACAACGTGGGCGGCAGCGAAGACAGTACGGGAGACGAAGGGGGCGGCGCGGTTCGGGTGATCAGCGGGTGTCCGGACGATGCCGGGATCGGTTCGGTGGGGATCGGCCATTGGTCCGGAACCGCTCAGCCGCCTGCTCATCGCCCCAGCTCCGGCACGTCCAGGCGGCGGCCCTCCGCCGACGACTTCAGTCCCAGTTCAGCAAGCTGCACGCCGCGCGCACCCGCCGCCAGGTCCCAGCGCCAGGGATCGTCCCGTACGACGTGGCGCAGGAACAGCTCCCACTGCGCCTTGAAGCCGTTGTCGAAGTCGCCGTTGTCCGGGACTTCCTGCCACTGGTCGCGGAAAGGCTCGGAGGTGGGTACGTCCGGATTCCAGACCGGTTTGGGAGTCGCGGCCCGGTGCTGGACGCGGCAGCCGCGCAATCCCGCGACAGCCGAGCCTTCCGTACCGTCCACCTGGAACTCGACCAGTTCGTCGCGGTGCACCCGTACCGCCCACGACGAGTTGATCTGCGCGACGATGCCACCGTCGAGTTGGAAGATGCCGTAGGCGGCGTCGTCCGCGGTGGCGTCGTACGGCTTGCCGTTCTCGTCACAGCGGCGCGGCACATGTGTGGTGACCTGCGCCTGTACGGTCCGCACCGGGCCGAAGAGTTCGTGCAGGACGTACTCCCAATGCGGGAACATGTCGACCGCGATGCCGCCACCGTCCTCGGCTCGGTAGTTCCAGGAAGGGCGCTGCGCCGGCTGCCAGTCGCCCTCGAAGACCCAGTAGCCGAACTCTCCCCGTACGGACAGGATGCGGCCGAAGAAGCCGCCTTCGACCAGGCGGCGGAGCTTGAGCAGGCCGGGCAGGAAGAGCTTGTCCTGGACGACGCCGTGTTTGACGCCGGCTTCGTCGGCCAGCCGGGCCAGTTCCAGTGCACCGTCGAGTCCGGTGGCGGTGGGCTTCTCGCAGTAGAGATGTTTTCCGGCAGCAATCGCTTTCTTCACCGCGTCCTCGCGGGCAGCGGTGACCTGCGCGTCGAAGTAGATGTCGATGCTGTCGTCCGCGAGCACGGCGTCCAGGTCGGTGTTCCACTGCGCCAGGCCGTGGCGCTCGGCCAGTGCCCGCAGCTTGTGTTCGCTGCGGCCGACGAGGACCGGCTCGGGCCAGATCACCGTGCCGTCGCCGAGGCCCAGGCCGCCTTGTTCCTGCAGCGCGAGGATGGAGCGGACCAGGTGCTGGCGGTAGCCCATGCGCCCGGTCACGCCGTTCATGGCGATGCGTACGGTCTCGCGTGTCATGGGCCGGCCCTTCTGGAGAACTCGGCTCGCGTGGCGGGCCCGGTGCCAACACCGGCCTCGTAGGGCGAGCGGATGACAACGATCGACGGCGAACGACAGCGGTGGGCAAGACGACGGCGAGCGCGAATCCGGAACGCATAGCAAGCGCTTTCCATCGCGGGAGAAGCTAGCCTGCGGCGCAAGGCCGGGACAAGGGGTACGACATGGGGCGGGGCGATCGATGGCAGTGACGCTGGCGGATGTCGCGACGCGGGCGCGGGTCTCCACGGCCACCGTCTCGCGTGTGCTGAACGGCAACTATCCGGTCGCCGAGAACACTCGCGCCCGGGTGCTGCGTGCCGTGGCAGAGCTGGAATACGTGGTCAACGGCCCGGCGAGCGCGCTGGCCGCCGCCACTTCCGACCTGGTGGGCATCCTCGTCAACGACATCGCCGACCCGTTCTTCGGGATCATCGCCTCGGCCGTCCAGTCCGAAATGAGTACCGGTACGGGGCAGCACATCGGTGGCGGAACGGTCATCCGAACGGGTGACGGCGACACGCGCCGGAGTCCGGGCGGCGGCCCCGCGTTCGTACCGGCCGACGAAAAACTGGCCGTGGTGTGCAACACCGGAGGTTCCCCGGAGCGTGAGCTGACATATCTCACACTGCTCCAGCGGCAACGCGCGGCCGCCGTCGTACTGACCGGCGGCGCGGTGGAGGACGCCGGTCACGCCGCAGCCGTGACCGCCACACTCAAGCGCCTCGCCTCGTCCGGCACCCGGGTGGTGCTGTGCGGCCGTCCGCCCCTGGGCCCGGAGGCCGATGCACGGAAGATCGGGGTGGCCGCTGGGACACGTACCGGTGTGGAGGCGCGCATCGTGGAGCGCGCCGTCCAGCAGGCTGACGCGGTTCCTCCCCCCGTCACCCTCGCCTTCGACAACCGCGGCGGCGCCCAGCGGCTCACCGAGCATCTGATTTCGCTCGGGCACCAGCGCATCGGGTACGTTGCCGGGCCCGTCGGCCGCACCACCACCCGGCACCGCCTGGAGGGCCATCGCGCCGCCCTCGCCGCGCACGGCATCCCGGATCCGGCCCACCGCACCGTCCACGGTGCCTACGATCGTGCCGTCGGTTACGACGCCGCCCTGGAACTGCTTCGCCGGGACTCCACTTTGACGGCCGTCATCGCGGCCAACGACACCGCCGCGCTCGGAGTGTGCGCCGCCCTGCGCGACCGCGGCCTGCGGATACCCGGCGATATTTCCGTGGCGGGCTTCGATGACCTGCCGTTCAGCGCGGACGCCGCTCCGGCGCTCACCACCGTACGGCTGCCGCTCCAGGAAGCCGGTGCGCGGGCCGGGCGGCTGGCGATGGGCCGCGAAACGCCACCGCCGGGAGAAATCGCCACGCTGCGCGGCGACTTGATGGTGCGCGAATCGACCGCTTCCCCCTACGCTTGACTCAGTCAACCTTGACTGAGTCAACGGCAAGACGGGGAGTGCCATGGCGGGACCAGAGGGCCGGCAAGTCCAGCAGATCCGCAGCTTCAACCGCTTCTACACGAACCTCATAGGCGCCCTCGACTACGGCCGTCACCTCTACACCCCGTACACCCTCACCGAGGCTCGCGTCCTGTACGAGATCTCCCACGGTCACCGCGTGGACGCCGCCGACCTGCGCACGTCGCTCTCCCTGGACGCGGGCTACCTCAGCAGGCTGCTCACCAGGTTCGAGGAGAGCGGGCTGATCACCCGCAGACCCTCGGAGCGGGACGGCCGGCGGCAGCGCATCGCCCTCACCGAGCACGGCCGCGCGACCGCGCACCTCCTGGAGGAGCGTTCCCGCGACTCCGCGGGGACGCTCCTCAGCCGCCTTCCCGGCCCCGACCGATCCCGTCTGCTGGATTCGATGGCGACCATACGAGAGCTGCTCGGCGATGCGGCGGAGCGACCGGCGCCCGTCTTGGAGCTCCGCGATGCCGAACCCGGTGATCTTGGCTGGATGGTGCAACGGAACGCTGTCCTGTATGCGCGGGAGTACGGCTTTGGCCTCGCTTATGAAGCACTGGTAGCGCGGATCGTCGCCGAGTACGCCGAGCGCTACGACCCGCTCTGGGACCGCACGTGGATCGCCGAGCTGGACGGTGATCGGGTCGGTGCGGTCATGTGCGTACGGGACGGGACCGGAGCCCTTCCCCACAAGCCACGGACGGCGCGGCTGCGGTTGCTCCTCGTCGAACCGGAGGCCCGCGGACGCGGCGTCGGGCAGGCCCTCGTCTCCGCCTGTGTCGGCTTCGCCCGCGAGGCCGGCTACCGCGAGCTGGTGCTGTGGACGAACTCCGTACTGAGTGCGGCCCGCGTCCTGTACGAGCGCGCGGGCTTCGAGCTGACCGCGGAGAAGCCGCACCGCAGTTTCGGTCGGGAGCTTGTCGGTCAGGACTGGCGTTTGCCGCTCTGATCTGTGTTCACATGGTTCTCATGAGCGATATGCGATATGCGTTCTCGACACTCGGAGTGCCCGGGATGCCGGTGGGCGAGGTCGTGCGGCTGGCGGCCGGTGCCGGATTCGGCGGGGTGGAGCTGCGGGCTCATCCCGAGGAACAGGTGCATCCGCGCATCGGCCTGCGGGAACGGGCCGCGGTGCGTGAGCAGTTCGCCGAGGCCGGGGTGGAGATCCTCGCGGTGTCCGGTTACGCACGGGTGGCCGCTGCCCACGACGAGCGCGGGGAGGAGGAGCTGGCGGCGGAGCTGACCGAGTTGGTGGTGCTGGCGTCGGACCTGGGCGCGCAGTTCGTCCGGGTGTTCCCCGGCGGTGGTGACCGGCCCGCCGGCGAGGCCGATGCGGACGCGGCCCGGCACCTGGCCGCGGTCGCGCCGTTCGCGGCGGAACGGGGCGTGCGCGTCCTCCTGGAGACGCACGACTCGCATCCCCGGGGCGCCGACGCAGCACGCGTGCTGGGCCCTGTGGGCCACCGGAACATCGGTGCGCTGTGGGATGTGCTCCACCCGTGGCTCGCCGGCGAGGAGCCGGTCGACACGTATGCCGGGCTCGCCCCGTATCTCGGCTTCGTGCAGGTCAAGGATGTGGCCTCCACCGAGGACACCGCTCCCCTGCCGCTCGGTGCCGGGACGGTTCCGCTGGCCGACTGCATCGGTACGCTCGCCCGCGCGCAGTGGGACGGCTGGCTGTGCTGGGAGTACGAGAAGCGGTGGTACCCGCGAGCCGCAGAACTGCCCGGACTGCTCAGCTCGGGACGCGAGTACCTGGAGCGACTGGTGGCATCGGCGACCTCCTGAAAACCCGCGTTCAGAAGCGCGGCCTGGCGTATGCGGGGGCTGCCAGGCGCTGAGGTGCGTGCGTGGCCGTACGTGCATCCGCCCCGTGCCCATGCGGCCGACGTCCTCTCCGGGGAAGGCCCGGTGGGCGCCTCAAAAACACATCCCACCCACATCCGTACCATTTCCCGTATTCGCGTCGAACCGGGGAACCCACCCGGGCCGCCGACCGTCAAAACGGTGTGCTGTGTGACCCCGCAGAGCGGTGTCGGCCTCGCTGCTGGCTGCGTTGCTGACCACCCTCTCCGCCGCCTGCGGCCGACAGCACCCGCCACCGGTGCACCCCCCTCCAACGCGCCGGTGGCGGATCACTGCTCGGCCTTTGCCCGAGCCCGGCCGCGTGTCCGCGTACGCGCTCTCCTTCTTGTCGCGCGTCGCCAGGTCCCCCGACTGGCAGAGCCGTTGAGCATTGACCGGCAATACTTTTCCGACTATCCGTGACTTCTTGGAAGTTTCCTTCACACCGCCGGGGCAGCACTCGGCGCGGAGACCCTCCGGAAGGAGCGCAGATGCACTCCAGACGTACCGTCCTGACCACCGCCGCGGCCGCCGCCTGTGCCATGAGCACGGGCGGCGGCGCCGTTCACGCAGCCGCCTCCGGCTCGCGCGTCACCGGTGCCGCCGCCCGTGATCGCGCGGCCCGGCTCATCGGAGAGATGAACCTGGAGGAGAAAGTCGGGCAGCTCTTCGTGATGCGGGTCTACGGGCATTCCGCGACCGATCCCGACCCGGCCGACGCCGAGGCCAACCGCAAGGAGATGGGCGTCTCCAACGCTGCCGAGCTGATCGCCAAGTACCACCTCGGCGGCATCATCTATTTCGGCTGGGCGCACAACACCCGAGAGCCGCACCAGATCGCCGACCTCTCCAACGGCATCCAGCGGGCCGCCGCCGCGCAGCGCGTCCCCGTGCCGCTGCTGATCTCGACCGATCAGGAGCACGGAATAGTGGCCCGGATCGGCGCGCCCGCCACGCTCTTCCCCGGCGCGATGGCGCTGGGCGCCGGCCGCTCGCGCGAGGACGCCCGTACGGCCGGTCGGATCGCCAGCGAGGAGCTGCACGCGATGGGCATCCGGCAGGACTACGCGCCGGTCGCCGACGTGAACGTCAACGCCGCGAACCCGGTGATCGGCGTCCGGTCCTTCGGCTCGGACCCGAAGGCGGTGGCGCGGCTGGTCACCGCCCAGGTGCGGGGTTACCAGAGCGCGGGGGTCGCCGCGACGGCCAAGCACTTTCCCGGGCACGGCGACACCGACACCGACAGCCACGTCGGGCTGCCCACGATTCGCCACACGGCCGAGGAGTGGGAGCGGCTGGACGCCCCGCCGTTCCGCGCCGCGATCGAGGCCGGCATCGACTCGGTCATGACGGCGCACATCGTCGTCCCGGCCTTCGACGCGAGCGGCGACCCGGCCACGCTGTCCCGCCCGATCCTCACCGGCATCCTGCGTGAACGGCTCGGTTACGACGGTGTGGTGGTGACCGACTCGCTCGGCATGGAGGGCGTACGGACCAAGTACGGCGACGACCGTGTGCCGGTGCTCGCGCTCGAGGCGGGCGTTGACCAGTTGCTCAATCCGCCCGACATCGCCGTCGCCTTCGCCGGCGTCCTGAAGGCGGTACGGACGGGTGAGCTCACCGAGCGCGACATTGACGAGAAACTGCTGCGCATTCTGCGGCTCAAGGAACGGCGCGGACTGTTCGACGGTCCGTATACGACGCACCGCGCGGTGGACCGTACGGTCGGGACGCGGCAGCACCTGGCCACAGCGGACCGGATCGCCGACCGCACCACGACGCTGCTCGTCAACGAGGGCGGCCTGCTGCCCCTGTCCAGGCGCGCGCAGCGGCGGTTGCTGGTGGTCGGGGCCGATCCGGCGTCGCCGTCCGGTACCGGCGGCCCACCCACCAAAGTGCTTGCCGAAACCTTCCATCAACTGGGGTTCACGGCGACACAGTTCTCCACCGGTACCGCGCCCACCCGCGAAAAGATCGGCCAGGCGGTAGCGGCGCTGGAGCAACGGGACGCGGTGGTCGTGGCGACGTACAACGTCACGGCCACGTCGTCACAGCGCGCCCTCGTCGACGCGCTGCTGGCCACCGGCAAACCGGTCGTGCAGCTGGCCGTCCGCAACCCGTACGACATCGCGCACCTGCCGGGCGTACGGGCAGGCCTGGCCGCCTACTCGTGGACGGACGTGGAACTGCGGGCCGCCGCACGCGTGATCGCCGGCCGGCGCGATCCGGAGGGGAGGCTGCCGGTCCCGGTGATGCGTGCCGACGCGCCGGGCTCGGTGCTCTACTCCGCCGGGTACGGCCTGTCGTACTGAGCGGACGAACGGGACGGGGCAGCGGCCGTACGGGCTTCCGGGCACGGAGTCCCGTACGGCTCCCCGCGCTTCCGTCGTACGGCCGGTGTACCGCCGGACCCGGAGCGGTTCGTACTGCGCGCCCCGTACCCCGTGCGCAATGCGTCCGTTACGCCTGGCGTGCTCCCGAATGCGCGGGACACGCTGGTCCGTACGCACCGGGGGGACACAGGGGGCCGCGATGCGCGGGTTCGGGCGGTACGGCGGCGGCGCGCTGGGCTGTGCGGTCGCGCTGCTGCTCGCGGCGCTGCCCGCCTGTCAGCGTACGGGCAGCGGCGCGGTCGCCGACAGAAACGGTGGCGCGATGGCCTCGTCCCCTGCGCCTGCCGCGACGTTCCTCGCCCGCGGGACATGCAGTACTCGCGGACGCACCGTCTTCCACCAGGTGTCGTGCCGTAGTGAGAAGGCCGCGGCCCTGGTGCTGGCCCGGTACGACGGGTCGCAGGCGCAGGGTCCGCTGTGCCCGGAGCGTACGGACTTCGTCCTGAACATCAGCGAGCACCGGCCCGCCTCCGACGAGAACGGCGACGGCGCGGTGCCCCAGGGCTACGCCTGCATGCGCAACCTGGAGGCGCCGCACCCCGGCGACCCGGGCGGAGGCGGCGGCCCGCGCACCATCGTCGGCGACTGCCTCAGCCGGCTGCGGCAGGGCGAGGTCAAGGAAACCGCTTGCGACGGAACGGGAGCCCGCGCGCCGCGGTACAAGGTGACGGCCGCGGTGCGCGCCCGCGCGTCCTGTCCGGCCGACACGAAGATGTACGTACAACTAGGCGGCGGGGCACCGATCGGGTGCGCCCGCCGCCTGTAGTTCATCAGGGCCGGAGACCGTCGCGGCTCCGTGGAGCGGCGCGGTCCCGGTCCGGCGCCGGCGGCCCTGGCCGGGCCGGCCGGTCAGCCGTTCCGCGTCACGGACGCAGCAGCTGCATCCGCGAGTCGTCCCGCTTGTCCAGCTTCTTGTCGAACGGTGCCTGCGGCGTGATCTTGGCGCCCGGCGCCACGTCGAGACCCGCCCAGTCGAGCAGCCGCTCGGTCGCCTTCTTGCGGTCGGCCTCCCGCAGCTTCGCGATGTTCGAGCCGTGGTTGCCGCCCGGGGCCTTGAAGACGTACGAGTCCTCGGAGCCGGAGCCCAGCCGGAACGGCTCGGCGCTCCACGGGTCCCACTCACCGTTCACGAACATCATGCGCTCCGCGTTGTGGCGCACCCACCGGTCGATGTCGCGCATCGCGTTCTTCTCGAACTTCATGGGGATGGAGCGCGGCACGAAGGTCCGGGAGTTGTTGATGCCCGGGTAGCGCAGCAGGTCCTTGAGGTGGTCGTACTTGTAGCTGGGCTCACCGAGCTGGGTGCCCGCCTGGTAGTAGTACGGCGTATAGGTCTCAAGACCCTGGTCGGTGTAGCTGTCGAAGCCGCCGACCTTGTCGATCCACTTCCACAGTTCGTCCGTGGAGGCGGTCTTCTTGGGCACCTCGGCGCAGGCGGTCGCGGCCGGCTGGTACTGCCAGAAGCCGAAGACCAGGTCCGTGACCAGGACCTCGTAGGCCTTGTCGATGTTGCCGACGACGTTGAAGGTCTGCTTGTTCTCCTTCGCCCACTGCGTGTAGCGCTTGACCATCTCGCCGCGGCGCAGCAGCGCCTCGCGCTCCAGCGTGGCGAGGTCCTTGCGGCACTGCGCGGTGCCGACGGTGCGGAAGAACCGGTCGTAGGCCGAGTCCTCGTCGTTGTTCACGTCGTTCGGCGCGACGTAGGCGACCGTGCCGTCCATGTCGTCCGGGAAGAAGCGGCGGTAGTACGTGGCGGTCATGCCGCCCTTGCTGCCGCCGGTGGCGATCCAGTTCTGGTCGTAGATCTTGTGCAGTGCCTTGAAGATGCGGTGCTGGTCGTTGGCCGCCTGCCGGATGTTGAGCTTCTTCCAGTCGGCGGGCTGGGGCCGCGACGGCGTGAAGAAGCGGTATTCCATCGACACCTGGTTGCCGTCGATGATCTGCGTCGGCTCGCTGCGCCGCACGTCGGTGCTGACGTTGTAGCCGGAGGTGAAGAAGACCGTCGGCCGCTCGACGGACTTGTGCAGCAGGGTCAGCCGCTGCTGGAAGGTCCCCTTGGAGGGGTGCTGGTGATCGATCGGCTGGGTGTAGTTCAGGACGAAGAAGCGGTAGCCGTCGACCGGCTTCTCCTGGACGAGACTCATCCCCGGGATCGCCAGGATCCGGTCCTTGATGTCGGTCGCCTTCGGCTTCGCGGCGGTGGCCGCCGTCGCCGACGCCGTACCGGCACTCGCCGTGCCTATGAGCACCGCGAGCGACAGCAGGCATCTGATGGCCTTGCGCATGCACCCTCCCCTTGGGATAGCAAAGGTCGGGGTGAACCTATCGGCGCGACTACGGTCCCACCAGCCCCCTTTATTCACAGGAGGCCGATGGGACCGTGGTCCGAGCGGCCGGCGCACCGTCGCCACGGCGGTCGGCCGATTGCCGCCGCGGAACCCAACATCCGTTCGCCACAAGGGCCGAGGCCGGCCGCGGAAAACCGTCGGCCGGCCGCCGCGGTGGTACGTCAGGCCGCCACCGACTCCTCCTCGCCCGTGAACGTCCGCCACAGTTCCGCGTACCGGCCGCCGCGGGCCAGGAGCTGCGCGTGGGTGCCGTCCTCGGCGACGCGGCCGTGGTCCAGGACCACGACCCGGTCGGCGCGGGCCGCGGTGGTCAGGCGGTGCGCGACGACGAGCGTCGTACGGCGGCCGGACAGCCGGTCCGTGGCCTCGTTGACGGCGGACTCGGTGGCCAGGTCGAGCGCGGCGGTGGCTTCGTCGAGCAGCAGGATGTCGGGGTCGACGAGTTCCGCGCGGGCGAGGGCGAGCAGCTGGCGCTGGCCGGCGGAGAGGTTCCGGCCGCGTTCGGCGACCTCGTGGAGGTAGCCGCCGTCCAGCCCGGCGATCATGTCGTGCGCGCCGACCGCGCGGGCCGCGGCCTCCACCTCGGCGTCGGTGGCGTCCGGCCGTCCGTACGCGATGGCGTCGCGGACCGTACCGGCGAACAAGTAGGACTCCTGCGGTACGACGCCGAGGCGGTGCCGGTAGCCGGTGAGGTCCAGTTCGCGCAGGTCGGTGCCGTCGACGCGGACGGTGCCCGAGGTCGGGTCGTAGAACCGCGCCACCAGCTTGACCAGCGTGGACTTGCCCGCGCCGGTCTCGCCGACGAAGGCGACGGTCTGTCCGGCGGGGATGGTCAGACTGACGCCGGAGAGCGCCGTGGCGTCGGAGCCGTCAGGGGCGCCGGAGCCCTGGGAGGCGCCGGCGCCCGGCTCGTCCGTACCGCCGTACCGGAAGTGCACGTCGTCGAAGACGATCTCGCCCGCCAGCTCGCCCACCGCGCGCGGCCGCTCGGGCTGCGGGGTGGTGGTCGGTTCGCGCAGGAGTTCCTGGATGCGGCCGAGCGAGACGGCGGCCTGCTGGTAGCCGTCGAAGACCTGCGAGAGCTGCTGTACGGGGGCGAAAAACAGGTCGATGTAGAGGAGGTAGGCGACCAGCGCGCCTGCCGTGAGCGTGCCCTCGCCGACCCGCCCGGCGCCGACGATCAGGACGAGCGCCGCGGCCGCGGAGGACAGCAGCTGGACGAACGGGAAGTAGACGGAGATCAGGAACTGGCCGCGGACCCGGGCCGCGCGGTAGGCGTGACTGCGCTCCGCGAACCGGTCGGCGCCGTCGCGCTCGCGGCGGAAGGCCTGCACGATGCGCAGTCCGGCGACGCTCTCCTGGAGGTCGCCGTTGACGACGCTGATGCGTTCCCGGGCCAGTTCGTAGGCCTTCACGCTCTGCTTGCGGAAGAAGTACGTACCGATGATCAGCGGCGGGAGGGTGGCGAAGACGACCAGGGCCAGCTGGACGTCGATGACCAGGAGGGCGACGAGGATGCCGAAGAAGGTCAGGACGGAGACGACGGCGGTGACCAGGCCGGTCTGCAGGAACGTGGACAGGGCGTCCACGTCCGTCGTCATCCGCGTCATGATCTTGCCGGTCAGCTCGCGCTCGTAGTAGTCGAGTCCGAGGCGCTGGAGCTGCGCGAAGATCTTGACGCGCAGCGCGTACAGGACGCGTTCGCCGGTACGGCCGGTCATACGGTTCGAGCCGACCTGGGCCGCCCACTGGACGAGTACGACGAACAGGGCCAGTCCCGCGGCCGTCCACACGCCGGCCAGTTGCGCGCGCCGTACGCCGTCGTCGATGCCGTGCCGGATGAGGACCGGGAGCAGCAGGCCGGCCACGGCGTCCACGGCGACCAGCGCGAGGGCGACGGCGAGCGGGCCGCCGAAGCCGCGCAGGAGGCGCCGCAGTCCGTAGGACTTCTCGGGGCGGGCGGCCCGTTCCTCGTCGATGTCGGGGGTGTCGGTCGCGGGCGGAAGCGCGGCGACCCGGGCGAGGAGTTCGGGAGTGGCCGGCATGCCGGGGGCCGCGTCGGCTGCTTCGGTGTCCGTTTCCTTGCCGGTGCGGTCCCACAGCTCCGGTGTGATGCCCTGCACGCGGTGGTCGGGAGCGGCGTTCTCGGCCTTCGCGCCCGCCGGGTCCCGGTCGGTGCCGCCCGGTTCCTCCCGGCCCAGTTCCTCCGGGTCGGTCAGCAGCCGGCGGTACAGCTCGCAGCGTTCCTCCAGTTCCTCGCGCGTGCCGATGTCGACCAGCCGGCCGCCGTCCAGGACGGCGACGCGGTCGGCGAGGGCGAGGGTGGAGGCGCGGTGCGCGATCAGCAGCGTCGTACGGCCCGCCATCACGCTGCGCAGCGCCTCGTGGATCTCGTGCTCGACGCGGGCGTCGACGGCGGAGGTCGCGTCGTCCAGGACGAGCAGCCGCGGGTCGGTGAGGATCGCGCGCGCCAGCGCGACCCGCTGGCGCTGCCCGCCGGACAGGGTCAGGCCCTGCTCGCCGACCTCGGTGCCGTAGCCGTCCGGCAGGGCGGATATGAACCCGTCGGCCTGTGCGGCACGCGCGGCGATACGTATCTGCTCGTCGGTGGCGTCCGGCGTTCCGTAAGCGATGTTGTCGCGCAGGGAGTCGGAGAAGAGGAAGCTGTTCTCCGGTACGAGGCCGATGGCCGCGCGCAGCGATTCCAGGGTCAGGTCGCGTACGTCGTGGCCGCCCACCAGGACGCGGCCCGCGGTCGCGTCGTAGAAGCGCGGCAGCAGCAGGGAGACGGTGGACTTGCCGCTGCCGGACGCGCCGACGACGGCGACGGTCTCGCCGGGCTCGATGCGCAGCGAGAAGTCCTCCAGGACGGGGCGGCCGTTGCCGTAGCCGAAGGACACGTGCTCGAACTCGACCGTGGCGGGCGCGTCGGCGGGCAGTTCGTGCGCGTCCGGACGCTCCTCGATGACCGGTTCAGTGTCGACCAACTCGAAGACCCGCTCCACGCCGGCGCGTGCCTGCTGCCCGACGGTCAGCATCATCGCGAGCATCCGGACCGGTGCGACGAGCTGGGCGAGGTAGGTGGAGAAGGCGACGAAGGTGCCGAGGGTGATCTGCCCGTTGGTGGCGAGCCAGCCGCCGAGCGCCAGCATGGCGACCTGGCCGAGGGAGGGGACGGCCTGGAGGGCGGGGGTGTAGCGGGCGTTGAGCCGTACGGTGCGGAGCCGGCCCGCGAACAGGCGGCGGCTGACCGTGCGCAGTTTGCCGGCCTCCTGCTCCTCCTGGCCGAAGCCCTTGACGACGCGGACGCCGGAGACCGCGCCGTCGACGACGCCCGCGACGGCGGCGGCCTGTCCCTGCGCGTACCAGGTGGCGGGGTACAGACGGTTGCGGCTGCGCTGGGCGATGAACCACAGTGCGGGAGCGACGGCGAGCGCGACGACGGTGAGCAGCGGGGAGAGCACCACCATCACGACCAGGGAGATCGCGAAGAGCAGCACGTTCCCGATCATCATCGGGAGCATGAACAGCAGGCTCTGGATGAGCTGCAGGTCGCTGGTGGCGCGGCCGACGACCTGGCCGGTGCTCAGCTCGTCCTGCCGGTGCCCGTCCAGCCGCGCGATCGACCGGAACATCCGGGTGCGCAGGTCGTGCTGGACGTCGAGGGCGAGGCGTCCGCCGTAGTAGCGGCGTACATACGTCAGCCCGTAGACGGCGAGCGCGGCGACGATCAGCAAGGTCGCCCAGGGGGCGAGGGGGCGCTCATGGCTGACGATCACATCGTCGATGATCAGTTTCGGGATGAGCGGGACCAGGGCCATCACGCCCATCCCGGCGAGTGACGACCCGAGCGCGAGCAGTACGTCCTTCTTGTACTGCCAGCACAGCCGTGCCAGCCGTCGTGCCCAGCCGCCCTGTCTCGATGGTTCGGTCCCCGTCCCCGTCACGCACTGCCTCCCGCATCTCGTCGTTCACCAGGAGGCACCAACGCTGTGGGCAGCGGATTTCATCCCGCCGCAACATTTCGGGGCGCGCCGTCGGTGACGTACGAAAGACGAGGGGCTCAGTGGCCGCCGGGGCGCACCGTCAACTCGTAGAGGCGGGTGATCTGCTTCGGGCTCTCGTTGTCGTCGCTGACCAGGAGGAGGCGCAGCCGTCCCCCGGGGGCGCGGCCGGTGACCGTCATGCCTTCGATGTTGTCCAGCAGCGGATTGGTCTGCGGCTGGTGGGCGGGGGCGCCCAGGGAGGGGCAGGCGCCGAGGTCGGCGAGGAGTTTCTTGTGGGCGGCGCGTACGGCCTTGCCGTCCGGCAGGTTCGCGACGCCGCTGACGTCGGCGGCGCGGCGCGGATCGGCGAGGTAGAGGCGCACGGTGTTGCCGACGCCGGCCGTGAAGCCGCGTTCCAGGACGAGCAGCCGGCCGTCGGCGAGGGCGGCGATCTCCGAGACGCCCAGTCCGGCGTCCACCGGGTACGCGTACTGCTTGCCGAGCCGGTACGGGGCGGAGTCGGAGCGGGATGGGGCGGAGTCGGACCCGTGCGGGGCAGAGTCGGACCCGTACGGGGCAGTTCCGAACCGGTACGGCGCGGATCCGCCCCGGGCGCCGTACCGCTGCCACGTCTGGAAGCGCAGCAGCGGGCGGCCCGCCGTGTCCTTCCCGTCACCGGTGAGCCGGCCTTCCATGGAGGCGGTGAGCGTGCCGCCGCCGGGCCTGAGGGTGAGTCCCTCGAAGGTCTGGTTGCTCTGGGCCCGCCCGGCCGGTGCGACCCGTAGGGCATCGGGGACGGGCAGGCGTCCGAGGAGCGTGCCGGAGCGGTCGTAACGCCGTACCGACGGCTCGGTCTCCGACGAGACGAGGTAGGCGCCGCCCGGCTCGACGGCCAGGCCCTCGGCATCGAGGACGGCACCCTTCTCGTCGGCGAGCCCGGCCGTCCGTACGGGCCGGTGGGTCCGCCCGTCCAGCCCGATCAGTACGGAACGGTCGGAGACGGCGGCGATGGAGCCGTCGGTGTCGCGGGCGAGGGCGGAGAGGTTGCCGACGAAGGTGCCCTGGAAGGTGGTCTTGTCCAGGGCGTCGGAGTAGCGGTCGAGGGAGACGGACGGGGAGCAGGCGTGACGGCCGCCGCCCGTCCCCGAGCGGTTTCCGTTTCCGCTCGCACGCGAGGTGTCCGTACATTTCCCGGCCGTGCAGGATGCGCCCGCGCGGGCCGAGGCGGCGGAGGTTCCCGCGCGCCCGGCGGCGCCGTCCGCCCCGCCCGGCGCGGTCGCCCGGGCCGAGTCCTGGGCGGCCGCCGGACCCGGTGCCGCCGTCGGGTCTCCGTCGGCGCACGCCGTGATGCAGCCGACGGCCAGTACTGCTGCGGTGACACGGACAACCGCGGAACGTACGCGCACGAGGGGTCCTCCCGTTTCGTCGACGCCCGGGGACGGATGCCCCGGGATGCGGGCAAGGCCCGACGCGGGCACGCCCCGGTGTCGACCCTTCCCCTCAGCGGCCCGCCGCGAGCACTCTCCGGACGATCGGTCCCGCCGCGTCGCCGCCGTGGCCACCCTGCTGGACAACCGCGGCCGCCGCGGCGTCGTTGCGGTAACCGAGGAACCAACTGTTGGCGTCGCCCTGGCCGTCTGCCTCCGCCGAACCGGTCTTGGCGCCGATGTCGCCGCCGAGTCCGGCCATCGCCCGCGCGCCGGTGCCACTGACGGCCGTACGCCGCATCATGGCCCGCAGCTGCGCCGCGACCGAGGACGGCAGCGCCCTGCTCGCGTGGGCGACCGGCCGGTCGTCCAACTCGCGGGAGACCAGGACGGGCTGGGAGAAGTACCCGGCCTTGGCGGTGGCGGCGACGGACGCCATGTTCAGGGGGTTGGCCTGGACGCGGCCCTGGCCGATCAGGGCCGCCGGGGTGTCGGGGCCGTCGCTCTGCGGCACGCTGCCGTCGAACGTCGGTATCCCGACCTTCCAGTCCTTGCCCAGCCCGAAGACCTCCTGCGCCTCACCGCTCAGGTCCGCGCCGGAGATCCGGTCGGCGAGGCCGATGAAGGCGGTGTTGCAGGAACGCGCGAAACTGTCGGCGAACGTACCGCCGTTGATCTGGAACATGCCCTGGTTGTGGAAGGACCGTCCGCCCGCCGAGGCGTACTTCGGGCACTCCACGCTCTTGTCCGCGGAGACCAGGCCCTTCTCCATGAGCATCGCGGCGGTCACGACCTTCATCGTGGAGCCGGGTGCCAGCCGCCCCTGGAACGCCGCGTTGAACTGGTCCGAGCGGTGGTTGGCGACCGCGAGGATGTCCCCGCTGCCGGGCTTGACCACGACGACCGACGCCTCGCGGTAGCCCTTGACGGCCGCCTCGGCGGCCCGCTGCACGTTCGCGTCCAGCGTCGTACGGAGCGTTCCGGCGCGGCCCTTGACGATGGTGTGCAGTGTCCTGCCCGGCTCGCCGCCCTCGCTGACGACGCGTACCTCGACGCCCTGGACGCCGCCCGCCTTCTCCCCGTAGCTCTCCCGGAGGGCGGGCAGGATGGCGCCGAGGGACGGCAGCTCGGTGCCGTCGAGTTCGGTGCCGTTGCGGTCGACCGCCTTGACGGGCGGCGCGCCGTCCGAGCCGGTCCGCAGGCTCTCGCCGCGCCGCAGGTCGGGGTGGACCACGCTGGGCTGCCAGTCGACGAGAGCCTTGCCGGTGGTCTTGCCGCGTACGACGTGCAGCGTGGAGTCGTACGCCCAGGTCGCGTGTTTCGCCTCGTCGCCCTTGCCGACCGTCAGCTCGGCGGTGACGTGGTACGGCACCTTCGCACCGTCGGTCTGCCGCCCGGCCTCGAACGTCACCTTCGAGACATGCGCTTCGTCGCGGAATCCGGTCAGGGCCTGACGTGCGCCCCCGGCGTTGTCCGTGAGGAGCGCGGCGGACTCCACGTCGCCCTTGCTCCAGGCCGCGAGGAAGTCGCGCGCGGTGTCGCGTACCTCTTCCTCGGACGGTGGCCCGGTCTGTCTGGACGTGGTGGTACCGGCCGATGCCCCGGACGATCCCGAGCCCTCGCCGGCGAACGCCTCGTAGACGTTGTAGGCACCCACGCCGACCAGGCCCACCACCGCAGCGGTCACCCCGCCGACCACACACTTCGCAGCCGTACGCACAGTCCCTCCCCAGGTCAGACACACCGTGCGTGTCCGGACACTATGTGACGGAAGCGATCACAGATGTCTCATTCAGGGGACAGATTGGTCACTTTCGGTCGGTGACCGATGACTGTGTCAGGTGGAAACGGCCCAGGTCGCGTCTTTTCCGACCTGGGCCGTTCCCCGGGCGAGCCCGGTCCGTCCGGGGCTGCTCGCGGGGCTGCCCGCGTGTCGCCGCTTCCGCTACCCCGCCTTCCGCACGGTCAGCTCCGCGAGGCCGGGACGCTGTCCGCCCTTCTTCGCCGCGTCGGCGCCGTGCACCGTGAGCCGGACGTAGCGCGCCGTCGTACGGCCGTCGTACCCGGTCCCGTACCAGTGCTTGCCGTCCGTCGAGACCTGCGCGACGTACGAGGCGGGCTCACCGCCCTTCCAGTGCGGGGTGATCTGACCGATGCGCGAGGGCTTGCCGAGGTCGACGGTCAGGGTGCCGTCGGAGCCGTCCGGCACCCAGGAGGTGGCCGCGTTGCCGTCCACGGCGGCGCCCGCGTACATGCCCGGCTCCTCCGACGTGGCCCGCGCCGTCCGGCACCGGGCCGCGTTGTCCGTCGCCGCGAGGTCGGGACGGCGGGTCTTGAGCGTCAGCCGCACGCCGCGGCTGACCACCCGCTCGCCCTCCGGCGACTCGACGCGCATCGGCGCGCCGGCCGTCAGCCGCACCGTCGTGCCGTGCGCGCCGATCTCCACGTCGTACGTACGCCCCTGCCAGCGCAGCCCGCGCAGCGTGACGCCGTCGGAGAGCTGCGGCGGCAGCATCGGGTCCAGGCGCACCCGGTCCTCGCGCATCCGCAGGCCGGTCAGCCCGTTGGTGAAGGTCTGCAGGAAGCCGCCCTTGCCGGTGAGGAAGTCCTGCGCCGGCGATCCGGCGTGCGGGTCACCGGCGCCCGCCTTGTCGCCGCGCGCCTCGGAGAACTGGTGGAAGGCGCCGCGCACGAACGGCTTGATGGAACGCATCAGGTACGTGTACGTCGAGCAGCCCGGCTCACCGGTTCCGGCGGCGGCGATGGCGTGCACCGAGTCGGTCATGGCGGGGCCGTCCGGGTCGGTGCGTCCCGCGTAGTGGTCCAGCGTGTTCCTCTTGGCGCGCTGCGACATCGGCCATTCCAGCGGATACATGAGGAGCACGGTGTCGGCCTGCTTGATCATCGTGCCCCGGTACCCGTCGTACTGCTCGAAGACGTCGTTCTTCGCGTCGTACGGGATGCGGATGTGGTCGGCGATCTCCTTCCAGGCGGCGGGGGGCCGCTGCCCGAGGAGCGCGGCGGCGCGGCCGGCGTTGCGCAGCGCAGTGACCGCGCCGGCGTTGGTGAAGACGCCGTCGTCGACACCGTTGCTGTACTCGTCCGGTCCGGCCACGTTCTTGACCGAGTAGCTGCCGTCCGGGTTGCGGGTGACCCGGGACGCCCAGAATTCCGCGATGCCCTTCATCACCGGCCAGCCGCGTTCGCGCAGCCAGGTGGTGTCCTTGGTGGCGAGGTAGTACTGCCAGGCGGCCAGCGAGACGTCGCCCATCAGGTGGTTCTGCGTCTTGCAGTGCGGCGGGTCCCAGCTGTGGCACTCGTTCCACAAGTCGCCCTTGCTGCCGCTGGTCCACGGATAGAACAGTCCCTGGTAACCCAGCTTCTTCGCGTTGGCGGCGGCTCCGGCCATGGTCTTGTAGCGGTAGTCCACGACGGACTTCGCCAGCTCGGGGTGGGCGGCGAGCAGGCCCGGGTACATCCAGGTCTCGGCGTCCCAGAAGATTTCGCCGGCGTAGTTGTCGCTGGTCAGCCCGGCCGGGCTGATGCTGTCGCGGCTGCCGGCGCGGGTGCTGGAGAGCAGCCCGTACTGTGCCGCGCGCACCCACGACTGCAGATTCCGCTGTTCCCGGCCGCGTCCGCGTACCTCGACATCACTGCGCCAGAGCTTCTGCCAGGCGGCGGCGTGGTTCCGGTAGAGGGCGTCCCAGCCGCGGTTCGCGGCCCGCTGCGCGGCGTCGGTTGCGGCGGCACGCGGGGTAGGGGAGGTGAGCGCGGTGTCGACGCCGACGTACTTGGTCAGCTCGTAGGAACGTCCGGCCCGTACGGAGAACGTGACGCTCTGCTGGTTGCCCAGGTCCTTCGCGGCGCCCGCGCGGCGCGTCGTCGCGCCCTGTGCGCGGACCCGCGGACCGGGGCGCAGCGTCGAGGCGACCGCGCCGTCCGTCTTCGTGCCGTCCGTACGGAAGGTCACGTCCATCGTCCGGCCGTCGCGCGCGCCGCCCCCGGTCTGCGTCATACGGCGCGCGCCACGCCCGTCGATGCGGTCGGTGACGGTGGCCCGGCCGCCCCAGTGCGGGGTCATGCGCAGCCGTACGGCGCCGGTGTGCGCGCTGGTGCGGTCGGTGAGCACGTCGTACACGAGGTCGGTGGCGCGGCCGTCGGCGGCCGTCCACGTCAGAGAGGTACGGACCATGCCGCAGCGGATGAACTGCGTCTGGCGGTAGTGGGAGATACGGCCCGCGGGAGTCGCGGAGTCGAAGGTCTGCGGCCGGTCGCCGGCTGCGGTGACGTCGAGGCCCGTCCAGGTGGGCAGCGCGGCGACGGCCTGGCGGCCCTCCAGCTTCTCGGGACCGCGCGCGTACAGGCCGGACACGAAGGAACCGTCGTAGCGGGGCGTCTTCAGCGGCCAGCCGGTCGTCTCGCCGGGGGCCGTGTATCCGGCGCCGTTGGGGGCTACGCGCTGGCCGAGGTAGCCGTTGCCGACGAAGGCGTGGTGGCCGTCCTTCGGGTCGATACGGGTGGCGGTGGGGGTCCAGCCGCCACCGTCGTCCGCGGCGCCGGGGTCTCCGGTGCCCTTTCCCCGGCCGCCGCTTCGGGACTTCTCCTTGCTGAAACGATCCAGCTCGCGCGGGGCGCAGGAGGCGGCATCCGCGGCGGCTCCGGAGGAGGCCGCAGCCGTGGCCGGGGAGGCATGCCGTACCGGTGTGGAAGCCGCGGCCGATACCGGGGGCAGCGTCGTGACGAGGGTCCCCGCGAGGAGCGGGGCGATCAGTTTGGCCGAGTGAGTCATCGGTCTCCGTCGCAAGTGTCCTCACGGCGCGGACCGGACGCACAGCACCACGGACCACACCGAGAACATCACCAACAAACGCCCCAAAAGCGCCAGGGCGCCCCACCCGCCACATGACGGAGTTCACAGGATCGTGTGCCGATTGGTCAATAGGCCCGTCCATGCGGCACACTTTTAGACTGACCAGTCAGATCAAAGGAGGGGCCGTGGACACCACCCGCCAGGGGGCGGCGGTCAACGCCAGGGGAATCGGAGTGAAGGGCCCACGGGGGTGGGCGTTCAGAGACGTCCACATCACCGCGGAACCGGGTTCACTGATCGCCGTCGAGGGCCCGTCGGGCTCCGGCCGCACCTGTCTCCTGCTGGCGCTCACCGGCCGCATGCAGCTCGCCGAGGGCCACGCCACGGTCGCCGGCTTCCCCCTCCCCAAGCGCATGGGAACGGTGCGCCGCCTGACCGCCATCGCGCACGTCCCCGGAGTCGCCGACCTGGAACCGGCCCTCACCGCGGGGGAACACCTGGAGGAACAGGCCCTGTTGGGCCACCGGGTGGCCGGCTCGCTGGGCGCCCGGCTGCCGTGGGGCCGCCGCTACAAGGAAGCGACACGGGCACGCGTCGACGCCGCGCTGGCGGCCGTCGGCCTCGACCCCACGACGCTGCCGAAGGGACTGCGTACGGCGGTACGCGACATGGAGCGCATCGAGGCGCTGCGGCTGTCCGTCGCGCTGGCCGTCATGCACGGCCCGCGCCTGGTGGCCATCGACGACGTCGACCTCAAACTGTCCGCGGACGAGCGTTCCCAGGTGTGGCAGATGCTGCGGGACCTGGCGCTGAACGGTACGACGGTGGTGGCCGCGGCCAGCACCGCTCCCGGCGACGCGATCGTCGTCCGTACGGCGCCGGCGGCCGCGAAGCCCGACGCCCAGGCGCCCGCCGCCGCGACCCCCACCACTTCGACCACCGGCCAGGCCGGTACGACCGACACCAACGAGGAGGAAGCAGCCCATGCGATCGCCGAAGCTCGCCGCGCTTGAGCTCAAGCGCTTCGGCAGGGGCAAGCTCCCCCGGCTGGGCCTCGTCGCCCTGATGCTGATCCCGCTGCTGTACGGCGCGCTGTACCTGTGCTCGTTCTGGGACCCGTACGCGAACCTGGACAAGATCCCGGTCGCGCTCGTCAACGACGACGAGGGCGCCACCGCCGGTGGCAAGAAGATCCAGGCGGGCGACGAACTCGTCAAGAACGTCAAGGACAGCAACACGTTCAACTGGGAGGAGGTCAGCGCCTCCGACGCCGCGAAGGGCGTCGAGAACGGTACGTACTACCTCTCCCTGACCGTCCCGAAGGACTTCAGCGAGCGGATCGCCTCCAGCTCCGGTGACCACCCGGAGACGGGCGCGCTCCAGGTCCGTACGAACGACGCGAACAACTACATCGTCGGCTCGATCTCCAAGACGATCTTCTCGGAGATCCGCGCGAAGACCTCGGCGAAGTCGTCGCGGGAGTTCTTCGACAAGATCTTCGTGTCGTTCTCGGATCTGCACGACAAGACGCAGCAGGCCGCGGACGGGGCCGGCAAGATCGACAAGGGCCTGGGCGACGCCAAGAAGGGGTCGGACGACCTGTCCGACGGCCTGGGCAAGCTGGACAAGGGTTCAGGTGACGTCAGCAAGGGCGCGGGCACGCTGCACGACAAGGCCGGCGAGCTGAGCAAGGGCGTCGGGGACGTGAACAAGGGTGCCGGGACCCTGAACCAGGGCCTCACCACGGCCAGGTCGAAGGCTCAGCAGCTCAGCGCCGGCGCCGGCCAGGTGGCCGACGGCACGCAGCAGCTCGCCGACAAGGTCAACGGCATCGCCAAGAAGGACCTGCCTTTCCTCAAGGAGCACGGCAAGGAGATCGGCGACAAGGCGAAGTTCGTGGCCGACCTCAGCCAGGCGCTCTACGACGACCTCGGCAAGCTGCCGGGCAACTCGGCCAAGGCCGCCACGCAGGCGCGGAAGAACGCCGACGAGGCCGCGGCCCTGTACCGGGAGCAGTGCGGCGGCGCCGGATCGGGCGCGGACTGCGCCCGGCTGAAGGGCCTGGCGGCCGGTAGCGCCGCAGGCGCCGACGCGGCGGAGAAGGTCAACGACATCATCGCCAGGACGGACCTCCAGCACCTCCGCGACAAACTGCGCGACCTCCACCAGGGGGCGACCCTGGTCGCGCAGAAGGCTCCTGGAATCGCCACCAACGCGGACGCGGCCATCCAGCAGATCAACGCGCTCAACGCCGGTGCGAAGAAGGTCTCCCAGGGCGCCGGTCAGTTCGCCGACGGCATCGGCACGCTGGCCAACGGCTCCGGGAAGCTCGCCGACGGGACCGGGAAGCTCGCCGACGGCAGCCAGAAGCTCACCGACGGCGCGGGCAAGGTCGCCGACGGCGCGGGCAAGGTCCACGAGGGTGTCGGCTCCGCCAAGGACGGCATCGACAAGCTCAGCGGCGGCATCTACAAGCTCAAGGACGGCTCCAACCAGCTCGCCGGCAAGCTGGACAGCGGTGTCGCGCAGATCCCCGACTACGACAAGAAGGACCGCGACGCCCGTACCGACGTCATGTCCAACCCGGTCGAGCTGGCCTCGAAGTCGATGCACAAGGCGCCGAACTACGGCACCGGGCTCGCCCCGTACTTCATTCCGCTGTCCCTGTGGGTCGGCGCGATGGTCGCGTACATGCTGCTCGCGCCGCTCGGCAAGCGGGCGCTCGCCGCGGGGGCGCCGGGCTGGCGGATCGCGCTGGGTTCCTGGCTGCCGGCCTTCGCCATCGGCGTCGTGCAGGTGCTGGCCCTGATGGCCGTCCTGCACTGGGGCCTCGGCCTGGAGATGGAGCGCGCGGGGGCCACCATCGGCTTCCTGCTGCTGGCGACGGCCGCGTTCACCGCGATCATCCAGTTCTTCGGCGCGCAGTTCGGCCCGGCGGGCCGCGTCCTGACGCTGGTCGTGCTGATGCTCCAGCTGACGTCGGCGGGCGGTACGTATCCGGTGCAGACCAGCCCCGGCTTCTTCGGCGCGATCCACCCGTTCCTGCCGATGAGTTACGTGGTGGACGGCCTGCGCCGGCTCATCACGGGCGGTGACCTCGGGATCGTGTGGCAGGGCTCCATCGTCCTGGCCGCGTTCACGGTGGGCGCGCTGGCGCTCACCGCGCTGACCGCGCGCAGCCGGCAGGTCGTACGGATGAAGGACCTGCACCCGGAACTGAGCCTGTGAGCGTGCGAACCGGGCACTCCCGCCGGCACGGGGGCGGCGCCACCAGCGGCGCCGTCCCCGGCCCCGGGGCGCGCGAAGCCGACCACGGGGCGCACGGGGCGGCCTCCGGGCCCCGCGGCACCGCGCACGCCTCCGCTTCCGCTTCCGCTTCCGCTTCCGCTTCCGCTTCCGGTACCGGTCTGCGCCGCGGCGCCACCCGGCGCAAGCTGTTCGACGCGGCGGTCACGCTCATCGCCGAACAGGGCTTCTCCGCCACCACGGTGGACGAGATCGCCGAGCGCGCCGGTGTCGCCAAGGGCACCGTCTACTACAACTTCGCCAGCAAGAACGTCCTCTACGAGGAGCTTCTGCGGGACGGCGTCGACCTGCTCGCCACCTCCCTCCAGGAGGCCGCCGACCGGGCCGTACGCGCGGAAGGCGGCACCCGGGTCGACGCGCTGGACGCGATGATCCGGGCCGGGCTGGACTTCATCGCCGGCTCACCCTCCCTGACCCAGCTGTACGTGGCCGAGCTGTGGCGTACGAACCGGGTCTGGCAGCCGACGCTCCAGTCCGTACGGGGCCGGGCGGTCGCCGTCGTCGAGTCCGTACTGCGGGACGCCGTCGCCGTCGGCGAACTGACCGAGGAACTCGACATCCCCCTGACGGCGTCCGCGCTGCTCGGCATGGTGCTGGTGGCGGCGCTGGACTGGCTGTCGTTCCAGCCGCACCGTTCGGTGGAGGACGTGCACGCCTCCCTGTCCCGTCTGCTCCAGGGCCGGGTCAGCCCCATGCTGCCGAACTAACGCCGCCGCCCGCGTAAGCGCTGGTCAGAGCCCCGTTCCCGTATCCACCGGATGCGGGGGCGGGGCTCTCGCGCGAGACTGGCGAGGAAACGGGGAGACACGTAACGGGGGCGCTGACGGGAAGGGACGTGCGGGCGTATGGGCAGACAACCGCGGCTGCCGTCGGTGATGAGCGATCCGCTGACCAATCGCGGAACGGCCTTCACCGCCGCGGAACGCGACCGCCTCGGCCTCGTCGGCCGACTTCCCGACGCGGTGCTCACTCTGGACCAGCAGGCGCGGCGCGCGTACGAACAGTTGCGGCGTCAGCCCGACGACCTGGCCGCGTACATCAACCTGGAGCAGCTGCACGACCGTAACGAGGTCCTGTACTACCGGCTGCTCACCGATCACCTGACCGAGCTGCTGCCCATCGTCTACGACCCGACCGTGGGCGAGGCGATCAAGACGTACAGCCACGAGTACCGGCGTCCGCGCGGCGTCTTCCTGTCCATCGACCGGCCGCGGGACCTGCGGCGCTCGTTCGAGGAGCTGGAGCTCGGGCCGGACGAGGTGGACCTGGTGGTGGTCACGGACGCCGAGCAGATCCTCGGCATCGGCGACTGGGGCGTGCACGGCATCCAGATCTCCGTGGGCAAGCTGGCGGTCTACACGGCCGCCGCGGGCATCGATCCGGCGCGCTGCCTGGCGGTGGTCCTCGACGTCGGCACGGACAACGAGACGCTGCTCAACGATCCGCTGTATCTGGGCGTACGGCACAGCCGGGCGCGCGGTGAACGCTACGACGCATTCGTCGCCGCGTACCTGGACACGGTATCGACGCTGTACCCGGACGCGCTGCTGCACTTCGAGGACTTCGGCGCGGGCAACGCCCGGCGTTTCCTGGAGCGGTACGGCGAGCGGTACCGGATGTTCAACGACGACATGCAGGGCACCGGCGCGATCACGCTCGCGGCCGTCCGGTCGGCGCTGGACGTCACCGGGGCGCGGTTCGGGGAGCAGCGCGTCGTGGTGTTCGGGGCCGGTACGGCCGGTGTGGGCATCGCCGACCAGCTGCGCGAGGCGATGATCCGCGACGGCCTGGACGAGGACGCGGCGACCCGCCGCTTCTGGCTCGTCGACCGTCCGGGCCTGCTGCTGGACGACATGGACGACCTGCGCGACTACCAGCGTGGTTACGCCCGCCCCAAGAGCGAGGTCGAGGGCTGGGCAGCCGGTGAGGCGGATGAGAGTGGCGAGGGGAGTGACGAGGAGAGTGGTGGAGGCGGGTCAGGCGGGGATACGGGCCGTGCCGCGGACCAGGGGATCGGTCTGCTGACGACCGTACGGAACGTGCGCCCCACCGTCCTCATCGGCACCTCGACCGTACGCGGTGCCTTCACCCGGCAGGTCGTGGAGGAGATGGCACAGCACGTCGAGAGGCCTGTCATTTTCCCACTTTCCAATCCCACCGAGAAGATCGAGGCGATGCCCGCCGACCTGCTGCGCTGGACCGGCGGCAAGGCGCTGACGACGGCGGGCATCCCGGTGGAACCCGTGGAGGTCGACGGCGTACGGCATGTCATCGGCCAGGCCAACAACGCCCTCGTCTACCCGGGGCTGGGGCTGGGCGTGGTGGTGTCGCGTGCCGAGCGGCTGACACCCGGCATGCTGCTGGCCGCCGCCGAAGCGGTGGCGGGTCAGGTGGAAGGCGGCGGCCCCGGGGCGCCGCTGCTGCCGCGGGTGGAGAATCTGCGCGCTTCTTCGGCGGCCGTCGCGGTGGCGGTGGTACGGGCAGCCGTCGGGGAAGGTGTGGCGCGCGTGGCTCCCGACGACGTCGTACAGGCGGTGCAGGACGCGATGTGGCAGCCGGCGTACGGGGAAGCCGCGCGGTCGTCCGGTTGACGGAGCCGTCCCGGTTGACGGAGCTATCCCGGTTAAGGGAACCATCCCGGTTGACGGAGCCATCGCCGAATGGGTCTAATGAGAACGCGTGTGCGCGTGACGTCGGCCAAAGAGAAGTGGGCCGGCCGGCAGTCGGGCGACACACCTTTCCTCAAGGACTTCGCATGAGTTCATATTTCGCGGACTTCCCAGGCCTGGCCTGACATCAGCGGCGGGCAGGCGTAGCGGGCAGGGCGTGATCGGCACGTCCGTATGCCGTTCCTCGTGTTGCTCCAAGGGTTGTTCCGAGTGTTGCGGGCTTTCCGAACGTTTCGGGCCTTGGTAGTTGCTGGTCGGCTGCGGCACAGTTTGCGCCTCTTTCACGTACCTCTTCGCACCTCTACGCGCCTCCACGCCCCTTCCCGCCTCTTCTGGCCTCTTCCCTCTTTCCTTTCACTTTTACCGCGGTGACGACGGCTGCGCCGCCTCGCGGCCGGTCACGCGGATGGCGCTTCACGGAGAGCGATATCAGCATGCCCAATTCCTTCAACCAATCGGTCATCGACGAGTTCCGGGCCAATGCGGGGAAGGTCGGCGGCCCGTTCGAGGGCGGTGACCTGCTCCTGCTGACCACCACCGGCGCGAAGTCGGGCAAGCCGTACACCGTGCCCCTCGGATACGTCCGCGACGGCGACCTCCTGCTGGTCGTCGGTTCCAACCTCGGCGGGCCCCGCCACCCCGACTGGTACCACAACCTGCTCGCGCACCCGCAGGTACGGGTGGAGGTGGGCACCGAGACGTACGAGTCGATCGCGGTGCCGGCTGAAGGCGAGCGCCGGGACCGGCTGTTCGCGCAGGTGGTACGGGCCGTCCCCGGGTACGCCGACTACCAGGCCAAGACCACGCGCACCTTGCCGGTCGTGGTGCTGGAGCCCGCCGAGCCGGAGTACGAGGAGGCGGACGGCGAGGTGCCGCACGAGGTCACCACGCTCGCCGGCAAACTCGTGCAGGTGCATACGTGGTTGCGCGCGCAGTTGCGGCACGTACGCGCCGAGGCCGAGGCCCACCTGGTGGCGCGGGCGGCGCACCAGGGACCGGGGGAACCACCGGCGCCGGGGCTCGGACTCCAGATCCGGCAGCATTGCCTGGCGTTCTGCCGGAGCCTGGAATTCCACCACACCGGCGAGGACGCGCATGTGTTTCCCGCCGTGGGCCGCTACCACCCCGAACTGCGCCCGGCGCTCGACCGGCTGGGGGAGGAACACCGGAAGATCACCCGTATCCAGAACGACTTGCTCGCTCTGCTCGCGGATATCGGAAATACCGACCCGGAACGCTTCCGCACCGAATTGGAGCGGATGTCCGAGGAGTTGCTGGCGCATCTCGCCTATGAGGAGGAGCAGGTGCTTCCGGCCCTGGCGGAGGTTCCCTGGCCGCCGGTGGCGCCGGCGTCGGTGGCGCCGGAGGCATCGGAGCCGTCGGTGGCGTCAGAGCCATCGGCGGCATCAGAGCCATCGGCGGCATCGGAGCCGTCGGCGGCATCGGAAGCGTAGGTCCCGCCGGGTGGGCGTATGCGGTTGAGCTGTGCCGGGCCGGGGCCCGACTGCCCCGGCCCGGCACGGCCGGCCTGGTATGGCCCGGCCTGATCTTGCTCGGTCCGCCCGCCCGATCCCGCTCGGTCCGGCCCCGCCCGATCCCGCTCGGTCCGGTCCGGCCCGGCCCCGTCACATTCCCGGCACCACTTGAAGAACCAAATCGATGAGCTTGATACCGATGAACGGAGCGATCAGCCCGCCCACCCCGTACAGCCCCAGGTTCCGGCGGAGCAGCGCGTGCGCGGAGGTCGGCTGGTAGCGGACGCCGCGCAGGGCCAGCGGGATCAGCGCCACGATGATCAGCGCGTTGAAGATGATGGCCGACGCGATGGCCGAAGTCGGGCTGTGCAGGCCCATGATGTTGAGCGCGCCGAGCCCCGGGTAGACGGCGGAGAACATGGCGGGCACGATCGCGAAGTACTTCGCCACGTCGTTGCAGATGGAGAAAGTCGTCAGCGCACCGCGCGTGATCAGCAGCTGTTTGCCGACGGCGACGATCTCGATGAGTTTGGTCGGGTTGGAGTCCAGGTCCACCATGTTCCCGGCCTCTTTCGCCGCCGAGGTGCCGGTGTTCATGGCCACGCCCACATCCGCCTGGGCGAGGGCGGGCGCGTCGTTCGTCCCGTCGCCCGTCATCGCGACGAGGTTGCCGCCCTCCTGTTCCTGCCGGATGCGCGCCAGCTTCTGTTCGGGCGTGGCCTCCGCGATGTAGTCGTCCACGCCGGCCTCCGCGGCGATGGACCGGGCGGTCAGCGGGTTGTCGCCGGTGACCATCACCGTCTTGATGCCCATGGCCCGCAGTTCTGCGAAGCGGCGCGCGATGCCGTCCTTGACCACGTCCTTGAGGTGTACGGCGCCGAGCACCCGTGCGCCGTGCCGGTCGGCGACCGCCACCAGCAGGGGCGTACCGCCGCCCGCCGCGATGGAGTCCACGATCCAGCCCGCCTCCGGCGGCACCTGACCGCCCAGCCGCGTCACCCAGTCCCGTACCGCTCCGGCCGCGCCCTTACGTACCAGACACCCGCCCGACCAGGCCAGATCGACCCCGCTCATCCGGGTCTGCGCGCTGAACGCCACCCAGCGCGCGGCCCCCATCTCCCCCTCCGTACGGACCCGTACCCCGTATTTCTCCTGCGCCAGCGCCACGATGGACCGGCCCTCCGGTGTTTCGTCGGCGAGGGAGGAGAGCTGGGCCGCGTCGGCGAGCTGGGCGTGCGGAACGCCGTCCAGCGGTACGAAGGAGTCGGCGCGGCGGTTGCCGTACGTGATCGTGCCGGTCTTGTCGAGGAGAAGCGTGTTCACGTCCCCGGCCGCCTCGACGGCCCGGCCGGACAAAGCCAGGACGTTGCGCTGGACGAGCCGGTCCATCCCGGCGATGCCGATCGCCGACAGCAGCGCGCCGATGGTCGTCGGGATGAGGGTGACGAGCAGCGCGACCAGTACGGTCAGCGGCTGGGCGGCGCCCGCGTAACCGGCCATCGGCTGGAGCGAGACCACGGCCAGCAGGAAAACGACGGTGAGCGCGGCAAGCAGGATGTTCAGTGCCAGCTCGTTCGGGGTCTTCTGCCGGGTCGTGCCCTCCACGAGCGCGATCATGCGGTCGAGGAAGGTCCGGCCGGGGCGGGAGGTGATGCGGACGACGATGCGGTCGGACAGCACCGTCGTCCCGCCCGTGACCCCGGAGCGATCACCGCCCGCCTCTCGGATGACCGGGGCCGATTCGCCCGTGATCGCCGACTCGTCGACGGACGCGGCGCCCTGCACCACTTCGCCGTCGCCGGGTACCGTCCCGCCCGCGTCCACGACGACGATGTCGTACGGCTGAAGGTCGGCCGCCGGTACCGTCTCCTCCTCGTACTCCCACTCCCCCATCCCCACGCGCCAGCTGCGCAGTCGGCGCGCGACGGTGTCGCCGCGCGTCCGCCGCAACGTTTCGGCCTGCGCCTTGCCGCGCCCTTCCGCGACCGCTTCGGCCAGGTTCGCGAAGACGACGGTGAGCCAGAGCCAGACGCTGATCGTCCAGGTGAAGACGCTCGCGTCGAGCACGGCCGAGAGCGTGGTGAGCAGCGCGCCGGCGGCCACGACGAGCATGACGGGGTTACGGACGAGCGTCTTCGGGTGCAGCTTGCGGAGGGCGTCCGGGAGGGAGGAGAGGAGGTGGGCGGGGGTTAGGTGGGTGGGGGTCAGGCCGGCGGGAGTGGGGGGCTGGGGGTGGTTTTGGTGGGGCTGGCGGGTGCGGTGGGTCCGGCGGGTTCGGCGGGTTCGGCGGGTTCTATGGGGGTGGTCCTGGTGAAGGGGGCTTCCGTGGGTGGGGGCGGCGGGGTCCGTGGGAGCGGCGGGGACGTTCTGCTGCTGGTCCGGAGCCAGAGGCTGCATCTCGGGGGCTTTCGGGGCGGCGGTCAGGGAGGGAGAGGTAAGGAGGGAGGCGGACTGAGGGAAGGGCACTGAAGGAAGGGGCGCCGAAGGGTGGTGCGCTGAGGGTTGAGAGCGCTGTGGTGAGGGGCCCCGGCGAAGGGCCCCGAGGGAAGAGACGTGGGTGTGCTTCTCCTGTGGATGAGCCCACTCAACCGTTCCTACGCGTCGCGCCGGGCGCCCCTGACACTTTTCTGTCGCCCAATCCGGGCTGTCTTACGGGGCCTTGACGTCAGCCGCGCTCATCGCCACCGCCCGGGCGGGTGTACGAGACGCTGCGCGCGCCCCGCTTCCGTACGGGCGTACGCTCCGCTCCGCGCGCCCGCCGCCTCGATCCACGCCCCACACCCCACACCACCAGGACCACCAGCACGCACCCCGCGAACTGGCTCGCCGTGGGCCGCTCACCGACCGCCATCCCCAGGCTGATGGCCATCACCGGTTGCAGGAGCAGCAGTGCCGCGCCGACGTTGGGCGCCAGGCGCGGGAGCGCCGGCGTCATCACCAACCAGGCCAGTACCTGCCCGACGAGTGCCAGTGTGGTCAGCCACCCCCAGGCGCGCGCGTCGAGGGCGAAGTCGATGCCGGTCCACGCCCCGCCGAGCAGCGCGGCGGCGCCCGCGGCCGCCGCGGTGGACGTGCACACCGGGCCGACCGTATGGCCCTGGCCGCCGCCGAGCCGCATCAGGAAGAGGTAACCCGCGTACCCGAAACCCGCGACCAGGCCGAACGTTGCGCCGGCCACCGGAGCGCTCCCCGTCGCCGGAGCGCCGACGGCTCCGCTGGCCAATGCCACGCCCAGCAGCATGACGGGCGTCGCGACAACGAAGCGTCGCGGTACGGGAGTACGGGTGAACACACGCGCCAGCAGCGGGAAGATCACCACCTGGATGTTGACGACCACGGTGGCGATGGACGCGCCCACGCTGTGGATCGCCGCTGCCCAGAAGACGTAATCGATGCCGAGCAGCACCCCGGCCGCGAGGTCCAGGCGCCGCAGACGCCAGGCCCGCGGCCCGGCCGTGCGCCTTTCCGCGAGCGCCAGCGGCACCAGGACCAGGAGCGCGATGGCGCAACGGAAGAACGCCGCCGTGCCCGCGCTCGTACCGGACAGCTTGACGAACACGGCGGAAGCGGAGATGCAGAGGCTGCCGACGAGCACCATGAGTACGGGCTTTCCGCGGGCGCCGGCGCGGGACGGATGCCCACCGCGCACGCCACCTCCGCGCGGAGCCTCCCCGCTCCCGTCGGCCTTACGTCGAGGATCTTCGCGTCCACCAGCCCTACGCCGGGGGTCACCGCCTCCACCAGCCCTACGCCCAGCGTCGCCGTGTCCACCGGCCCCACTTCGATCGTCGCCCGAAGCTTGCCCGTCGTCGTGGACTTCCTCACCGTCCTGAGCTTCCTCACCGTCCCGGAGTTCCCGGCTGCCCTGGGCGTCTCCACCGTCCCGGGCGTCCCGGGTCTCCCCCTCGCGCCAGGCTTCCCTTTCGTTCCCTCGCAGCATCATGCCTTCACCCTGACTACCCCCACCGCTGAACAAAAGCGACGATCTGTCATCACCATTCGGTGATTCTGCTTATGCGTCGCCGCCCGGTCCGTCGCTAGCCTGACCTGATGATCAACTTGGAACGGCTGCGCGCCCTGGCCGCGGTGGACACGCACGGTTCCATCGCTCGGGCTGCACAGGCCCTGCACATCACGCCGTCCGGCATGAGCCAGCAGCTGAGCAAGCTGGAACGGGAGTGCGGACACCGCCTCACGGAGCCGGAGGGGCGCAGCGTACGGCTGACCCACGCCGGTCGGGTGCTCGCGGAACACGCGGCCGCGGTCATGTCCCAGCTGGCCGCGGCCGAGGACGATCTCGCCGCCCTGAATGACGAAGTTCTCGGCCCGCTTCGAATAGGCGCCATCGGCAGCGCCATACGCACCTTGCTACCCGCCACGTTGGCCACACTGACCACAC
This sequence comes from Streptomyces albofaciens JCM 4342, assembly GCF_008634025.1. Lineage (NCBI taxonomy): Bacteria > Bacillati > Actinomycetota > Actinomycetes > Kitasatosporales > Streptomycetaceae > Streptomyces > Streptomyces albofaciens. Next base: position 1,559,447 of record NZ_PDCM01000001.1, on the reverse strand, counting down.
GTCATCCTCGGCTGGCCCCGACGGTGCGCGACGGCGAGGTGGCCGAACTGCTCCCCGCCCTCCTGCGCGGCGACCTCGACCTGCTCCTCATAGAGAACTGGTCGAACCGGCCGCGGCACCTGCCCGAAGGCGTGGCCGTACGCACGCTCGTCACGGAAGCAGCACGAGTGGCACTCCACGAGGCGCACCCGCTCGGCGACCGTCCCGCCCTCCGTCTCGCCGACCTCGACGGGGTCCCGTGGGCAGCCTGCCCGCCCGGGGCCGAGCCGCGCGAAGCGCTCGTACAGGCCCTGCGTACCTGCGGCGTCGAGCCGGACCTCCGCTACAGCGTCAGCGACCACGTCACCCAGCTCACCCTGGTGGCCGCCGGGCTGACCGCCGCACTCGTCCCCGCCACGGCCCGCCGCCAGGCCCCGCCCGGCGTCCGATTTCTGCCGACCGATCCACCGCTCCGGCGTGATGTCCAGGTGGCCTGGCGCCCGCGTACGGAAACCCCGCCTGTACGCGCGTGCCTGGACGCCCTCACGCACGCACCCGCCCGACTCGGCGATCCGGATCTCGGCCACCCCGCCCCCGCCGAACCACCGCGACCCGAGTCGGCCACCGAGCCCGCTGAATCCGCCGAGCCCGCTCAGCCCGCCGAGTCCGCCGAGCCCGCCTAGTCCGCCTAGCCCGCCTAGTCCGTTGAATACGCCGAGTCCGCTGCCCCCTGGAGCCCCCGACTTCCACGTCGTCGGCTCAGTCATATCCCCCACACAGCCCAAACCTCACCGCCGCCGAGAACCGAACGCACGGAAGCGACGTGGGTTAAGTTGGCCACTGCTGACGCAAACGCCAGCATGTGACCGGCACAACCAACACCTAAGGAGGGGCAATTCATGGCAGATTCCGACATCCCGGGCCATGTTTCCGGCCAGTCGCCCACACCTCCCCCTCCCCCGCCGCCACCTCCGCCCCCGCCGCACGCGGGCCCGGCGGACAACGGGCCGCGACCGATCCCGTCCACCCCGGAGGAAGCGCGGGAAATCGGCCGGCGCCACTTCCCCGAGGTCGGTTCGCCCGGCGGCCCGGCCGGTCTGTTCGTCCACGAATTCGACGTCGGCTACCTCGTACGCGCGAGCTGGCCGGCCCCGACGGACCCGCAGGCGCCACCGGCCGATCCGGGCGGTAGCAGCGTGGCCATCTCCAAGATCAACGGAGATGTGACCTTTCTGCCGAACCATCCCCCGGAGGAGGCCGTGAAGATCTACCACCGGTGGTATCGGCCCAGCACGTCGTGAGGGCAGCGGAGCCTGACAGGGCTGCTGCCGCCCTCCGGCGTCGCACCGTTGTCCGGCCTCGTACGGACCCTTGGCAACATCTAGACTTTGGCATGAACATCTCTTTGGGCAGCACCTGAAGAAGGCACGGACAACTCGGGGGCGTTGTGGGAGCAGGCGGTTTCCAGACCGAGGTGGAGTCCCTGAAGGCGGAGGGCACCAACTTCGTCAAGCTGGGTGAGGACTTCCAGGACTCGGTCAAGCGGCTGATGGACGGGCTGAGCGCGCTGGGCGCGGGCCCGCCGGGGACGCCGCCGGCGGGCGGTGGCCAAAAGGAGCCGGAGAAGTCGTTCGGTGAGCAGTTCATGAGCGGTTTGACGACGTTCGCCAGCAAGGCGGACATGCCGCCGTGGGGCGATGACGAGATCGGTGAGAAGTTCGGCGTCGTCTACGAGGGCGTACGCGACGGCATGTACGAGTCGATGGGCCACCTGTCCTCGAAGCTCCAGGAAATCGGCAAGGCGCTGAACTCCATGTCCCGCAATTACGCGGAGGGCGAGGACTTCAGCGAGTCGCTGATCAAGCAGCACGTGCCCAACCCGCAGGGCTCCGGCGCCTCGTCGGGCAAGCTCATCTCACACCTGGAAAGTCCCAGGACACACTGACCGGTGGGGCCAGCGGCCCCTGGGCGGCGGACGGTTGCGCACGCGCGGGCCACACTCCCGTACGCGGTCGGCCGCCCGCCACCGCCCGGCCGGCCGGCCGCAGCCGTACGGCAGGCGCCGCGCTCCGCCCGACCGCCGGCCACCCACACACCGTCACCACCACCGCCGCCGTCATCGGCGAGCCGTATACGCACGTTCACGGGGGAGTTGCGTCTTGTCTCTCATGCTGCCGGATCCGCTGGAGTGGGTCCTGGACATGCTGGGCTTCAACTGGCCGCATGCCGACGAGGACAAGCTGATCGAGTGCGCTCAGGTCTGGCGTCAGTTCGCCGGTGAGGTCGCCGGTCATCAGGCCCGGGGCGCGAGCGCGGCGGGCAATGTCCTGGCGGCCAACGCCGGGGATGCCGTCGAGGGCTTCAGCAAGACGTGGGAGAAGTTCGCCGACGGCTCCGGCTACTTCGACGATGCCCGTCAGGCCGCCGAGATCATTGCTTTCACCCTGGAGGCGGCCGCGGCGCTGGTCGTCGGCATGAAGATCGCTGTGATCACGCAGCTGGCGATCCTGGCCGCGGAGATCATCGCGGCGCAGGCGGCGGCGCCCTTCACTCTGGGCCTGTCCGAGATCGGGGCGGCGGCGGGCACGGTGGCCACCCGTGAGATCGTGCGGCGCATCCTCAAGGAGGTCGCCAAGCAGCTGCTGGACGCCATTATGGAGGCGGCTAAGGAACCGGTGATCTCCGCGCTGGAGGCCATGGCCTCCGACCTGATCGCCCAGACCGTCAACCAGAACTTCGGTGCCCAGAACGGCTACGACCTGGGCCGCACCACCAAGAAGGGCGTGGAGGCGGGCAAGGACGCCCTGAAGAACACCGGCGAGACCCTCGGCGAATCCCTGCGCGACGGCGCCGGCCACCGCGCCGGTCACCGTGCCCGCCAGGGCCTGGACTCCGCCGCCGGCCACGGCGACCACGGCGGAGGCGGTGGCGGTGGCGGGACGGGCGACGGGGGCGGCTCGGGAGACGGGGGCGGATCGGGCTCCGGCTCCGGTACGGGCACGGGCTCCGGCTCTGGTACGGGTACGGGCTCGGGTAACGGCTCCGGTACGGGCTCGGGTGGCGGCAGCGGCTCGCACTCCGGCGGCGGATCCGATGCGGGCGGCTCCGGCAACGGCGGCAGCGGAACCGGCTCGGGCTCTGGTTCCGGGGCTGGGGCTGGGGCCGACAGCGGTTCCGGTTCCACCTCGCACGCGGGCGCGGGCGCGGGTACCGGCGGAGGCGGCGGCTCCTCCCACACCCCCCGCGCAGGCGAAACCGGCACAGGCACAGGCACGAGTGCGAGTGCGAGTGCGAGTGCGAGTGCGAACGCCGGTACGGACGCGGGCTCCGGCCACACGCCCTCCGCCGCCCCCGACCACTCCACCCCGAGCCCGGACGGCAACCGCGACACCCCCCGCGCCCAGCCCCTGCCGCCCCCGGACCAGCGCTCCCCCTTCGACGCCGGCTTCCAGGGCGGCAACGACCACAACCCCTACAGCGGCACCGACGCCGGAACCCACGCCCCCGACGCCGGAACGTCCGGCTCCCACACCACCCCAGCCGCCGACCACAACACTCCGTCGGACCACATCGGCACCCAGCCGGCGCCGGACACCACCCCTGACTCAGCGCGCCCGAATCCGGACAACAACCCCAACAACATCACCACCCAGCCGACCCCCGATCACACCCCCGACGCGGCCCGTCCCAACCCGGACAACAACCCCAACAACGTCACCACCCAGCCCGCCCCGGACACGACCCCGGACCACGCGCGCCCCGCTCCTGAGTCCGCCAGCACCCACCCGACACCCGGCCCCGGCCCCGCCCCCAGTCCCAGCCCCAACCCCGGCCCGGATTCGATCAGTACTCAGCCGGCGCCCGACACCACCCCGGACTCGGCCCGCCCCGTGCCGGACAATGTCAGCACCCAGCCCGCCCCTGGCCCGTCCCCCGACGCTTCCGCCGCTCCCCAGCAGCACACACCGTCCGTGGACCCCGTGGCAGGCAACCCGCCCGGCAACACCAGCGACGGCACCAACAACGGCGGCAGTTCCGACAGTTCCAGCGGTAGCGGTAGTGGTGGCGGCCGCCCGTCCGTTCCGCATGTGGGCGTCCCCTCGCAGGGCGCACCCGTTCAGCATTCGCCGTCCTCGGGCCAGCCGATCCAGCAGCGCGATCCGGCCCCGGGCGACCCCATGCCGACGGTGGACGAGAGCGACACCTCCGTAAACACCCAGTCGGCCGCCACCATGACCGCGCCCCCGCCGACCCAGCACAGCGCGGACCCCAGCACCAGCACGCCCACCACTGCACAGCAGCCGCAACAGAACACTCCCCAGTCCGCAGGCCCGGCCATGGGCGCCCCAGCCATGCCCCCGCAAGGCGTCACCCCCGGACCGGCCACCACGCCTCCACGCGGCAACACTCCCTCCAACCCCAACCGCCCCACCAATGCCGGCCCCACCACCGGCACCAACCGTCGCCCCGACGGCTCACAGGCGATTCGCGACATCAGCCAGCAGCGTGACCCCGAGCGTCCGGCCTACAACCCGCGCCTGGACGGCCCGCGCCGCGACACGCCGAGCACGCCGCCCGCCGACACCCGCCGCCCGGACGGCTCACAGGCGATCCAGGACCACACACAGCAGCCCCGCCCCGAGCGTCCGCCGCACAACCCCCGCCTCGACGGCCCTGCGCGCCCCAACGACACCAACACCCCCACGCAGTCCCCGTCCCACCCGAACTCCCAGTCCCCCAGCGCCCCACACCCCCACCAGCCCGCTCCGCACCAGCCCGCTCCCCAGCAGCACCCTCACCCACAACAGACCCCGCAACACCAGCAGAACCCGCAACACCAGCAGCAAGTTCCACAACCACAGCCTCCGCACCAGCAGCATCCCTTCCCCCAACAAACCCCGCAGCACGCACAACCGCATACGCAACCGCAGCCTCAGCCGCACCAGCAGCAGAATCCATACGCCCAGCAGCCCGCTCCGCAAACCCAGCCGAACCCGTACCAGCAGCCAGCGCCCCAGCACCAGCCTTACCAGACCACTCCTCAGCACCAGCCACAGCCTCAGCCCCACCAGGCCCAGCCCAACCCGACCCAGCCAACCTTCCAAAACCACTCCACCACTCCCGCACCGCACCAATCCCCCCAAACAGCACAACCCCACCCGCAATCACAACCACACCCACAACCGCACCCTCAGCAGCAGCCGACCCACCAGGTTCCCCAACCGCACCCATTCCCCCACCAAAACCAGCAACAACCGCACCAGCAAGCTCCTCAGCACGCACCCAATCAGCCCCCTGTTCCCCACCAGCCCCCACACCAGGCTCCTGTCCCCCAGGACCCGAACCGCCCGAGCATCCAGCACGTCCGCGCGAGCCTGAATCACGCGCCGAGCGGGCTGTACTCGCCGTACCCGCACGACCAGCAAGCGCTGCTGAACGTGTTCCCGCGCAACCCCGACGGCACCCCGCGCGCGTTCAACGACCCGTTCCAGCCCTGGGCCCAGTACCAGAACGACGGCGGCCCCACCGTGCTCGGCCGCTCCAACAACTGCGCCGACTGCACCCGTTCCTTCATCGAGTCCTGGTACGGCAACCCGCAGGTGTCCGCGGTCCGTACGTACGACCCGGACGGCAAGGGCGGAATCGACCGCGCGTCCGGTGAGCGCGACGGCACCCACAACATCGAGCAGTGGGCGGGCACCCAGTTCCGCAACTCCGGCCCGAACTCCCACGACGCCTACTCCAACATCGCCGACGAACTGCGCCAGGCCGGCCACGGTGCGGCTGCCGCGGTCCTCGTCACCTGGCCCAAGAACCCCGACGGCTCAGGCGGCGGCGCCCACGTGTTCAACGCCGTCAACCACAACGGCCGCGTCATCTGGGTCGACAGCCAGACCGGCGAAATCAGCCAGCAGCCCATCAACACCGCCGCCAACGGCGTCTGGCACCTGACCCTCGACGCCAACCGCAATCCCTACGACCCCACCAAGGCCCAAACCCAAGCCCCACAGCAACAGCAACAGCAACAGCACCCCCAGCCCCAGCCCCAGAACCAGCCCCAGCCCCAGCCCCAGCCCACCCCCCAACAGCAGCCGCAGCCGCAGCCGCAAATCCACCCTCAGCCACAACCCCACCCGCAGCCTCAGCCGCCGCAGCCCAACCCGTACCAGCAGCAGAACCCCTACGCACAGCCCCAACCGAACCCATACCAGCAGCCTCACCAGCCCTATCAACCCCACCAGCCTGGCCCCCAGCACCAACCCCACCAGCCCGGCCCATACCAGCAGCAAGCCCCCTACGCACAGCCGCATCAGCCCAACCCGTACCAACAGCCGACCCCATACCAACAGCCGACCCCATACGCCCAGCCCCACCAACAGCCCGCCCCACAGCAGCACCAGCCCAACCCGTACAGCCAGCAACAGCCACCCCACCAGTACCCGGGCGCGCCCTCCTCCGACGCTCCCGGGCACAACGAGCACGGCGAAAACAACCAGGCTCACCACGACACCCAGCCGGACGCCCCGAACCAGAACGACGCCGACCCCCACCAGCACGCCGAACCCAACCACCACACCACTCCCGACCAACACGCCACTCCCGACCAACACGCCACTCCCGACCACCACACCGACCCAAACCACCAAGCCGGCCCGAATCACCAAGCCGACCCCGCCCACCAAGCCACTCCCGACCACCACACCCCCCCAGACCACGACCACCCCCCGACCCCCACCTCCGAAACCCGCAACCGCGAACGCCCCGGCGGGCTCGACGGTCCCTCCGACGAGCACCAGCAGCGGGTCGATGCGGCGATCCCCCGGGATGAGCACGGCAATCCGGAACCCCACCCGGACCCGAACAGCGGGGACTGGGTCAACCGCATCAACGAACCCGGGCCCGACGCCCCGGGCCGCAACAACAACTGCGTGGACGCCGCGCTCGCCACGGCCGACACGTATTCCGGCAACCCCACCGCCGCCGCTCACCGCACCCCGGACCTCAACTCGGACGGCACTCCGTCCGACCGCGGCGAGCGCAATGGCCGCGACCGTATCGAGAACACGCTCGGCGCGCGCTTCAGCGATTACGGCAACGGCCGCGACGCCTTCAACCGCCTGGAGAACACGCTCCGTCAGGCCGGTCACGGCTCGCAGGCGGTCATCATCACCCAGGACCGCCACGGCCGCGCCCACGCCTGGAACGCCGTCAACCACCAGGGCAAGATCACCTACGTCGACTCCCAGACCGGCCGCCGCAGCGACCAGCCCCTCCACAGCGGCGATCACGGCGTCCACGCCGTTCCCCTCGGCCGCGACCGGCGTCCTGTGAGCCCCGCGGGCGGTGTGCCCGGGAGCGACACGGCCGGTACCCATTCCGGTGGGATCGGGCGCCGGCCGCCGTATGAGCCTGCCGGTACCAAGCACCCCGCTGAGGACGACGGTGACCCGGGGGCCGCCAAGAAGGCGAAGAAGGAAACCGGGCCGCAGAGCGAAGCGGAAAAGCAGGCCGCTCGGGAAAAGCACGTTCAAGAGAACACGAAACCGGACGGTTCCGAGGGGCCCGATCTGGAAAGCCCCCAGGGGCTCGCGCCGGACGACTCGCAGCGGGCCCTGCGCTCCGACGGCAGAAATCCCGTCTTCCGTACCGACACCGAAACGACACACAACAATCTGTCACGGTGGGCCGACCCCGACCATCCGGGTACGGACGAGCACGGGCGCAGTCCGCTCGCCCAAGTCCTGGAACGGACGGCCAGGGAACACGGGCCGGAAGGCCGTACGACCTTCACGCTGGAGGAATTGAACAAGGTCCTGCGGGACCCTGATTTCGCCGACCTCGACCAGGGCCAGCGCACCGCGGTAGTGGCCGCGCTGGCCCGTATGAGCATCTCGTTCCACGAACAGCACGCGGCCACGGTCGACCCCCGGGACGACGACGGCAATCCCATCGGCGATCCGCACCAGCCAGGGCCCGCCATCCGCGAACGGTCGCAATGGCCGCCGGAGCACCGCCAGGGCCTGATGCCCGATATCCGCGGAGCCGGAAAGGGCATCGACGTGGAACGCGTGAACGAGGACAACGCCGAAAAGGGAATCAAGTCGCATTACAAACGTCCGGGCCTCAATGCCCTTCTGGACGCGGCGGGAGACCACCGTCCCGACTTCACCGGGAAGAACTACGCCGTCCTCGAAGTCCAGCGGCCGGACGGCGGCGTGGAGTACATCGTCGATTCCTCCGTACCCGCGGGCGGACACGGATTCGCGCCGGGCCACTCGGAAAAGGTGCTGCTGGAAGAGGTCGATCGCCGGAACGCGTCCGCCGACCCGAACGACCATGTCACGGTGAAAGGTCTGTACACCGAACGGGAGCCGTGCGGAAAGGGCGAGGGGCACGCGAACTGCTCGAACCGGCTGCGTACGCACAAGGCGATGGAAGGCGTTCCCGTCCACTACAGCACCACGTACCGGTCCGATCCGGTGGGTGTGGCCGAACGGCAGAAGATCCGGGACCTTTTCGAGCCTCGCATCCAGGAAATCCGGGACGACGCCTCACTGACGGACAAGCAACGGGAAGACAAGATCGAGCAGGTACGCAAGGAGCGTGACAAGCTGACCGACAAGAAGCGCACCGCACTGGAAAGGGATGTCGCCAATGAATTCAAGAACTACATGAAGGGAATCGGTGACACCTGGGTCAAGGTCATTCCCCAACTACTGTGAGAGTAGCCTGAGGCAGCAGCACGGAAAGCCGGTACGGACAGCTGCGTACCGGCCGGGACGACGACGCACGGAGGACGCATGCCACACGAAGTCACCACCGACACGGTCATCGCCGAGGTGATGTCCTGGTGGGAGGACGACGTGGCCTGGGAGCCGGGTGTGATCGAGGTCGTCGGCACCCGGCGGTCGGGCCGCACCGCGACGTTGCTGCGGCTGGCCGAGGAGGTGCCCGAGGCCGAGGTCGTGGACGCCGAGGGTCTGACGGCCGAGGAGTTGCACGCTGCCGTCCGCGAGGCGGGCGAAATCGACTGGGTGGCCGCGCAGGAGGGCGACTGGTCGGCCGAGGAGGACCGCGACGAGGAGCGGAAACTCGTCGTCATTCTGAACGGCCAGCGCGCGGGGCGTACGCGCTGCTCCTCGCACCCCCGTCGGATCATCGACGGCAACCTGGACGACCTCGCCGCGACCGGCGGGCTGGGCATCGTCATCGAAACGGACGCCGACGACTCGGCGCGATGGGCGGAGTACCTGCCGCGCACCCGGCACCTTCTCGCGCCCACGGCGCACGAGTCAGGTGCGGACTGCGGGCCGGTTGCCGGTTCCCTGGACGCGCCGGAGCTGCGAGCACTGGCTCACGCGGAAACACGTGCGGTGCCGGTAGCCGTCTGGCGCCGGTTGGTGCGCGCATGCGGCGCGGGCGACCGCACCACCGACGAACTGACCGGCTTCGCACAGGAACACGCAGCCCTGGAAGTGCTGACGTCCGGCCTCGTGCGCTTCCGCCAGGAGTCGGACGCAGAGGAATTGCGCGCTGCGCACAGCTCCGCGAGCACGGCCCCTGAACAGCTCGCCGCGGTGCACGGTGAGATCGTGCGGTGGCTGGTGGACGAGGACACGCTCCCCGCCCATCCGCTCGGCTGGCAGGCGGCCGGGGAGATCGGTCTGTACGCGGCGCGGGCACTGCCCGTCCATGCCGTACACGCGCAACGGTTCGGCCTGTTCATCGAGGACGGGAAGCTCGCAGCCAACGTCACTCAGGACGCGCTCCTCGACGCCAACAGCTGCCTGGAGGAGAAGGCGCCGGGCGACAGTGTCGTCTCCGATGCCTTCTTCGCGCATCTCAACGGGGTGACGCCACCCGGTCAGGGCGAGTGGGCGGCATGGCTGCATCTGATGGCCACCGCACGCGGTGACGATACGCTCGCGCACGCGATCGAGAATTCCGGTCTGGACCTTCCCTGGAAGGTACGGTGGGCGGACTGGCGACCGCCGGGCGGTTTCGGGGTCCGGTTCACCGAACCGGGATCGATCGTGAGTCTCGGGGTCGTCCATCGGCGGGACGAGCCGCTCATCGTGGGTTTCGGGCAGTACGACCGGACCCTGCAGGTGTGGCACGCGGCGACCGGCGAACGCGTATGGCCGCAATTCACCGAGGAATTCCCGCAGGAAGTCGCCGAAACCCTCTCCTGGCCGGACGGCCGATCGGCACCACTGACTGCGCAGGCGCTGCGCAAGGCATCACTGTCGTCCGCGCTGCGTGGCCTGAACGAGGACCTGCTCAGTTGCTCCGCCAAGGTCGGCGACCTCGTCGTCCTCGGCGGGCCCGGGGGCGTCATCGCCATCGATCCGGCTCCCGCCTCCGCGGCGCCAGCCGATTCCCTGCCCCTCTCGCCCCTCCGCGACCAACGCGAGGTCTGGGAGTACGACTCCACCGGTAATCCGTCCCCTGAAGCGCCTCTGTCGCGTGCCCTGTTGAACGATCTCTACGGTTCCGACTTCTCCCGGGCCGTTGCCGACGACCAGTTGCCGGACGGGCTGCGGTCGGACGTGGCGCGACGCGTACTGACGGAAATCGGGGTGCCGCCGGTCAACGTCGTAGGCCTACGGCTGGACGCCCTGGGGGACGGACCGCTGCCCTCTGTGCCTTGGCCCGCCGAAGCTCCTGCTCCGGGCCGTTCCGGCCCGTTCTTCCGCCTCGGCCAATGGTGGGGCGGCACGGTCGTCGTCGACGGCGCCGGCGGCGAGGTGCTGCGCACGCCCGCCGAAGACGAACCGGCCGGGTGGAGCCGGGACGTCCTGGTGGCCACCGACCTGGAACGCTTCCTGACCATGGTCCGTTTCTTCACCGTCGGAGCGCACATGCTGAGCCTGAACCGGAACCGTCTGGAGGGAATTCTGCTGCGCGCCCGGATTCAGGGCGGCCTGGAATCCCTGGATCCTGCCGGGGCCAACTCGCCCGCCTGGATGTACGGCATTACTTCGAACGCGTCCTGAGGGCACCCGCTTGCACGGCGCCCACACCGCCGAAGAAACTTTGGCCAATCTCGCATCGCCTACGCACACGGCCGACAAGGGCCCCACCCTTTGTAGGTCCACGAGTTCGACATCGGATTTCTCGTGTACGCCGTACCTCTACCCGGGCCGAAGACGGTGCCGGGGGGGGGAACGGCGGGAGCCCCCATGCCCCTGGGCGTGCGTGGTGGTGGCCAAGGGCACCGACCGCCGCCGACGAAGGGTTGCGGCAGCTCGATGGCCAGAGGTATCGGCGCAGTGCCATGTTCACCGGCTTCGAGCCCTGCGGCACCTCGGATGACCTGGGCGGCGCCGCCTGTGCTCACTACCTCAGTGAGGATCTCGACCGCCCGGACGGCGCCCCACGTATCCCGTGCGGCGAGATGAAGAAACAGGGACTGCTGACCGAGCCGGAAAAGAAGAGTGACATGGAGGTCTCGTATGGCGATGGCGTAATAGCGTTCCCGCGAACGCCCGAAGGAATGAACGGAGTCGAGCGCCGTGTCCCGTGAAGCTGTCACCGCCAGGTTGTCGGAGTGGCTGCGGGTGCCGGACCGGCGCCATCTGACGCTTCCCGTCGCCGGTCCGGTCGGTGCCGGGAAGACGGCGTGCGTGCAAGACGTGACGGAAGCGGCCGGCCGGAGTGAGTTCCCGGTCGTTTCCCATTACGTCGACTGCCGGGGCCGCACCGCGGACGCCGTGGCCACACAGCTCATCGCTTCCTGGGGTTTCGACGAGCGTTTCCTGCGGACGCGCAACGCCCCGCTGGCCGATGCGTTCCGGCAGCGGACCCACGGCGAGGACAGGGTGGTCATCGGGTTCGGCAATGTCCAGTGGGCAGGCGGCACGGCGACATCGACGGAACCTGAGCGGCTGCTGCGGCACGTCATCGTGCCGTTGCTGCGGAACGCCGCCTGCCCCGTCGCCGTACTCGTCGAGACCGACAACGCTCAGGAACGCGTGCCGTTGGCGGCCGTTCTGGGAGGGGAAGGTCTCCCTCCGTTCGAAATGCCGGGGAGCGCCCCATCCGGTCATCATGACCTTCTCGATGCCCTCACCCGCTTTCCGCAGCTGCGAGCCCTGGCCGCGGCCGAGATCCGGGACGTGCCGCTGCCTGCGTGGTCCACGCTGTGCGCGGCGCTCGGACTGCCGGACGAGTCGGCGGATTTGCGGGCCGTGGTGAGTGCCCTGCCCGGGCTCATCACGGTGACGCCCGCCACGGCGCGGACCGGCGACGCCGAAGGAACGGGCGAGAACGCCGCGGCGGAAACAGCCGGAGCGCCACAGGCCGGATTCGGCGCGGACCACGTCGCATCCGCCGTGGACCGCGTCGCATTCGTGACGGACGGCGTACGTCATCTCGTACGTGAGCACCGCCCGTTCAGCTCGGCGGAGCAGGTCCGTATCGCCGACGCTTTGCTGGACCGTTCGCTCCGCCTGCCCGGAGTGTCCACTCCCTGGCGGGGGCACGACTCCGTCGCCTGGTACGCCGCCCACGCGCTTCCTCTGCACTGCGCGGCCGCCGGTACGCTGCCCGACCTGGCCGAAGAACCCGCCTTTCTCGCGAATGCCGACCGGCACGCCCTGCTCACCGGACTGGCCTTCGCGTTTTCCGGCGGAATTCCGCCGAACACTCCCGCGGCCGATGCGCACTACCTGGAGGAAGCCGGCGTCGAACCGGACACTCACGAAGAGTGGGTTTCCTGGCTGCACTGGGCGTCGATGAATCGTGGCGCCACCGACTTCGCCGCCCGTCTTGCGCGTTCGGCCGGTGACCTGCCCTGGCTGACCCGCTGGTCGCGCTGGCGACCGTACGCCTTGTTCGGGCCTTCGGCGGAACACGACGCCGCGCGGGCCGACGAGGCCGTGGTCGGCACCGCGGACGGCACGGACGTGGTCGCCGGGCAACTGATGATCGACGAGGACGACTTCGACGACGAAGCGGACGCGGATGAGTGGGTCGAAGAGCGTCTGTGGAGGCTCGACGACGGCACGCCGGTCGGGGATGCCGTCCGGGTCGCGCTGTACTACGACGATGACGGCGACGTCGAGCACGCCGCCCACCGCGTTTTCGAACCGGTCCAGGTACCGGACGAACTCGACCGGAGCCCCGCGCCCCGGTCCCCTTCCTCTTCGTCCTGTCTGGCCGTGGCCACCGACGGAACGCTGGTCTACGGCGGCCATGGTGGCCTCTACGCCCTCGGCGCGCCCGATCCCCCGCGCGTGACATCAGCACCTCGCTGGCGCTCGCTTCCGCTGCTCAGCGCCCACAACCGGACGTCGGTGTGGCCGATGCCGGCCATCGTCCGCGCGGGACATGAGCCGTCACAGGGTTGGTATGAATCGGCGTTCGGGCAGGGAGCGTGCCGCGTCGTCCCCCGGGCCGGGCTGCCGGCGGGGATCACGCATCCGGACACCGTGCGATTCCTGACCGAGGTGGGACTCCCGGACCTCGGGGGGACGCTCCCGTACGTATCATTCCGCCCGCCCCATGCCCTCGCCGAGGTCACCGGCACCGCCGCACTCCCTCCGGACACGGGTCCGGGACCGCTCTTCACTCTGGGAAAGTGGGTGCGCGCGGGGCTGTTGCTGGACGGTACGTCCGGGCGGGTGCTTACGACGCACACCGAAGGCGCGGTCGCGGAGCATGTTCTCAGCAGCGGATTGCGGCAGCTGTGCACCCTACTGGCCCTGTCCCGGCTGCGGGCGGAGAGCGGTTTCACGGTGTGGGCGGAGGAGCTGGACGCGAAGCGCAGTCTGCGCGCATGGGCGGAGGACATCGACCCGGTCGCCGCTGCGCATCCGCACTGGGCCGCTGTCCTGTCGGGCCAGTGGGACGACCCCGACATGCTGTGAAGCGTGGTACGCCGTGACCGCCCGGCACCCGTCCGGGCGCCGGGCGGCCCGGTTTCACCCCCGCTTCTCCGCTATCTGCCGCGCCATGATCGTCGTAAGTTCGTACGCCGTGTGCGAGGCCGCCACCGAAGTGATCTCGGCGTGGTCGTAGGCGGGGGCCACCTCGACCAGGTCGGCGGAGACGAGGTTGCAGGTGGCGAGGCTGCGGAGAATTTCGAGGAGTTCTCGGGAGGTGAGGCCGCCGGCTTCGGGGGTGCCGGTGCCGGGGGCGTGGGCCGGGTCGAGGACGTCGATGTCGATGGAGATGTACAGGGGGCGGTCGCCGATGCGCTGGCGGAGCTGGTCGGCGATCTCGTCGACGCCGCGGCGCATGACGTCGGCGGACGTGACGATGCCGAAGCCCATCTTCTCGTCGTCGTCGAGGTCCTTCTTGCCGTACAGGGGGCCGCGGGTGCCGACGTGGGAGAGGGCGGAGGTGTCGAGGATGCCTTCCTCGACGGCGCGGCGGAACGGGGTGCCGTGGGTGTACTCGGCGCCGAAGTAGGTGTCCCAGGTGTCCAGGTGGGCGTCGAAGTGGAGCAGGGCGACCGGGCCGTGCTTCTTGGCCATGGAGCGCAGCAGGGGCAGCGCGATGGTGTGGTCGCCGCCGAGCGTCATCAGGCGGGCGCCGGTGTCCAGGAGGTCGTCGGCGGCGGCCTCGATGGTCTCGACGGCCTCGTTGATGTTGAAGGGGTTGGCGGCGATGTCGCCGGCGTCGGCGACCTGTGCGAGCGCGAAGGGGGACGCGTCCTGGGCGGGGTTGTACGGGCGCAGCAGGCGCGACGCCTCGCGGATGGCGTTGCCGCCGAAGCGGGCGCCGGGGCGGTAGGAGACGCCGGTGTCGAAGGGGACGCCGACCACCGCGACGTCGGCCGTGCCGACCTGGTCGAGGCGGGGCAGGCGGGCGAAGGTCGCCGGGCCCGCGTAGCGGGGGACGCGGGAGGAGTCGACGGGGCCGACGGGTTCCTGGGAGGCGCCGGGAGCGGCGGATGCGGTGGTCATGAGGGTGAAGGTAGGGAGCGGGGCCCGGCGTGGCCATGGACATTTGCGGTGATGTGCCGCCGGTCGATGGACATCACGTCCATCGCGGGGTGCTTCAAGGGACAATGACCTCATGCCGATACTGCCGCCTGCTCCCAGCCGCACCGAACTCGTCGACCATCTCGTACGGACCCGGATCGCCGGTGAGGTCGCCACGCCGCGCGAGAACAACCTCGACCACTACCGCAAGCTGGCCAACGGAGACCGTCACTACTGGCTCGGGCTGGAGCTCGGGGACCGCTGGACCGATGAGCAGGACGTGCTCGCGGTGATGGCGGAACGTTGCGGCGTCATTGACGACACCCGCCACCGGATGGGCCAGGACACCATCGACCCCGAGCTGACGGTGGACGCTCTGGAGCGCGCGGCCGCCCGGCTGCGGAAGGCCGCCGCCGGGCGGGAGCGGGTGCTGTTCGCGACCGGGCACCCGGGCGGGCTGCTGGATGTGCACCGGGCCACCGCCGAGGCGCTGCGGGCGCGGGGGTGCGACATCGTCGTCGTACCGGACGGGTTGCAGGCGGACGAGGGCATGGTGTTCCAGTTCGCCGACGTGGCGATGCTGGAGCGCGGCGCGACGCTGTGGCACACCCACTCCCCCGCGCCGATGGCCGCCGTACTGGACGGGCTGGAGCGGGCGGGCCAGGCGCTGCCGGATCTGGTCATGGCCGATCACGGCTGGGCCGGGTGCGCGGGCCAGCGCGGCCTGGACGCGATCGGGTTCGCGGACTGCAACGACCCGGCGCTGTTCCTCGGCGAGGCGGAGGGCACGCTGCAATTGACGATTCCGCTGGACGATCATGTACTGAGCCCGCGGTACTACGACCCGCTGACGGCGTACCTGCTGGACACGGCGGGGCTGCTGGGCTGAGGGCAGCGGCGGCGGCCCTCGGGACGCGCCCGCGCCGCCCCCGCATCACCCCCGCGGCACCCGGATGACCCCCTCCTGGATCACCGACACCACCAGCCGCCCGTCCGCCGTGAAGATACGCCCCTTGCCCAGCCCGCGCCCGCCCTGGGCGGTCGGTGACTCCTGGTCGTACAGGAGCCAGTCGTCGGCCCGGAACGGGCGGTGGAACCACATGGCGTGGTCCAGGCTCGCGCCGACCACGTCGCCGACCGCCCAGCCGCCGCGCCCGTGCGCGAGCAGTACGGAGTCCAGCAGGGTCATGTCGGAGACGTAGGTGACCAGGCAGATGTGCAGCAAGGGCTGGTCGATGGCGCCGTCCAGCTTGCCGTTCGTACGGAACCAGACCTGGGAGCGGGGTTCGCGCGGCTCGCCCGCGGTGCCGAACGGGGGCGCGTCCACGTAGCGCAGGTCGACGGCGGCGCGTGCTTCCAGAAGGCGCTGGACGACGCCCGGTTCGCGGAAGCGGTCGGCGTAGCGGGGCAGCATCTCGGCGGCGGTGGGCAGGGTCAGCGGGTCCGGTGCGTACGGCATCGGCTCCTGGTGTTCCATCCCCTCCTCGTCCACCTGGAAGGAGGCGGAGAGGTGGAAGATCGGCTGGCCGTGCTGGACGGCGACGACGCGGCGGGTGGTGAAGGAGCGGCCGTCGCGGATGCGGTCGACGGTGTAGACGATGGGCGCGCCGGGGTCGCCGGGGCGCAGGAAGTACGCGTGCAGGGAGTGCGGCGGCCGGTCCTCGGGGACCGTGCGCCCGGCGGCGACCAGGGCCTGGGCGGCGACCTGGCCGCCGAAGACCCGGGGCACGACGGACGGGCGGCTGGTGCCGCGGAAGATGTCCTGCTCGACGCGTTCCAGGTCGAGTTGTTCGAGGAGGGCGAGAAGGGCGTCGTTCACGCGCGTACGGCTTTCGTTCGGGCTGCGGCGCGCGGGGCGGGGCACCGGCGCGGCAGCGGGGCGCGAAGGCTCACAGCCCCATGGACTTGGCGATGATGGACCGCATGACCTCGCTGGTGCCGCCGTAGATGCGGGTGACGCGGGTGTCGGCGTACAGGCGGGAGATCGGGTACTCCTGCATGTAGCCGTAGCCGCCGTGCAGCTGGAGGCACTTGTCGATGACGACGGCGGCCCGTTCGGTGGTGAAGAGTTTGGCGGAGGCGGCGTCGGCGGGGGTCAGTTCGCCCGCGTCGTGGGCGTCGAGGGCGCGGTCGACGACGGCCTGCATGGCGTCGACCTCGGCCTTGCAGTCGGCGAGGACGAACTTGGTGTTCTGGAAGGAGGCGACGGACTTGCCGAAGACCTCGCGCTCCTGGACGTACGTGGTGGCGAAGCGGACCGCGGCGGCGGCCTGGGCGTAGGCGCCGACGGCGATGCCGAGACGTTCCTGCGGGAGGTTCCGGCCGAGGTAGGAGAACGCCTTGCCCTCTTCGCCGAGGCGGTCCTCGACGGGCACCTTGACGTCGGTGAAGGAGAGTTCGGCGGTGTCGGAGGTCTTGAGGCCGAGCTTGTCCAGCTTGCGGCCGACGGCGTAGCCCTCGGAGGCGGTGTCGACGACGAGGAGGGTGATGCCGGCCCGGCGGTCCTCGGGGGTGGGAGCAGCGGTACGGGCGCAGACGATGACGCGGTCGGCCAGGACGCCGCCGGTGATGAAGGTCTTGGCGCCGTTGAGGACGTAGTGGGTGCCGTCCTCGGAGAGCCTGGCGGTGGTCTTCATGCCGGCCAGGTCGGAGCCGGTGCCGGGTTCGGTCATGGCGATGGCGGTCATCATGTCGCCGGAGACGAAGGGCGGCAGCCAGCGCCGCTTCTGCTCCTCGGTCGCGTACTTGAGGAAGTACGGCAGGCACAGCGCCGTGTGGACGCCGGAACCGCCGAAGCTGACGCCGGCCCGGGCGCACTCCTCGGTGATGACGGCGTTGAACTTGAAGCTGGTCTGGCCGGCGCCGCCGTACTCCTCGGGGACCTCGATGCCGAAGACGCCCAGTTCGCCGAGCTTCTTGTAGAAGTCGCGGGGGACCTGGCCGGCCTGCATCCACTCGTCGTAGACGGGGACGACCTCGGCGGCGATGAAGGCGCGGATCGTCTCCCGGAACGCTTCGTGATCCTCGTTGAACACCGTACGGCGCATCCGCCGCCTCCTCAGGTCCGCCGGCCGGCCACCGCCGGCCCGTCGACTAAGCGCTTGCTCAGCCGAAAGCTACCCGGCGGTCAGCGAGACTGTCCAGGGGTGTCCGAGGGACCGGAGAAGGCCCCCGCGCCGTGCCGCGCACCGCTCGTGGCGCCCGCGTCGGCCGCCGCGCTCCCGTGCCGCGCACCGCCCGTGGCACCCGCGTCGCCCGCCGCACTCCCGCGCCGCGCACCGCCTGCGT